>DATBBH010000168.1:0-17849 GCA_036271075.1 Gaiellaceae bacterium | reverse complement strand
CCAGAAGATCGCCGTCGACAAGCGCCGGCCCGACGGCCGCAGCGCGACGGAGATCCGCCCGATCGAGATCGAGGTCGGGGTCATGCCGCGCACGCACGGCTCGGGCCTCTTCACCCGCGGGCAGACGCAGATCATGTCGCTGCTCACCCTCGGCACCGCGAACGAAGGTCAGCGCATCGACGACCTGTCCCTCGAGCGTGACCGGCGCTACATGCACCACTACAACTTCCCGCCCTATTCGGTGGGGGAGACGGGTCGCATGGGCTCGCCCAAGCGGCGCGACATCGGCCACGGCGCACTCGCTCAACGGGCGCTCGAGGCCGTGCTCCCGACCACGGAGCAGTTCCCGTACACGATCCGCATCGTCTCCGAGACGCTCGAGTCGAACGGCTCGTCGTCGATGGGCTCGGTCTGCGGCTCGACCCTCGCGTTGATGGACGCGGGTGTGCCGATCACGGCTCCCGTCTCCGGCATCGCGATGGGCCTCGTCAAGGAAGGCGACGAGTACGAGATCCTCACCGACATCCAGGGCGCGGAGGACCACCTGGGCGACATGGACTTCAAGGTCGCCGGCACGCAGGAGGGGATCACGGCCCTGCAGATGGACATCAAGATCACCGGTGTCAGCCGCGAGATCATGCAGCAGGCCCTCGCCCAGGCGAAGGACGCTCGTATCGCGATCCTTGCCAAGATGAACCAGGCGATCTCGGCTCCGCGCGCGGCGCTCGCCGAGCACGCACCGCGGATCTCGACGATCCAGATCAACCCCGAGTTCATCGGGATGGTGATCGGCAAGGGCGGCGAGACGATCCGCTCGCTCGAGGCCGAGTACGAGGTGCAGATCGACATCGAAGAGGACGGGACGATCCTCGTGTACGCCACCGAAGGCACCAAGGGCGACGCTGCGATCGAGGCGATCCGCAACCTCACCAAGGAGCCCGAGGTCGGAGACACGTACACGGGTCGCGTCGTCAAGACGACCGACTTCGGCGCGTTCGTCGAGTTGAAGAAGGGCACCGACGGCCTGCTCCACGTCTCGAACGTCGGGCCGGGTCGCGTCAACCACATCGAAGACGTCATCGCACGCGGCGACATCCTCGACGTGGTCGTCCAGGAAGTCGACAAGGCACGTGGCCGGATCGGCCTCAAGCTCGTGCAGAAGCACGAGGGCGACAAGCTGGTCAGCCCCGAGGAGCTCATCGAGCGGGCGAAGGATGCCCCGCCGCGTGAGCCCCGCGAGGATCGCGGCCCGCGTGGCGGCGGTCGTGGCGGTCCCCGCCGCGAGCGCGAAGGGTCGCGCAGCTAGGGAGTAAGGTCGGCGGCATGAGGCCGCCCGCCACGCTCACCGACGGCGTGGTCGTCCTCCGCAAGATGCGTGAGGACGACCGCGCCGTCGTTCTTTCCACCTTTGCCGACCCGCTCGTCAGCCGGTGGTTGAACATGCCCGCGAAGCCTCGCGATTCGGACTTCGAATCGGTGCTGCGCACAATCCGCAACGGGTTTGCGAGCGGCGACCGCTACGACTACTGCGTGACCGAGGCGCCCGCAGACGAGACGCTTGGCGCGGTGATCGCGTCACGCCGTGCGCGCGACAATTTTGAGCTCGCGTATCTCGCCCGCGAGGTAGGCCGGGGCCGCGGCTTGATGACGCGTGCCGTGCGGCTGATGTGCGGCTGGCTGTTCGACGAAGGGATCGGCCGGCTCGAGTTGCGCACGCATCCCGAGAACGAGCCGTCGCAGCGGCTCGCAGAACGGGCCGGGTTTCAGCGAGAAGGCCTCGAGCGCAAATCGATCTGGTTGCACGGACAACGGCACGATGCCGTTGTCTGGTCGTTGCTGCCGGACGATCCACGGTGACGCTGCATTCGCTGCGAAGCCGGACGCTGGGAGTGATCCCGATCAGGCTCGGGCTCGGCGTGCTGTTGCTCGCCGCGGCGAGGCTTGCGGGTGCCGCGAGCACCCCGGCGCTCCTGGCGTTCGTCTCGGGGGTGGTCGCGATCACCTTCCTGCTCTTCAACGACCCCCGTGCGCGGTTCGTGCAGCCCCGGGACGAGCCGGCAGAGGCGCCGCCCGACGCTCGCGTCGCCCCGCTCTGGCGTCAGGCGCTTGCGGCGACGCTTCCGAGCACCGTCGGGCTCGCCGTCCTCGCGCTCATCACGCTGCTGCCGCAGCCGACGCTGACGGCCCTCCTCGCGGGCGTCTGCGCCGGCCTCGGAGTGGCCGCGGGACTGTCGCTGCCGCGCATCGACCCAAGGCTCTACGTCGACCCACGGAGCCAGCGCGTCTACCGCAGGTAGGAAGAGCACTACGCTACGCCCGTGCAGAACTGGAACCTGACCGAGCTCGACTCGGGCGAGCGTGTGATCACCGAACGGCTCGACCATGTCCGGTCGGCCGCGGTCGGCTACTGGATCGGCGCCGGATCGCGGGACGAGGAGCCCACGGAGGCAGGCGTGTCGCACTTCATCGAGCACCTGCTCTTCAAGGGAACGGCCCGCTACAGTGCCCTCGAGATCGCCGAGATCTTCGACGGTCTCGGCGGCGAGCTGAACGCCGCCACCTCGCGCGAGCACACCCTCGTCTACGCGCGCATCCCGGACCACCATCTCGTGACCGCGGTCGACGTGATGAGCGACATGGTCTTTGCACCCGCCTTCGCCGAGCTCGAGACGGAGCGCGAGGTGGTGCTCGAGGAGATCGCGATGTACGAGGACGCCCCTCAGGAGCTCGTGCACGACCTGATCGCGGACGCAGTGTTCGGCGACCACCCGCTCGGACGGCCGGTGATCGGAACGGCGGAGGTGATCTCCTCGATCCCGCACAAAGCGATCGCGCGCTACCACGACGAGATGTATGTCCCATCGAACATCGTCGTCGCAGCGGCGGGGAACATCCACCACGAGCACATCGTCGAGCTCGTGCAGCAGGGCCTCGAGCGCCGCAAAGCCAGCGCCGCCTCGCGTGCGAACCTGCGGCCGCCGCTCGTCAAGGCGCCGCCGCCTCAGTTGCGCTTCCAGCGCAAGGACACCGAGCAATACCACGTCTGTCTTGCCGCGCCGGGCATCTCCCGCTCCGACCGCCGCCGCTTCGCGGCGTCCCTTCTCGATGCGATTCTCGGCGGCTCTGCGTCGTCGCGGCTCTTCCAGGAGATCCGCGAGAAGCGGGGCATGGCCTACGCGGTGTACTCGTTCATCTCGCAGTACACCGACACGGGGCAGATCGGCGTCTACCTCGGCACACGTGAGGACAACCTCGGCGACGCGCTCGCGATCACGGCCGAGCAGATCGCCGACATCGCCTCCGGGAACCTGGCTGCGCGCGAGCTCGAACGCGCGAAGGAGAATCTGAAGGGCCGCATCCTGTTGTCGATGGAATCGACGTCGACGCGGATGAACCGCCTCGGCAAGTCGCTGATCACCGACTCCGAGCTGCTGTCGCTCGACCGCATCGTCGCGGAGATCGACGCGGTCGAGGCGTCGTCGGTCTGCGAGCTCGCGGCGGCGCTCCTCGCGTCCGAGCGCCTGTCGGCCGCGTGCATCGGCCCGAACGAAGAGCGCTTCCTGGCGGCGCTCGAGCGGATCACGCCGGACCTCGCCCGCGCAGCGTGAAGGTTCTGCTGAACGGGCGCGGCGGGAAGGTCGGCTCCGTGCTCGGGCCGGGGCTGACCGCGGCGGGCCACGTGCTCGTCGACGAGCTCAGTGAGGCAGAGGCGATGGTGGACTTCACCCGCCCCGACGCCGTCATCCCAAATGTGCGAGCGGCCGTTGCCGCCGGTGTCCCGAGCGTCGTCGGCACAACCGGCTGGGAGACCGCCGAGTTCGCCGACGCGCCGGTCACGGTGTTCTACGCCCCGAACTTCGCGATCGGAGCGGTTCTGATGATGCGCTTCGCCGAGGAGGCAGCTCGGCACATGGATGGAGCAGAGATCATCGAGCTGCACCAACCCGCGAAGCTCGATGCGCCCTCCGGCACGGCGAAGCTGACGGCGGAGCGATTGGGAGGAGGCGTGCCGATCCACTCGGTGCGCCTGCCCGGCCTGAATGCGCACCAGGAAGTGATCCTCGGCGGGCCCGGCCAGGTGCTGACGATCCGCCACGACGCGACCTCGCGCGAGGCCTACACCCCCGGGGTGCTGCTGGTGCTCGAACGGTTGCCGTCGCTCCCGCCGGGGCTCACGGTCGGCCTTGACGCTCTTCTCTGAGACGCTTCGCATCGCGGAGGTCGAGCTGACGCTGCTCCGGCCCGATTCGCCCGAGGCGCTGATCGACGAAGCAGCGTTTGCGCAGGACGAGTTCTTGCCGTACTGGGCCGAGCTGTGGCCTGCCGCAACGGCGCTGGCCGCAGCGCTGCCCGACGTCCTGGGGCTGCGCGTCGTCGAGCTCGGGTGCGGCCTCGGGGTGCCGTCGCTCGTCGCGGCAGCCCGTGGAGCGGAGGTGACGGCGATCGACTGGTCGGCCGATGCAATCGAGCTGCTTCACGACAACGCCGAGCGGAACGGCGTGCATCTGTCCGCGGAGGTACGGGACTGGCGCGAGCCGTGGTCGCAGCGCTTCGACCTCGCGCTCGCCGCGGACGTCCTCTACGAGCAACGCAACGTCGAACCGGTACTCGTTCGGTTGCGTGAGCTCGCCCCGCGATCGCTGGTCGGGCTCGCCGGCAGGCCGTACGAGGCCGAGTTCCTGCGCAAGGCGGGGAGCGTCGAGCAGGTCGCGGAGCGAGTGGTCCTGCTCAGTCGAGCGAGTTGAGCACGTCTGCGAGCTCGTCCGGCTGCGTGAGAAACGGCGAATGGCCCGAGTCGAGCTCGATCACGCGCGCACCGTGCGCGCGGGCCGTGCGAACCTGCCAGTCGGGGTCGACCGCGGCATCCTGCATCGTTGCGATCACGACGTCACCGCGCCCGAACGGGGCGGGCATCGGGTCGAGCCGGGCCTGGCGGCGGAGCTGCGCGAAAGCCCAGTCGGACTGCGTGCGCGAACAGTCGGGGTACATCCCCGTCGCAGCCGTGTCGGCGTCCGGCCAGTAGGAGCGGTCGCGGGTGTCGCGCAGGTAGCCGCCGAAGCCCTCGACGAAGCAGCCGTCATAGACATGCTCGACCGGAGGAAGCGCCGCGAGATAGACGCGAGTGCGCGCCTCGACGTGCGGGATCGTCAGTCCGCCAAGCGAATGGCCGACGACGATCGCGTCCGGCTGCGGCCCGACTTCGCGCGCATAGTCGAGCGGCGTCAGCCCGACCTCCTCGCAGGGCAGGTCGGGAGCCACGACGTCATGACCGCGATCCTCCAGTTCCTCGGCGAGCCAGCGGAAGCACCAGCCGCCGTGCCAGGCTCCGTGCACGAGGACGAACCGTGCCATGGCGCGAGTATCCTCCATCTGGTGCTCGGGCACATCCTGACCGCGATCGTCACTCCGTTCCGCGAGGACGAGTCGATCGACTTCGACACGTTCCAGGGGCTCGCCCGCCATCTCGTCGAAAACGGCTCGGACGGGATAGTGGTCGCCGGCACCACCGGCGAGAGTCCGAATCTCACCGACGACGAGCGGCTCGACCTGTTCCGTGCGGCGATCGAGGCGGTGGGCACAGACGCGTCCGTCGTCGCCGGCACCGGCACCTACTCGACGCGCCACTCGGTGCACCTCTCGGAACGCGCGCACGAGCTCGGCGCCGACGCGCTGCTCATCGTCACGCCGTACTACAACAAGCCGCCGCAGCGGGGGATCGTCGCGCATTTCGAGGCGATTGCCCGCACCAGTGACAAGCCGATTGTCGTCTACAACATCCCTTCACGCGTCGTCGTCAACATCGAGCCGGAGACGATCTCGCGCCTCGCCGAGATCGAAACGGTCCGCGCCGTCAAGCAGGCGAACGACGATCGCGCACAGGCGAGGCACATCGTCGACAGCGGTCTGGATCTCTACGCGGGCGACGACGTCCTGCTGCAGCCGTTCGTCGAGCTCGGCGGGGTCGGGGGCGTCTGTGTGCACACGCACGTCGTCGGGCCACAGGTCGCCGAGCAGGTGCGGGCGACGCTGGCGGGCGACGTCGAGCGCGGCCGGCAGATCGACCGGGAGCTCGCGCCGATGTACGACATCCTCGGTGTTCAGACGAATCCCCTCCCGATCAAGGCCGCGCTGAACCTGCTCGGCCACGGCGTCGGCGGCCACCGTTTGCCGCTCCCTGCGCCCACCGAGGACGAGGTCGCGGCGGTCCGCGCGGGCCTCGAACGGCTCGGCCTGCTCGTCGCCGCCTAGACTGCCTCCTCAATGGCTGACGACGTATTGCGCGTGATCCCGCTCGGCGGGCTCGGCGAAGTGGGCAAGAACATGACCGTCTACGAGCTCGGCGACGAGATCATCGTCGTCGACGCCGGGATGGCGTTCCCGCGCGACGAGCACCTCGGTGTCGACGTGATCCTCCCCGATTTCGGCTACCTGCGCGACAAGCGGGTACGCGCAGTCGTGCTGACCCATGCGCACGAGGACCACGTCGGCGCGCTGCCGTTCCTGATGCGCGAGATCCGCGTGGAGGAGATCTGGGCGACCCGGCTGACGCTCGGGCTCGTCAAGTCGAAGCTCGATGAGCATGGTCTACTGCGAGCGGCAGAGCTCCGGGAGTCGGAGCCCGAGCAGGGACCGATCGAGCTTGGGCCGTTCAAGCTGGAGTTCATTCGCATGGCGCACTCGATCCCGGACGCGGTCGGCATCGCGATCGAGACGAAGGCCGGGCTCGTCTTCCACAGCGGTGACTGGAAGCTCGACCACACGCCGGTCGACGGCCTGCGGACGGACGTCGGGCGCCTGGCGACCCTCGGCAACCGCGGCGTCGACCTCTTGCTGGGCGATTCCACCAACGCCGAGCGGCCGGGCTTCACGCGCTCCGAGCGCGTCGTCGGCGAGGCGTTTCGCCAGATCATCCCGGTGCGGCGTGGACGGATCCTCGTCTCGAGCTTCGCGTCGAACATCCATCGCATGCAGCAGGCGATCGACGTCGGCGTCGATTCCGGGCGCAAGGTCGTCGTCGTCGGACGCTCGATGCGACGCAACATGAACGTCGCCCGCAACCTCGGCTATGTCGAGGTGCCCGAAGATGTGCTGGTCAAGCCGGCGGATCTCGACGATGTGCCGCCGGGGGAGCAGCTGATCATCTGCACCGGGTCTCAGGGCGAGCCGCTGTCGGCGCTGACGCGCATCGCCTACAACGATCATCCCGCGGTGAAGGTCGAGCGGGGCGACACGGTGATCATCTCAGCGCGCCCGGTGCCGGGCAACGAGCTGCGTGTGCACGATGCGATCAACCGGCTGACGAGGAACGGCGCGGAGGTGCTGCACGAAGAGAACGCCGACGTGCACGTCTCCGGCCATGCGCGAGCGGAGGAGCTGCGCACGCTTCTGAGCCTCCTGCGACCCAAGGCGGTGATGCCGATCCACGGTGAGTATCGGATGCAGGCCGCGCACGCCCGTCTTGCGCAGGACGCCGGGGTGCCGGCGAGCTCGATCGTGATCGCTCAGAACGGCGACGTCGTCGAGCTCTCGAGCAGCGGTGTCCGGATCGCGGATCACATCGAAGCGGGGGTGACATACGTCGACGGACTTGGGGTCGGCGACATCTCCGACGTTGCGTTGCGCGACCGCCGGCACATGTCCGAGGATGGCGTCCTGATCATCGTCACAACGCTGTCCGACGGATCGGCCGCGTCTCCCGAGCTGATCACGCGCGGCTTTGCCGAGAGCGACGAACTGCTCGCCGAGATGCGCCAGGAAGCGCACGAGATCGTCCGCGACCTGCTCGCCGACGACATCCGCGAGGTCAAGCTGCTGCAGGAGCACATCCATGACGGGCTGGGCCAGCTCGTCTACGACCGCACCCACCGTCGCCCGATGATCCTGCCGGTGGTGGTCGAGGTATGACGACACCTCTTGGGACCCGGCCCGAATGGGCGGCCGTGATCTCTGAGCATGCGGTCGAGCAGGAGACGGCGCGCAAGCTGATCGGCCAGCTTGTCTCGCTCGAGGTGGCGTCGCTCGCCTTCTGCCGTCTGCTCGAGCGCTGGCGCAGCGGCGAAGCCGACCCGAGCACGCCGGGTCGCCGCCAGGCCGCGCTGCGCCGGGCGGCCGACCGCGTCGAGACCGCGCTCGCCGGGCTGGAGCGTCCGCTCGGCCGCTACCTGCTCGAGCTGGAGGCCGACCATGCCGAGGGACGCTCGTGGTTCGGGGAGCCCGGCCCGGCCGAGCTGATCGACTGGCAACCGGTGCTGGACCGGGCCGGTGTGCGGGTCGCGCCGCACCGTGTCGCCGCGGCCTATCTGGAGCTGGCCGTGCTCGTCCGCGCGCTCGAGGGACTCTCGGCGCAAGCGCGCTGGCAGACGCCGATCGACAAGAGCTCGCTCTGGGCCGGCCTGTTCGACCTGCGGGAGAACCTGCTCGGCCGCGCGCACGACGATTTGCGCGCAATCGCGGCGTAACCGGCTTGACATGCCGGTCGCGCTCACCGTCGTCGGTTCGATCAATCTCGACCTCGTCGCGCGCGTCGAGCGCCTGCCGCGCGCCGGGGAGACGATCTCCGGCTCGACGTTCGAGCGCTTTCCCGGCGGCAAGGGCGCGAATCAGGCCGTGGCCGCCGCGCGCCTCGGTGCCCAGGTGCGGCTGATCGGCGCGGTCGGGACCGACGCGCTGGCGGAAGAGGCGCTGGCCGGTGTGCGGGCCGCGGGCGTCGAGCTCGAGCTCGACCAGGTCGGAACGACGGGGATCGCGCTGATCGTCGTCGCAGCCGACGGCGAGAATCAGATCGTCGTCATCCCCGGCGCCAACGCAGCCGTGCGCCAGGTGTCGCCGCAAGGTGCCGTGCTCTGCCAGCTCGAAGTCTCGAACGAGGTCGTGTTCGCGGCAGCGCGCTACGCCGACTTCTTCGCCCTGAACGCCGCGCCTGCGCGACCGATCGATCTCGTGCCGGACCTGTTGATCGTGAACAGGCTCGAGCACGAAGTCGTCTCGCGCGGCAGGCTCGTCGCGGTCACCTACGGTGAAGAGGGTGCGGCGCTCTTCGAAGACGGCGTCGAGGTCGCGCGAGCGACGCCGCCGCGGGTCGACGCGGTCGACGGAACCGCCGCGGGCGATGCGTTTGCCGCCTGCCTGGTCGTCTCGCTGCTCGAGGAGCGGCCGCGCGACGAGGCGCTGCGTCGTGCCTGCGCTGCCGGCGCGCTCGCGGCCTCGCAGCTCGGCGCGCAACCTTCTCTGCCCGCGGCGCGCGAACTAGAGGCAATACTCGCGGCATGACGCCGACCCCAATCATCCTGGACTGCGACCCCGGTCACGACGACGCAATCGCCATTCTCCTCGCCCTCGCATCCCCCGAGGTGGAGCTCGTCGGGGTGACCACCGTGTCGGGCAACCAGACGCTCGACAAGACGACCGCCAATGCGCTCCGCGTGCTCGAGCTCGCCGGCCGCGGCGACATCCCCGTCTACGCCGGCGCCGATGCGCCATTCATTCGCCGACGGGACGTCGCTGCGCACGTGCACGGTGAAACGGGCCTCGACGGCCCCGACCTGCCGCCCGCGAGCAACACCGCGCAGGCGCAACACGCTGTCGACTATCTGGCCGAGCAGTTCCGAGCCTCGCCGAAAGCGACGCTGGTGGCGACCGGCCCGCTCACGAACGTCGGGCTCGCGTTTGCGACCCATGCCGACGCCCGTCCCGACAGGATCATCCTGATGGGCGGTGCGGTCGGGGAGGGCAACCGGACGCCTGCCGCCGAGTTCAACATCTGGGCCGACCCGGAGGCAGCGCAGCGCGTCTTCGCCGAGGGGCTCGACACGACGATGGTCGGGCTCGACGCAACCCATCGCGCGCTGATCACGGACGCGCACAGCGAGCGAATGCGGGGGGCCGGTCGAATCGGGAAGGTCGTGGCCGAGCTGATGGACTTCTACGCGCGCTTTCACAAGATCCGCTATCCGGACCTCGACGGCTCGCCGATGCACGATCCGGTCTGCGTCGCTCACCTGATCGACCCGACGCTGCTGGAGGTACGCGACGCGTTCATCGAGGTCGACTGCACGACGGGGCCGAGCTGGGGACGGACGAACGTCGACTGGCGAAGCCGCGACCATTTCGGCCCGCCGAACGGCAAGGTCGCGCTCGACGTCGACGGCGAGCGCTTTGCAGAGTTGATCGTCGAACGGATCAGCGCACTCAAATGATTGTATTTGCGGCGATTGCGCCGCACGGCGGGCCGGTGTTCGACCAGCCGGAAGCACCCACGCGCAAGGGGATGGAGGAGCTCGGGCACCGCTTCGCCTCCGAGCGTCCCGAGGCCGTGATCGTGATCACCCCGCACGGGGTGCATGTCGACGGGCACTTCGCAGTCGTGCGATCGGCGCGGCTCGAAGGAGACGCCTCGCAGTGGACCGACGTCGACACCCACTACGACGGACCGGGCGATCCCGAGCTCGCCGACGCGTGTGTGCAGTCGCTGCAACACGCCGGGCTGCCGGTGCTCGGTGTGACCTTCGGCGCGACAGCTGCGGGCTCGTCGACGATGCCCCTCGACTGGGGTGCGGTGATCCCGCTCTGGTTCATGCGTGCGCCGGCGGTCGTCGTCAGCCCCTGCCGGGCGCTTTCGAACGACGCACACGTGCGGGCGGGCGAGGCTCTTGCCGCCGCGACGGGGAACCGGCGGGTCGCGCTGATCGCGAGCGCCGACCACGGCCACGGCCACACCATCGACGGCCCATACGGCTTCGCGCCCGAGTCTGCGGAGTACGACGAGGAGATCCAGGCGATCGTGCGCGACAACCGGCTCGCGGCGTTACGAGGCTGGGACCCGGGCTTCGCGGTCGCAGCGAAGGCAGACAGCTTCTGGCAGCTCCTGATGCTGCACGGCGCGCTGGGCGACGACTTCGCGGCCGAACTGCTGTCCTACGAGGCACCCACGTACTTCGGGATGCTCACCGCGAGTTACGTTCGGAAGGACTGACCACCCTCAGCGCGAAGTGCGCCTCCATGGCGCGCAGCAAGCGGCCTCACAAGGCCTCCCCAAAGACGCCCAGCCGCGTGAAGAAGCGGACGGTGCGCAAGCGTCGTGGGAAGGGTCTTGCGCACGCCCACCAGCATCCTGAGCTGATCGGCCTCTGCCTCGGCGCGCTCGGCGTCTTCCTGGCCGCGGTCCTGTGGTTCGGCTTCAACGGCGGGCCGGTGGGCGACCTCGCCAAGAGCGGTGTCGGCGTCGCGGCATATCTCGCCCCGGTCGTCCTCGTGCCGCTCGGCGCGCTGATGGTCGCACGGAGCGCGCTGATCGACGTGCGCCCCTTCCAGCTCGGTCTCGCGGTCGCGCTCACCGGGCTGATGCTGATACTCGGCACCGGTCACGGCGGTTTGCTCGGCGACGGTCTCGAGTCCGTGACCGCGCTCGGACTCGGCACGACCGGCAGCTCGATCCTCGGCGTGCTCCTGACGATCTGCGGCCTGCTTTTCCTGACGGGCGCCAGCCTGGGGGCGATCCTGCGCCGCACAGGGCATGGTTTGCACCGTGCCCACGCCCGCGTCCGGCGCGAACGTGTCCCGCTCGTCCACATCCCGGAGCCTGTCACCGAGACACGTCTCGAACCGCCGGTGGACGTGAAGCAGGACTACCCCGATCTCGTCTCCGACTCGATCTCCGGGCCTCCGCCCGTCCTCTTCATGCAGGAGGAGGCGCACGGCTTCGAGGAAGAGCACACCCAGGAGACGCTCTTCGAGAGTTCGGCGCCCGTCGCCGACTACAAGCTGCCCGACCGTGCGCTGCTGAAGCAGTCCAAGCCGGGCGCCGGTCCGACGGGCGAGGCCAATGCCCGCGTTGCAGAAGCACTCGTCACGTGTCTCGCGCACTTCGGCGTCGATGCGACGGTGATCGGCCAGATCTCCGGCCCGCGCGTGACGCGGTACGAGCTGCAGCTCGCACCCGGGACGAAGGTCGGCAAGGTCGCGAACCTGAAGGACGATCTCAGCTACGCACTCGCGACGACCGAGATTCGCATCCTCGCTCCGATCCCCGGCAAGCAGGCGGTGGGCGTCGAGGTGCCGAACCTCAGCCCGAACCTCGTCACGCTCGGCGACATCTACGACGACCTCCCTGCGACGGCGAGCCCGCTCAGTGTCTGGCTGGGCAAGGACATCTCCGGCGCCGCAGTCTGGGCCGACCTCGCGCGCATGCCGCACATCCTGATCGCGGGCACGACCGGCTCGGGCAAATCGGGCTGCATCAATGCGATCCTCACGTCGATCCTGCTGCGTGCGACGCCTGACGAGGCGCGGCTGATCCTGATCGACCCGAAGAAGATCGAGCTCAACTACTACGAGTCGATTCCGCATCTCCTGACGCCGGTCGTCTCGAGCCCCAAGGAAGCGAGTGCGGTGCTGCTCAACGTCGTCAGCGAGATGGAGCGCCGATACGAGCGGCTCAGTCAGGTGCGCGCGCGCAATCTCGCCGAGGCGAATCGCGCCTTCCGCAAGCGCGGCGAGGAGGAGCTCCCGTATCTCCTCGTCGTGATCGACGAGCTCGCCGACCTGATGATGGTCAGCCCCCAGGAGGTCGAAGATTCGATCATCAGGCTCGCGCAGAAGTCGCGCGCCGTCGGCATCCACCTCGTGCTCGCGACACAGCGGCCGTCGGTCGACGTGATCACCGGCATGATCAAGGCGAACGTGCCGTCGCGCATCGCCTTCGCCGTTTCGTCGCAGACCGACTCGCGCGTGATCCTCGACCAGAACGGGGCCGAGAGCCTGCTCGGCCAGGGCGACATGCTCTTCAAGCCGCTGGGCACGTCGCGCCTGCAACGCGTCCAGGGTGCGTTCGTGACGGAGGAGGAGATCGCGCTGATCGTCGAGCAGGCGAGGACGCAGCGAGAGCAGCAGGTCGACGAGAGCTTCCTCGAGCTGCCACAGGTGTTCGCGGACGAGTCCGACAGCGAGGACGGCGAGTTCGACCCGGACGAAGACCCCTTGCTCGACAAGGCGATCGAGGTGGTCGTGACCGCTCAGACCGCCTCAGTCAGCCTGCTGCAGCGACGGTTGCGGGTCGGCTACACCCGGGCGGGACGGCTGGTGGACATGCTGGAGCGGCGCGGGATCATCTCGCCGTACGAGGGCTCGAAGCCGCGCCGCGTGCTCCTCACCGAGCACGATCTGGAACGCGTCGCCGCCGACTAGCAAATTGACCGCCGGACGGGCTACGCTACTGCCCGCTAGTCCCCCCGGTCAGACAATAGAGGAGGGTTCATCCAAGTGAGGAAGCGTTGGCTCACGCTCACGGCCCTTGCGGTCGTGTCGGTGCTCCTGTCGCTCGCAGTTGCCGCGGTTCGCGGTAGCTCGGCGTCGGCGGCGCACAAGGCCGGCTTCAGTGCGTGCCTCGTCACCGACATCGGCGGCCTGAACGACAAGTCGTTCAACCACCTTGCGTACGTCGGTCTCCTGGCAGCCGAGAAATCCGGTGTCAAGGGTCGCGTCATCCAGTCGAAGTCGGGCTCCGATTACATCCCGAACCTGCAGGCATGCGTCAAGTCCGGCGCTGGGATCACCATCGGAGTCGGCTTCCTGATGACCGATGCAATGGACGCGATCGCGTCGTCGTACCCGAACAGCAAGTTCGCGATCGTCGACGTCGACGTCACGTCGATGAAGCACAAGCCGAAGAACGTCCAGGGCTTGCTCTTCAAGGAGCAGGAGGCCGGCTATCTCGTCGGCTATGCAGCCGGTCTGTGGGCGAAGCTTCACAACGGCACCGCGGTCGGCTCGGTCGGCGGTCTCAAGATCCCGCCGGTCGATCGCTACATCGCCGGTTACCAGTTCGGCGCCAAGAAGGCCGATCCCGGCATCAAGACGCTGAACGACTACTCCCAGAACTTCACCGCTCAGGCGAAGTGCAAGGAGAAGGCGCTCAACCAGATCGCCCAGGGCTCGGTCGTCGAGTTCCAGGTCGCGGGCCAGTGCGGCCTCGGTGTCCTCGACGCGGCGCACGAGAAGAGCATCCTCGGCGTCGGTGTTGACGCCGATCAGGGCTACCTCGGGCCGTGGGTGATGACGAGCGCTCTGAAGAAGGTCGACGTCGCCGTGCATTCGGCGATCACGGCCGCCAGGGTCGGGAAGCTGAAGGGTGGAACGAACCAGACCTTCGGCGCCAGCGTCAACGGCGTTGGCTACGGCAAGTGGAGCCCGAAGATCCCCTCCGCGATCAAGAGTGCGGTTGCGGCTCAGTTCGTGCTGCTCAAGGCCGGCAAGATCAAAGGCATTCCGACGACCGTCAAGTAGCAGGTCTGTCGAATGTGACTGTTGACGGGGCGGGCCGAGCTGGCCCGCCCCGTCTACGTTTCGGAGCGCGATGCGGCGATTGGCGATCATCACTCTGTCGGCGGCGCTGGCCGCTGGTTGCGGCAGCCCACGGCACGTTGCCGTGACGACGACTGCCAAGCCAAAACCGTTGGCCGGCCTGCGCATCGGCGTCGTCGGCCCGCTCGCGGTCGCCGTGCCGGGCGCAGTGGCCGAGCACGGCACGCTCGCGCGCGTCTCCGGGGACGCGCTGGTGCTGGTCGACGCGGCAGCTGCCGACGTCGCAAGGGTCGCCGCCGCCGCGGATCGTCACCCGGCGACGCATTTCGCCCTCGTCGGCGGATCGACGAAAGGCTTCCACCGGCCGAATCTCGTCGGCCTCGTCTTGCGCGAGGAGCAGGCGGCGCAGCTCGCCGGCGTGGTCGCCGGCTTCGTTGCGGACGAGCAGGGCGGAGCGGACGCACGCGTCGCCTGGGTGGGGCCGCAGGAGAGGATGCTGGCCGCAGCGTATGCGGGCGGCGTACACCGGTCGCTGCCGGCGGCCGGCATCTTGTCTGCCTGGTCGGAACGGCTCCCCTCCCGCTGCAAGGAGGCCGCGCTCGGGGTGATCGCGCGCGGGGCAGTTGTCGTGACCGCCCATCGCGGCCTCTGCGCGGACGCGGTCGCGGTCGCCGCACACCAGCAGAATCATGTTGCGCTCAGCGTTGCGGATTTCGAGCTGCCGGGCGTTCCCGCGACGATCGTCGCCCGCGATGCGGTGGCAGGCGTGTACCACGGAGGCGAGGATCTCGTGTTCGGTGCCACGAGCGGGGCGATCGGTGTTCGGCGACTGGACCCGCGCATCTCCATGGCCACGGCCCTGCGGGCGCGGGCAGCCGCGCAGGAATTGGCGAGCGGCTTGCCTCCATCCGGGTAGGATCGCGAACCGATGGCGGACGCACCCCTGCTCGAGCTGCGCGGGATCACGAAGCGCTTCCCGGGAGTGCTCGCCAACGACAACGTCACGGTCGACCTGCGCGCGGGGGAGGTTCATGCGCTGCTCGGCGAGAACGGGGCCGGCAAGTCGACGCTGATGAACATCCTCTACGGGCTGTACACGCCCGACGAGGGCGAGATCCTGCTCAGCGGCAAGCCGATCGACCTCGGCTCGACGAAGGCTGCGATCGAGCACGGGATCGGCATGGTGCACCAGCACTTCATGTTGATCCCCGTGATGACGGTTGCGGAGAACATCGTGCTTGCGATCGAGCCGCGCCGCAACGGCGCGCTGATGGACTACGACGCGGCGCGGAAGCGGGTGCGCGAACTGTCCGATCGTTACGGTCTCGTCGTCGATCCCGACGCGCGAATCGACCGCATCACCGTTGGTCAGCAGCAACGGGTCGAGATTCTCAAGGCGCTCTACCGCGGCGCCGAGATTCTGATCCTCGACGAGCCCACCGCGGTCCTGACGCCGCAGGAGGCGCAGGAGCTCTTCGAGATCATCCGCTCGCTGAAGACGCAGGGGAAGTCGATCATCTTCATCTCGCACAAGCTGAACGAGGTGCTGGAGATCGCCGACCGGATCACCACCCTCCGCCGCGGTGTGGTCGTCGACACGATCCCCGCCGAGGGTGCGACGGAGGAAGGGCTCGCCCGGATGATGGTCGGCCGCGAGGTCCTGCTGCGTGTCGACAAGACCGCGGGGAAGCCTGCAGGGCCGTTGCTCCAGGTCGAGGACGTGTCGGTGATCGACGACCGCGGCCTCGAGACGGTGCGCGGCGTCAGCTTCGAGGTACACGCGGGCGAGATTCTCGGCCTGGCCGGCGTCGACGCGAACGGGCAGAGCGAGCTGATCGACGCGATCGCCGGCCTGCGTCACGTCACGTCGGGCCGCGTCGTGATCGACGGGCACGATCTGACGAACGAGAGCGCACAGGAGGTGCTCGACGCAAGCCTCGGTCACATCCCGGAGGATCGTCATCGCCGCGGGCTGATCCTGCCGTTCTCGCTGACCGAGAACCTCGCGCTGCACGCCTACCGCCACGCGCCAAACTCGCGTTTCGGTTTCCTCAACCTGCGGAAGATGGGCGCGCGGGCCCGCAGGCTCCTGAAGGAGTTCGACGTCCGCGGCGGCCGCCCGCCGACGCCGGCGGGGGCGCTGTCCGGCGGGAACCAGCAGAAGGTCGTACTCGCCCGTGAGATCGACGGCGATCCCAAGGTGCTGATCGCCGCGCAGCCAACGCGCGGTCTGGACGTCGGCGCGATCGAGTTCGTTCACCGCCGCCTCGTCGAGCAGCGCGACGCGGGCCGTGCCGTGCTCCTGGTCTCCCTCGAGCTCGAGGAGATCCTGTCGTTGTCGGATCGCATCCTCGTCATCTACGAGGGGCGAATCGTGGGTGAGTTCCCGCCGACCGCGACCGAGGAAGAGCTCGGCCTCGCGATGACCGGCGGCGGCCACGCGGAGGCGGTCGCATGACGGACGAGATCCCGCAGGACGCAGATGATGTGCTCGGGATGCCGCCGGAGGGGACGCCCGAGCCGTCGCCTTCCCAGCACTTCGCATCGAGTTTCGGCGGTGGCCTGAAGGGAGCGATCCCACCGATCATCACGACGCTGATCGCGTTCCTGATGGGCGGCCTCGTCGTCCTCGCCACGGGCAAGAACCCGCTCAAGGTCTATCGCGCGGTCTACGACGGCACCGGCCTCAACTGGTTCTTCCACGTCGGTAACTACAGCGCGCGCATCCCGTTCTTGACCACGCACATGTGGTTTCCGTGGGACACCTCCTCGGTTGCCGGCCAGAACCTGCAGCAGACCTTGCTGCTCACCGCGCCGATCATCCTGACGGCGCTCGCAGTCGCCTTTGCGTTCCGCTGCGGCATGTTCAACATCGGCGGCCAGGGCCAGTACCTCGTGGGGACGATCTTCGCGGTCTGGCTCGGCTCGTCCCTGAATGGGCTGAACCCGTTCGTGCACGTGGTCCTCTGCCTCGTCGTCGGCGCACTGGCCGGTGCGGCCTACGCGGGCATCGCGGGCATCCTCAAGGCGACCGTCGGGGCGCACGAGGTGATCTCCACGATCATGCTCAACTGGATCGCGGTCTGGGTCGGCTCATACCTCTTCGGTCAGGGTGGGCCGTTGCAGAACTCGACGCAGCCGTCGATCCCGATTTCGAACGACATCGTTGACGGGGCCAAGCTGCCTGTGTTCTGGGGCCTGAAGTTGCTTCAGGGGCTTTCGATCGGGATCTTCATCTCGATCGGAATGCTCTTCGTCTACTGGATCATCATCAACCGCACGACGCTGGGCTTCGAGGTGCGTGCCGTGGGCTTCAATCCGGACGCCGCCCGCTACAGCGGCATCTCCGTCGCGCGCAACTACTTCTTCGCGATGGCGATCGCGGGGGCGTTCGCGGGCCTCGCCGGCGCGATCGACATCACCGGCTGGGAGTACCGGATCGGCGAGAACGACATCCAGGCGAGCAACATCGGGTTCATCGGCTTGGCGGCGGCGCTGTTAGGCCGCAACACGGCGGTCGGCGTGGGGTTCGCCTCGCTGCTCTTCGGCGC
>DATBBH010000167.1:0-23258 GCA_036271075.1 Gaiellaceae bacterium | reverse complement strand
CCTCGATCGGACGGATCTGCGTTGCAGTCCGGCCGTCGGGGCGACGCTTGTCGACAGCGATCTTCTGGCGAACGAGACTCTTGTAGATCGACTCGCACGCCTTCTTGACGTAGCCCTTCGTCAGGGAGTCCTTGACGGCGGGCTCACCGTCGACGATCGCCGGGCCGACCGGGAACGGCAGCTCGACGCTCTCGACGATGTGCTCGAAGAGCAGGTTGCGCTTGGCCGACTTGAGCTCCTTCGAGTCCTGCTCTGCGTCGGTCAGACCGCGCAGGTCGTTCTCGAACTTCTCGCGGACGACCGTCTCGACAGCGACCGAGCGCTGCTTCTCGAGGATCTGCGCCAGCGACATGCGGACCTGCAGCTCGCCGAAGACCTTGGCCTCGTTCGCGTCGAGCGACGGTGCGCCGACTTCCTTCTCGACGATCTCCTCGACGATCGCAGCGGCCTCACGGAGGCCGAGCTGCTGGATGCGCTCCCAGATCTGATGGCCGTACCTGCTCTCGAGCCGTTCGGTCACGGCCGGGTCGAGCCACTTCGTCTTGCCCTTCTTCGAGCGCAGTTCGAGCTGGGCGTCGCAGAGCTTGACGATCTCGCGGTGAGCGATCTCGAGCGCCTCGAGGAGCTTGTCCTCGTGCACCTGGTTCGCGCCCGCCTCGACCATGGTCAAGCCGTCCTTCGTGCCGACGACGATCAGGTCGAGGTCGGACTCTTCGATCTCCTGAAGCGTCGGGTTGACGACCAGGTTGCCTTCGACGATTCCCATCCGCACGGCGCCGATGGGGCCGAGGAAGGGCAGCGGCGAGACGGTCAGCGCCGCCGAGACCGCATTGATGCTCAAGACGTCGTGCGCGGTCACCATGTCGGCCGAGAAGACCGTGGCGACACATTGCGTCTCGTTGCGATAGCCCTTCGGCCAGAGCGGCCGGACCGGGCGGTCGGTCATGCGGGCGGTCAGGATCGCGCGCTCGGTCGGCCGGCCCTCCCGCTTGAAAAAGCCGCCTGGGATCTTCCCGGCGGCGTACATGCGCTCCTCGACGTCGACGGTCAGCGGGAAGAAGTCCGCGCCTTCGCGGGCCTCCGTCCGGCCTTGCGCCGTACCGAGCACGACGGTGTCACCGCTGCGGACGAGCACTGCGCCGTCCGCCTGCTTGGCGATCTTCCCCGTCTCGAATGAAATCTCCTTGCCGCCGACTTCGACGGACACGGAAACCGGCACCCCAGCGGGGTGCTCAGCTTCAACAATGGTCATGTTTCTCCTATTCCTCCACTGTGCAATGTGAAGGGTGGAAGTTTGAGCCAATGCTCCGATCGAGCACTCGCCCAAACTCCACCCTCCGTGACTTGTGGGCTAGCGCCTGAGCCCTAGCTCCTTGATGAGGGCGCGATAGCCCTCGAGGTTCTTGCGCTGCAGGTAGTTCAGGAACCGGCGGCGGCGACCGACGAGCTTGAGCAGGCCGCGACGCGAGTAGTGATCGTGCTTGTGCGTGCGGAGGTGCTCGGTGAGCTCGTTGATGCGCTGCGTCAGCATCGCAATCTGGACCTCCGGCGAACCGGTGTCCGTCTCGTGCTTGCCGAATTTCTGAACGTGCTCCAGCTTCTCTTCCTTGGTGAGGGGCATGCTTCTCCTCTCGATGATGACTCACGCCCTGGTCTCAGCTCGCCGCGAAGGAAGACGCGAGACGGCCGAGGCCGGGTCCGCCAGTAGGGTAGCGGATCCCCGATGAATTCGAGGTTTCAGGCCGGTTGCGAGGCTGCGGCACTCACGTGGGACGTGCCCGCGCTCGCGGCGGGGTACTCGGTCGGCGGCGAAGTCTCGATCGGTTCGGTCGGCTGCGAACCGGAGACGATCTTCCGGATCGCCTCGATCACGAAGCCCTTCACAGCCACCCTGGCCGTCGACCTGCTCGACCTCGACGCCTCGACCGGCGTCTGGCCGAGCGACGTACGGGTTCGCCATCTCCTCTCGCACACGAGCGGGTTTGACTGCGAATGCGGCGACCTCAGCCGCTTTGGGGCCGGCGACGACGCCCTGGCTGCTGTCGCGGCCGAGTTGCCAGAGGTCCGCCGCTTGCTCGGCGTCGAGCAGGCGTGGTCGTATGCAAACACCGGCTACTGGCTGGCCGGCCACCTTGCTGCCGTGCGCGCCGGCGAGACGTTCGAGGCTGCGCTCGCCGGCCGGGTACTCGCGCCCGCCGCTCTCGAGTCGACCTCGTTCGGTGAGCCGGAGCTCGACGGCACCGGTGCGGACGCCAATCCGGCGCCATATCCACGCGCGCGCAGGCCCTCGGGCGGGCTCGTCTCCAACGTGCCCGACCTGCTCCGGTTCGGCGCCTGGCACCTGTCCCGCCCCGAGTCGGCATCGCTGCGCGTCGTGCACGGGAAACCGGCCGGCGGCGTCTACGGCCTCGGCCTTTTCGGCGAGCGCGTGGGCGGTGTCGAGGTCTGGGGCCACGAGGGCTCATACGGCGGCTACCAGTCGTCGCTCCTCGTCATCCCCGATCGGGGCGCGGTCTTCGTCGGACTGACGAACAGCAGCGTCGGCCGGCACGCGCTGGCCGAGCTCGAAGATCTGTTCTTCGAATACGTGCTCGGTTCGCGCCGGCGTGTGCCGGAGACGGTGGAGCTGTCCGCGGCCGTGCTCGAGTCGTTCGCCGGCTCGTACGCGAACAGTGACGACCGGACCGACATCGTGCGCTCGGGCAACCGGCTCGTCGCCGCATTCGCGGACGGTGAGTTCACTGCGAGGCCGATCGGTCAGCGAACGTTCGAGATCACCGAAGGCGAGCGCATCCGAAGCCGCTTCGACTTTCCCTTCGACGGCTTCGGCCGGTTCGGCAGCAGGCTCGCCGAACGAGTCGCATGACCGTGCCCGCAGTCGCAGCCGGCCATCCCGCAACGGCGGCAGCCGGCGCCGAGATCCTCGCCGCAGGCGGCAACGCCGCCGACGCAACCGTGGCGGCCACCCTCGTCTCGTGCGTGGCGGAGACGTTGATGACCGGCCTGCTGGGCGGCGGTCATGCGATCTACCACGATGCGGCGCGCGGTACGGTGGAGAATCTCGACTGCTTTGTCTCCGTGCCGTCCGGGGAGGGCGGGGCGCCGCTGGCATCGCTCCCGGTGCGATTCGGCGACGAGCTCGTGGACTACGCGATCGGTGCGTCGTCGTGCGCGGTGCCAGGTCTCCCGGCCGGGCTCGATGCGTTGTGGCGCGCGTACGGACGGCTGCCCTGGCCCAACCTCGTCGAGCCCGCGCTGCAGGTCGCACGCGAAGGCGTCACGCTGTCCAAGGCACACGCGTCGTGTCTCGCGATGCTCGCGCCGGTGATGACGATGCGCGAAGGCGCGACGATGTACGCACCGAGTGGCGCGCTACTGGGTGAAGGCGACCTCCTGGAGCAGCCGGGGCTCGTCGCGGCCTTGCAGCTGATTCGAGACGAGGGTGCCGCATCGGTCTACACCGGCTCGATCGCGGCGTCCCTGCTCGAGCTGATCACGGCGCGCCACGGATCGATCACCGCCGGCGATCTCGCCTCATATGCGGTGGTCTGGACGGAGCCGGCGTCGTGCTCCTTCGTCGAGCGGAGAGTCCTCACGCGCTCCCGCCTCTCGCGTGTCCCGGAGACGCTCGAGCGATTCGACCCTGCCGGTGGCGCCGACGCACTGCTCGAAGCGCTCGAGCATGAAGCGACGATCGACGGGCACACGACCAACATCACCGTCGTGGACGAGGAGGGCAATGCCTGCGTGCTCACGTCGAGCCTCGGCCTTGGCTCCGGCGACTGGTTGCCCGGGCTCGACCTGCACCTGAACAGCATGCTCGGTGAGACGGACCTCATTCGCGCACCGCTCCGGCCCGGCGCTCGCATGGAGAGCATGATGGCCCCCACGCTCGTCTTCGACGACGACGGCCTCGAGCTCGCAATCGGCTCAGCCGGCGGGACACGCCTCCGTACAGCGCTTGTCGGCGTCCTCGCCGCCGTGTTGCACGAGGGCGTCGCACCTCAAGCCGCGATCGACCGTCCGCGCTTCCATCCCGCCGGCCACGTGCTGAACGCCGAGCCCGGCGTCGACGAATCGTGGCTTGCGCGGCTCGAGGCTCGCGGCCGAGAGGTGCGCCGCTGGCCGGCGCCGCATCACTACTTCGGCGGCGTCAGTGCGATTGGGCGATCGGGCGCGGGGGCCGATCCCCGCCGAAGCGGCGCCGTGAGCCCCGGCTAGGCGGAAGGGTCGTGTCGATCCAACCGACGTAGCCACAGCGTGGGCAGCCCGGGTTCTGTCTCACGAGACCACCGTCGGCGGGTTTCACGTACTTCGTCCCGCACTCCAGGCAACGAACCGAGTCGAGCTGGATGACGTTGTCACTGCCCACGTCGAGAAAGACGCCCGGAGCGAGAAAAACTTGCGGTCAGCGTCAGACGGGGCGCTCGGCGGCCCTAGTCTGCTGAACGTCGCGGGCGATCTGGTCGACCAGCTCCGCCTCACTGCCGAAGGCCCGCTCGTCGCGCAGCCGGCGCCAGAGCTCGAGCACGATCCGGTCGCCGTAGAGATCCCCGGTCCAGTCGAGCAGATAGGCCTCCACGCGGCGTTCGGTGCCGCCGTAGTGCGGGTTGACACCGATCGAGATCGCCGCCCGGCGCGCACCCGCGGCGCCCGCGTAGATGCCGAAGCCGGGCACGAGCACCTCCGCGTCGACCGCGAGGTTCGCCGTCGGGAACCCGAGCGTGCCGCCGCGCTGATCGCCGCTGACCACCGTCCCCTCGACCTCGATCGGGCGACCGAGCAGGCGAGCGGCGCTCTCGATCTCGCCCGCGTGCGCGAGCTGCCGGATCCGCGTCGAGGACACACCCTCCACGAGCGGCACCTGCCGGACATCGAGACCCAACCCGCGCAGGAATTCGAGATCCCCGGCGCGCTGCTTGCCGAACCGGAACCCGACGCCCGCCACGACCACCTGCGCGCCGATGGCGAGCAGGTACTGACGCGCGAACCGCTCCGGCTCCAGGCCGGCGATCTCCGGGCTGAACTCGACCACGAGGACGTCCTCGATGCCGGCCGCCGCCAGCAGCTCCAAGCGGCGCTCCAGGGTCGACAGCAACTCGACCCGGTTCCCGAGCACCGTGCGTGGATGCGGATGGAACGTGACGACGGTAGGGATCAGCCCCCCGCTCCGAGCGGAGTCGACCGCCGCCCGAACGACCGCGCGATGGCCGAGGTGCACGCCGTCGAAGGTTCCGATCGCGACCGCGCGCGGGCGTGTGGCCAGATCCGCGGGTGAACGCGCGACGTTCACGCGGCCGCCCCACCCCTCGGCTCGTCCAGGGCGAGCACGCCGGCACGGATCCCGTCGGGCACACGCTCGAGCGCTTCCGCCGGTAGACGACCGAGCGCCTCGCCCGCCGACAGGAGCACGGCTTGATCGACCTCCGCCGACTCCTCGACGCCGAACGGCCCGACCGCTGTTCGGCGCAAGGTCGCGCAGTGACCGCCGAGGGCCTGTGCGATCGACCGGACGTAGGTGCCCGAACTGACGTGCAGTGCGAGTCGCACGCTCTCGCCTGTATACGCGATGACGTCGAGCGAGTGCACGAGCGAACGCCTCATGGGCATCTCGACGACGACGCCCCGACGCGCGAGCTTGTACGCCCGCTCGCCACCGATCTTCACCGCAGACGCAGCAGGGATCGGCAGCTCCACCTCACCGCGGAGGCGCGCGAGCGCCTCCTCCAGCTCGCGCTGGAGCGGCGCTCCATGTTGCTCGAGCTGCTCTCCCTCGGGATCGGCGGTCGAGGTCGTCGAGGTCAGGTCGATGTCGGTGACGTAACGCTTGTCGAGCCCAACGAAGCATGGCCCCAATCTAGTTGCCGCACCGGACAACAGCACCAGCAACCCGGTCGCGAATGGATCGAGTGTCCCGGCGTGACCAGTCCGCGCGCGCGTCCGCCGGCGCAGCGCCGCGACGATCGCAAATGACGACGGTCCCGCCGGCTTGTCGACCAGCGCGACCCCGACCGGTTTAAGAGCCCTGGGGGGCGGCACCGTCGCCCTGGGTCGCCACGACGAACTCCCGGCGGATGAAGTCGATGATCTCTCCGATCGGGCGATCCGATGCGAAACCGGCGGCCTGGCGGTGCCCGCCGCCGCCGGACGCGCGAGCGATCGCCGACACATCCACCTCGTCGTGGGACGAGCGCAGCGAGATGCGGCGCGCCGGCCCGTCGCTGCGCGGCGGCTCGCGGATCAGCGCCACCATCTCGGAGCCTTCGACGGCTCGGAGGTAGTCGATGATTCCCTCGGAATACGGTTCTTCAGCGCCCACGGCGCCGAAGTCGTCCTTGAGGAGGTACGACACCACGAGGCGGCCGCCCTCGAAGAGCTGCGCGCGCTCGAGCGCGCGTGCCAGGAGTTTCAGCTTGGCGAACTGCACCGTCTCGTAGACATGCCGGAAGATGCCGTGCACGTCGGCGCCGGCCTCAACGAGCTCCGCGGCGAGTCGAAGCGACTTCGGCGTCGTGTTGGTGTACTGGAACCGCCCGGTGTCGGTGACGAGCCCGACGTAGAGCGCGGCGGCGATCTCGGGCGTCAGCGGGACGTCGAGGTCCCCGAGCACGTCGCGCACGATCTCCGCCGTTGACGACGCGTCGGCGACGATCAGGTTGATAGCGCCGAAGAACGAGTTGTCGTGATGGTGGTCGATGTTGACGACAAGCCTCGCGCGCTCGACGGGCGTCGATTCGGGACCGATTCGACGCTCGTTCGCACAGTCGAGCGCGATCAGCACGCGCTCCGCCAGATCGGCGGGCAGCTCCCGGTGCAGCTGCGAGAGGTCGAGAAAGCTGTACTCGCCCGGTGTCGGCGCGGTGCCCGACAGGTACATGACGACATCCTTGCCGAGCGCCTCGAGGGCAAGAGACATGGCGAGCATCGACCCGACCGCGTCGCCGTCCGGGTTTTCGTGAGCCGCGACCACGAAGCGGTCATGCGACCGGATCGCGTCTGCGACAGCCGCCCGCGCGTCAGTCGTCGTCTTGGTCTGGCTCATTCTCTTCGGGAAGACGGTCCACGGGAAGGTCTGCGGCGACCTCGTCGATCAGCTTCGTCATGCGGACGCCCCGCTCGACCGAGTCATCGTAGGCGAACGAGAGTGTGGGCGTCCGGCGCAGGCTCAGCTCGCGGTTGATCTTGGCCTGCAGGACGCCGCGAGCCGAGTCGAGCCCCGCCAGCGTCGCGCGCCGCTTCTTCTCGCTCCCAAACACCGAGACGAAGATCCGAGCCTCACCGAGATCGGGCGAAACGACCGCGCCTGTGACCGTCACCATGCCGATGCGTGGATCCTTGAGGTCGCCCAGGCCTTCCGCAACGACGGCGCGGACGGATTCGTTGACTCGGCGCATGCGCTCGGACACACCAGGAGCGTAGACGGCGACTACTGATCGTCGGGCGAGACGAGCAGGCGATCACAGCGAACCAGCGTCCAGTCACCCGAGGCGAGCCAGCGCTCCGCCCCATCGGCCATCTCCTCGGCGTCGTGCGCAGAGCGCGCGACGCACGCCACCGTCAGGGTCGCCCGCTGCCAGAGATCGTGGTGATCGACCTCGGCGACAGCCGCGCCGAAACGGTTGCGGAGGTTGTCCTTCGCCGACCGGACGAAGTGACGTTTGCCCTTCAACGATGACGCCTCGGGAAAGTGCAGCTCGACGGTCAGGATCGCGACGAAGCCCGACGCCACGGCGGCGAACGGCCTACGAAGCGTCGTTCGAGCCCGACCCGCCGGCCGGCTCGTCGAGCGACGTGCGCTCGACCTCGCGCGTCTCGAACACTTCGAGGACGTCGCCCTCGCGCAGGTCGTTGAAGCCCTCGAGGAGGATGCCGCACTCGAACCCCTCGGTCACCTCGCGAACGTCGTCCTTGAACCGGCGCAGCTGCGAAACGGTCGTCTCGTGGATGCGTGTGCCGTCGCGGAAGAGGCGGACGCTCGAGTTGCGGCGAACGAGACCGCTCGTGACCATGCAGCCCGCGATCGTGCCGAGCCGCGAAACCTTGAAGAGCGCGCGCACCTCGACCTCGCCGATGATCGCCTCGGTCTCGACGGGAGTGAGCATCCCGACGAGTGCCTGCTCGATCTCCTCGGTGAGCTGGTAGATGACGCGGTAGAGGCGAATCTCGACGCCCGCACGCTCGGCGACGCCGCGCACTTCTGCCGACGGACGGACGTTGAAGCCGACGATCATCGCCGTCGACGCTGCGGCGAGGTTGACGTCGTTCTCGGTGATCCCGCCGACGCCGGTATGGATCACGTTGACGCGCACCTCGGGATGCTGGATCTTGCCGAGCTCGGAGACGATCGCCTCGACAGAGCCCTGCACGTCGCCCTTGATGACGATGTTCAGATCCTGCACGCCGCCGGCCTGCATCTGCTCGAACAGCTTGTCGAGCGAGACGCCGCCACTGCGTTGCTTCGCCATCGCCTCGCGCCGCAAACGCTCGCCGCGCTGCTGGGCGAGCTCGCGGGCACGACGTTCGTTCTCGACGACACGGCCGAGCTCTCCGGCAGGCGGCGGGCGGTCGAAGCCGAGGATCTCGACCGGCTCGCCTGGGCGTGCTGCCTCGAGGCGCTCGCCGCGGTAGTCATAGAGCGCGCGCACGCGACCCCACGCATCACCGGCCACGATCGCGTCACCGACCCGCAGCGTCCCGCGGTGAATGAGCATCGTCGCGACGGGCCCGCGACCGACATCGAGCCGTGACTCGATGATCGGGCCGGAAGCGTCGGCCGATGGGTTCGCGCGCAGGTCGAGCTCGGCGTCCGCGACGAGCAAGATGCGCTCGAGCAGATCGTCGAGATTCTCATCCTGCTTCGCGGAGACCCGCGCGACCTGGACGTCGCCTCCCCACTCTTCCGGCTGCAAGCCCTCGTTCGCGAGTTCACCGAGCACACGGTCGGGATTCGCGTCGGGCAGGTCGATCTTGTTGACGGCGACGACGATCGGCACGTTGGCGGCCCGAGCGTGCGAGATCGATTCCTTGGTCTGCGGCATCACACCGTCGTCGGCTGCGACGACGAGCACTGCGATGTCGGTCACCTTCGCGCCACGGGCGCGCATGGCCGTGAAGGCCTCGTGGCCGGGCGTGTCGAGGAACGTGATCCGGCGACCGTTGTGGTCCGCCTGGTAGGCACCGATGTGCTGCGTGATCCCACCCGCCTCGGTCGAGACGACGCGCGTCTTGCGGATCGCGTCGAGCAGCGTCGTCTTCCCGTTGTCGACGTGACCCATGATCGTGACGACCGGCGGGCGCGCCTCGAGCGTCTCCTCGGCGTCCTCGAAGGTCTCCGGCTCGATGTCGTCGTCGTCGGCGTGCTTGATCGTCACCTCGCGCTCGAGCTCCGCGGCGATCAGCTGCACCTCGTCGTCGGTGAGCGACTGCGTCGCGGTCTTCATCGTGTTGAGGTTCATCAGCAGCTTGATGATCTGCGGCATCGCCACGCCGAGCGCCTGCGAGAAATCGCGCAGCGTGACACCCGACTCGACCGTGACCGGACCGGTCGGCGCAACGACCTCGCGGGGCTGCCTTGGCCCGCGGTCGGTCGGGCGATCGCCGGGGCGCTGGCGCTGGCCCTGCCCGGGCCGCCCGCCGCCCTGGTCGATCACGACGCGGCGACGGCCCTTCGGGCCTCCACCGCGCGGTCTGATCGGTCTGTTCGGTTTGCCGTTAGCCATACGTGATCAAGTGTAGAGACGGGACAGTTCCGGGTCGACGTGGACGGTCGAGCGCAGGATCCGGGCGAACGCCCTGCGCGTCGCGGCGCGGTCGAAGCACTGCAGGCGCCGGCACGTATAGACGCCGCGGCCCGTTCCAGCGCCCGGGACGAGCTCGCCGCGCTCCGCGTGAAAGCGCTGCAACTCGCTCTGGGGCGCCTTGCGGCCGCAGCCGGCGCAGGTGCGAACCGGTTCTCCGCTCGTTACTCGACCTCCTTGATGGGCACGCCCGCGTGTGGATCGTCCTCGACGTGGATGTGGTGCGCGTGCGCAGCACCGGTGTCGAGGGTTTCGTCTTCGCCTTCGACCGGCGCGTCGCCCGGCCCGGCAGGGAACTCCTCCGGCTCGGGGTTGCCGAACGCGGCCGCATCCTCGGTCACCGCTTCAGGCTCGGCGGTGTCCGCGAGCGCCTCGAGCTCGGGCTCCGACTCGGCGACGATCGGATTGTCCTCGTCGTCGGTCTCGTGCAGCGCAAGCTCCTGGTGGGCCGGCACACCGCAGTACTTCGAACCGGGCAGCGCGGCGTTCGGGCAGCGCTTGCCGTTCGAGAGCACCGCCGCACAGCGACCCGAAACGTCGTTCTCGTCGCCCGGCTCGCCGCCGCCGAAGGCCGCGTCCGCCTCCTGCTGCGCGAACTCGGTGTCGGATGTGATGTCGATCTTCCACCCGGTCAGACGCGCGGCGAGTCGGGCGTTCATGCCTTCCTTGCCGATCGCGAGCGCGAGCTGGTCGTCGGGAACGACAACCGTGGCCTCTCTGCCCTCGTCGTCGAGGTACACCTCGCGGACGCGGGCCGGCGACAGCGCCTTCGCGACGAACCGGGCAGGCTCGTTGTTCCACGGGATGATGTCGATCTTCTCGCCGCGGAGCTCCGACACGACCATGCGGACGCGCGAGCCTCGCGGCCCGACGCACGCGCCGACGGGGTCGACGCCCTGTGCGTGCGATTCGACGGCGATCTTCGACCGGTAGCCCGGCTCGCGGGCGACGCCGCGGATCTCGACCAGGCCGTCGGCGATCTCCGGGACTTCGAGCTCGAACAGCGTCTTGATCAGCTCGGGGTCGCGGCGCGAGAGGATCACCTGCGGGCCTTTCGTGCCGGTGCGCACCTCGCGGATCACGGCCTTGATGCGTGAGCCCTGCTCGTAGCGCTCGCCGTCGACCTGTTCCGGGCCGGGCAGCAACGCCTCGACCTTGCCGAGGTCGACCAGGATGTTCCGGCGGTCGCCGGTCTGCTGGACGATGCCGGTGACGACCTCGCCGACGCGGTCGATGTACTCGTCGTACATCATCTCGCGCTCCGCCTCGCGGATGCGCTGCAGGATCACCTGCTTCGCAGTCTGCGCGGCGATGCGGCCGAAGTTCTCCGGGGTGACGTCCTCGCGCTGGATCAGATCCTCGGGCACCTGTGACCAGTCGATCTCGAGATCGTCGTCGGTGAGCAGCGTGTGGTTCTTCTCGCCGGTCTCTTCCTCGATCCGCTCGAGGTCGTCGATCGCGTGCTCGCGCGCCTCCTCGAGCAGGCGCAGCTCGAGGTCTTCGGGAAGCTCGATCGCGAAGACGCGGAAGTCGCCCTTGTCGTCGAGCTCCACGGTCGCGTGCCGGGAGGCACCCGGCGTCTTCTTGTACGCCGCGAGCAACGCGTCCTCGAGCGCGGCGACCAGCGTCCCGCTCTCGATTCCCTTCTCGCGCTCGATCTCGCGAACGGCGTCAACGATCTCCTGGCTCATGCCAACTTCCCTTCATCGATCAGATTGGCCCGCACGATCTGGTCGTACGGTATGTCTGCCGGCTCGGCACCATTTTGGATCTGGGCGGAGCGTTCGCCGGCCGAGAGAACCGTGCCGCGGGCGCGGCCCGTCTCGGTCTTCACGCGCACGTTCTTGCCGACGGCGCGCTCGAAATGCGCCTTCGTCCGCAGCGGTCGTTCGAAGCCCGGTGAGGAGACCTCGACCGAGTACTCGTCAAGATACGGCCGCAGCACGTCCGTGACACGCTCGCAGAGGGCGTGGTCGACGCCCTGCGGGTGGTCCACATAGACGCAGAACCGCTCCTTGCCCGTCAGCTCGAGTGCGAGCACCTCTACGCCGGGCAGAGTCGATTCGACCGTCCGTGCGACGTCGCGCTGCAGTTGTCTCTCCTTGGTATGTGTTGCCGAGGCCATCTTCGACCAGCCCCCATAATGAAAATGGGCGCCGCGCGCCCATCTCGAACCTGCTCGAAATGTCGCCTGCAAGGTAGCAGAAAGCCTGCGATTACAGGACGATCGTGACCGGTCCGTCGTTCGCGACGTCGACAGTCATCCGAGCACCGAAGACCGACCTCGAGAAGGCCGAGGCAGCCGAGCTCGACCTCATCGGTCGGCTCGAAGCAGCCGAGCAGGAACGAGCACGGCGACGGCAGGCGGCCTGGTGGGACGCGCCTACCGCCAGGGCGAGACGCTCCCGAACCTCGGCGCCATCCCGCAGACGCTCACGCCGCTCATCCGCAACCAGCAAAGCAGGCAACGAGCGTTACGCGGTCGACGAGTTGTTGGCCGCCGCCCGCGCCGGCGTCGAGGCTTCGTCGGTCGCCGCGAACGCAGCTCACCTCGCCGAGTACGAGCGACGGGTGGCCGAGCAAGCAGGAGCCGCCCGCGCCGAGGCCGAGCAGCAGGCTCGTCTCCAAGTCGCCTGAGAGCAGCGACGAGAGGTCGACGCGCGCGGTCATCCGCGCATCTTCGCCGACCCCCTTGAAGGCCGACGGTGCGGCTCACCCAGCGCCTTGCGGTTCGCTCATCCGCCAGGTCATCCGTGAATCCCCCGCTGATTCGCCGATTTCCGGTCAGGACGCTGGATGACGTCCTCGCCGCGAACATCAGGCGCGGCCTGTGCTACAGCTCTCCCGTTACCGCATGACGGATCTCGACACTCGGACGATGCGCTCGAGCTGTTCACCGAGGGGCGGCCTAACCCACCGGGCTAGCGTGGTAGCGGCGCCGGGGCGATCTCGACCTCGGGCTGCTCCTGGAAGGCGGAACCGCGCGGGATCGAGCCCCAGCCGGGACGCTGGTCGAACAGCACGAGCACCGTCGCCCAGACACGCCAGAGCGCGGTCAGCGGCCGGAACCAGAACAGCTCGGCGAGGCTCCAGCCGGCAAGCAGCATCAGATCGCGGACGAGGTAGCGATGGAACGCGACCTCCTCGATCAGCAGTGCTCCAGCGGTTTGCAGCTGCCCGACGAGCAGCGTGATCACGAACAGCGCGACCGCCGCCGGCCAGTTGACACGGTGTTCCACGACCAGCACGACGAGGATGAGGTAACCGGCCAGCTGCAGGAGTGGCCCGAGGAGCTCGAATAGGATCGTGTAGGGCAGCGCGAGCGTCCCTGCCGCTCCGAACCGTCTGCGGCAGATCATGCGCCGGTGGATGCGGAGGTTGTCGATCAGGCCGGCGTGCCAGCGGATCCGTTGCCCGCGCAGCGGGGCGAGGCGGGGCGGGATCTCCGTCCAGGCGTTCGCATCGGCCGCGTACACGATCCGGGTCTGCGGGCGTTGCGGGCGGAGCTGATGGTGCAGCCGCAGCGTCAGCTCCATGTCCTCGCCGAGCGTCTGCTTGGACAGACCTCCGCTGTCACGCAGCAGGTCGCGGCGAAAAACACCAAACGCGCCGGAGAGGATCAGCAGCCCGTTCATGGTTGACCAGGCGACCCGGCCGCCGAGGAAGCCACGCAGGTACTCGGCGGTCTGGCTTGCCTCCACGCCGGGCCGTGCGACGCGCGGCTTGGTGACTGCATAGTTTTCGATCACGGAGCCGTTCGCGATCCGGACGGTGCCACCGACCGCGACGACGCCGTCCGGGTCGGCTGCGAACACCTCGCCGATTCGCTTCAAAGCGTCCTTCTCGAGCATCGTGTCCCCGTCGGTGAGCGCGACCAGTTCCTTGTACGCGACGTTCAGGCCGGCGTTGACCGCGTCCGAACGGCCGCCGTTCTCCTTGCGCACGACCCGCAGCCGAGGGTCGCTGCGGCTGACGTAGATGTCGGTGATCGTTGCGGTCGGGATCGCCAGCCGGTCGCCGACCGGGATCTCGGTCAGATCGAATGCCGCGACCAAGGCGCCGATCGTGTCGTCGGTGGAGCCGTCGTCGACGATCACCACCTCGAACGGCTCGTAGTCGACCGAGAGGAACGAGCGGACACAGCCGACGATGATCGGCGCCATGTTGTAGGCCGGCGCGACCAGGCTGATCCCCGGCCGCCGAAGACGCCGCGGCGGCGCGAACGTCTCGCCCCGCTCGACCTTCACCAACAGCGCCTGCCACAGAGACATGACAATCAGCGCAAACGTTACGACCACGTAGACGACGAAGTAGACGAAGATCGCGAACGAGAGCCACCAGAAGATCGTCGCGACCACTACAACGCCCCGAGCGAATCGAAGATCAACGCCCGCTCGACCGGCCACGCATCGGTTTCCGCGAGCACCTGGGCCGCCTGCGTCGCAGCTGCCGGACGGCGCGAAAGCCGGACGAGCGCTTCCGCGGCGCGGATCGCGGTGTCGCGGTCAGAGTCGAGCAGCGCGTTCGACGCCAGCTCGACCGCGTACGGATCGTCGTAGGAGCCGAGTGCGACGGTTGCCGCTTTGCGCACCGCCGGGAACTCGTCGCGAGTCGCACGCGCCAGCGCCGGTGGGAGCGCCGTGCCGCCTGCCTGTCCGAGCGACTCGGCGGCCGCGGCCCGCACGGCAGGCATCGGATTGTCCAGGAGCGGCTCGAGCTCGTTCTTGACAGTGTCCGGCTCGGCGACTGCAACCAATCCGTAGCAGGCGGCGACCCGCACCGACTCGGCGTCTGAGCGGAGCGCGCCGGCGAACGTCGACTCCGCGGCGGGGCCGAACGAGACGAGCGCGTCGTAGACGACCCCGGACCCGACCGGTCCAGGAGCCCGGAAAAGGTCGCCGAGTAGCGGCAGCGCTCGTGCGTCCCTGATCCGTCCAAGCGCACGGACCGCGGATTCGCGAACGAGTCTATTCCGGTCCGAGGTGGCCCGGTCGATCAGCAGCGGCACCGTCTCGGCCGCACCGACCCAGCCGAGCGTCCTCACCGCGAGCGCCCGGCGCCACGGCAACCAGCGCCGGGTCGAGCGGACAAGCAGATCCACCGCGCCGACCTCACGCAGCAGCTCGAGGATCCGCTGGCGTTGCTCCTCAGAGGCGGGCCGCAAACGCTCGATCAAGGCGACCGCGGCGAGCGGCCGTTCGAGCTCGTTGAAGCCTGCGACCTGGCGGCGCAGCCAGTCCGGACCATGTGTGCTCGTGCGCGGGTCGAGCTCGGCGAGGATCTCCTCGAGGCGCGCCCGGAAACGCCGCTCGCGCCGGCCACGCGCGTACTCGCGGATCCGGCGCCCGTGCACGGCGACGATCACCGCCAGGTTCAAGAGAATCAGCACGGCGATGACCGTGTCCGCGACCTCCCAGAACCACGGAAACCCAGGCTGAGCGAACCCCAGCGGCACGGTCATCCTGTCAGGACGCTAGCGAGCCGTCCGGCTTCCGTCCACAAAGCAGGGTCGCCCCCACCGTACGAAAATCAGCGGGGCAGGCGAGGCAGCAAGGCCGCCTGTTGCTCGAGCCCGGCGAAGAACTCGAACGTCGGACGTGTACGACCCTCAGGAAGCACTCGTGTTGCCTGTCCGGGGCGACGACGGCCCTCCATCGCCTGCGGGCTGAGATGACGGCCCGTCCGAGGAGCGGGATACCGTGGCCGACCCGATGCCGAAGCGACCGGAGACACCGCTCGAGTGGCCCGCCTGGCTCGTCGAGCGGGCCGCGCAGGACATGCCTGCGGCCGAGCTCGACGACGCGCTCCTCGTGCGTTTCGCCGTCGCCGGCGTCACGACCTTCTCACCTGCCGACACCGCGACCGGGGCCGACCTGCCCGAGACCGAGGCCGCGCGGGACGGCGATCGCCGCCGCCGGACCCGGATTCGCCTTCCTCGAGCCGTTCGATGGAGGTCCGACGCCCATCAACGATGCGCTGGCACGCTTCTGCAACTGGCTGGAGACGTACGACGCCGCCCGGGCGCTCGCCAACGAGGACTGGCCGGCGAGGCGCTGGCGGCGCGTGTTCGAGACGGGCCTCGTAGTCACCTACGCACGCCCCTACGCATGGGGGAACCGGAACGGCGTCGGCTCTGAGTGGGCGCCCGACGACCCCGACGACGCGCTGCTACATAGGCGGATCATCGAGGACCTACGCAACCCCTACCACGCCCATGCCGATCGCACGACCTATCGGACGCTGATCGACACTACCGCGATCATCGGCGTCGACGGGCCGCCCACCTTCGCCGAGGGATGGCATCGGCTGCAACCCCGCGAGCTCGAACCGCTCGGCGCGTCGACTACCTGTTCTCGATCGGGATCGCACAGGCGAGCGCCGACCTGCAAGCGCACGTGCGGCCCGCGGCCGACGTCGAGCCACCCCCACCGACGCGCGAGGGATAGCCCGTCTACGACGTGCCGACGTCGAGCACGATCGTCACGGGTCCGTCGTTCACGAGCTCGACCTGCATCCGGGCGCCGAACACGCCCGTCTCGACCGGCACGCCGAGCTCGCGGAGCGTCTGGCAGAAGTGTTCGTAGAGCGGCTCAGCGACCTCGGGCCGCGCGGCTCCCGAGAAGTCTGGCCTATTCCCGGTTGCCTTCTTGCGTTTGCTATCGGCGATCAGCGTGAATTGGCTGACGACGAGCGCGGCACCGCCCGTCTCGAGCAGGGAACGGTCGAATTTCCCTTGGTCGTTCTCGAAGATCCGCAGCTTCGCGACCTTGTCGGCAAGTCGGACCGCGTCGGCCTCCGTGTCGCCCTCCGCGACGCCGAGCAGAACGCAGAGCCCGGGCCCGATCGCTCCGCCGGGCGTCACCGACGCGTGCAAAACGCGCTGCAGGACGGCTCTCACCCGGCATCCAGATCGAGGATGCGGGCGGCGTAGGTCTCAGAGCCGGGCTCCATCGAGCTCGCAAGCTTGTAGTGGCCGTTTGCCTCCGCCGTACGCCCCTGCTGCTCGAGCGCGCGGCCGAGCGCGTAGTGCGCATAGTGGTCGGTCGGCGAGAGCTCTTCGACGATCGTCCGAAACTCCCGTTCCGCGTCCTTCCAGCGCGCCAGGCGAAAGTAGGCGATCCCGAGCGCTTCGCGAATCGACGCCTTGCTCGGCTCGAGGTTCTTTGCCTTCTCGAGCGGCACTGTCGCCTGCGCGGCCATGCCCGTGCGGAGGCGCTTCTGGCCTTCGCGGAAAAAGGTGTAGGCGTCGCTCATCGCAAGTACGGGACGTTCTCGCGCACCAGATCAGCCGGCGTGGTCAGGTCTCGAGTGCGCCCCACCTGGATAGCAGAGACGAGCGCGCCGTCGTCGATCGCGGCCTGAAAGACGTCCTGCAGCTCGTACGGCGCCTGCCCGGGAAGCGGGTCGAGGAAGCGAGCGACGCGCTCGCCGACGAGCCACAACGGTGGACGGTGCTCGTCATGCAAAGCGATCGCGCCGTCGGCGCTCCCCGCCTCGCGCACGAAGCGCGCCAGGTCGCCCGGCGTATACCGCGTGTCGGCGGCCGTGACGACATACGGCGGGGTGGCTTTCGCGCGGGCGACGGCGTCTGCCGACCCGAGCCCTGGCGACTGGCGGACGAAGCGCAGCGCGTACGGGAGCGGCGAAAGGATCGCCTCGACTTGCTCAGCGAGGTGACCGGTGACGACGACGATCGGCGCGCAGGCCGCGGCGGCGAGCTCGTGCACGAGCGTGACGATGACCGGCACGCCGTCGATCGGCAGGATCGGCTTTGGCCACGTTTCGGTGATCGGCCGGAGGCGCGATCCCTCGCCCGCCGCCATCACGACCGCTTCTATGCCAGCAGCCTCTCGACCTCGTCGAGGATCGCGCCGGCAATCGTGGCCTTCGACGCCTTCGGCACGGTGCGCTCTCCCTCGCGCGTGACGAGCACGACCTCGTTCTCGCCGACGTCGAAGCCGATGTCGGAGCGGCCGACGTCGTTGAACACGACGAGGTCGGCGTTCTTTGCCTCGAGCATCGCGCGTTTCCGCGCGAGCCCCTCCTCTCCCTGCTCAGCCCCGAACGCGACCAGTACCTGGCCGGGTCGCTTGCGCTCTCCGAGTGACAGTGCGACATCGGGCGTGGGCTCCAGCTCGACCGCCCATCTGCGGTCGTCTTTCGGCCGCTTGCCGGCGAGGGCTTCGGTCGGCCGGTAGTCGGCGACGGCGGCGGCGAGCAACGCGACGTCGACGTCCGGCAGCGCGAGCGCCGCGGCAAGCATCGACTCCGCGGTCGGTGTCGGGATCGCCTCGACGCCGTACGGAATGCCGACCGACAGGTTCGCTGCGAGCAAGATCACCTCCGCGCCGCGCCGCCGGGCTTCCTCCGCGAGCGCAACCCCCATTCGCCCGGAGGACCGGTTGCCGACGAACCGAACACTGTCGAGCGGCTCGCGCGTGCCGCCCGCGGTGATCAGCACGCGGCGACCGCTGAGTGCCCCCGGGGTGAGCAGCTGCTCGATCCTTGCAGCGATCTGGACCGGCTCGGCCAGGCGGCCCACTCCCCACTCGCCCTCAGCCATCTCCCCCTCGTCGGGGCCGACGAGTTCGACGCCGCGCTCACGCAGCGTCTGGACGTTGGCGCGGGTGGCCGGATGCGCCCACATGCGCGGGTTCATGGCCGGGGCGACAAGCACCGGCCCGCGATGGGCGAGCGCCGCCTCCGTGAGCACGTTGTCGGCGATCCCGTGGGCCAGCTTCGCGAGCGTGTTCGCAGTGCACGGCGCGACCACGAGCAGGTCGGCACGCGTCAGGTGCGGGTAGACGTCCTCATGTGCGGGTCTCCGCGCCAGCGCGAGGAAGGTCTCCTCGGTGACGAAGCGCTGAGCACCGGGCGTGACGAGTGGGATCACCTCGTGGCCGGCCTTGACGAGCAGCCGCGTCAGCTCGCACGCCTTATAGGCCGCGATGCCACCGGTGACGCCTAGGAGAACGCGGCTCATGCAGGCATTCTGCCTGCTGAACGGCTACTTCTTGGCGTACTCGTAGACGATCTTGCCCTCGGCGATCTCTTCGAGGGACATCGTCAAGTAGTTCTTCGAGCGCGACTCGATCAGCGGCGGCGCGAACTCGTCGAACGTGCCCTCGCCGAGCTGGTGGTGGTAGTTGTTGATCTGCCGGGCGCGCTTGGCCGCGACGATCACCAGCGAGTAGCGAGAATCGACCTTCTCCATCAATTCGTCGATGCGGGGATGAATCATGGTCGCGGCATGGTAGCGGGCGCGCCGAGCTCATGGGCGACGATCTCCGCCAGCCGGTCGGCGGCCGCGTCCCGTTCGTCGTTTTCAACCACGTAATCGAACTCGCCGCGCTCGGCGAGCTGTCTGCGCGCCGTCTCCATTCGCTCCTCGATCACACCCGAGCTTTCGGTCGCACGCTCGCGTAGCCGGCGCTCGAGCTCCTCGACCGGAGCCGTAACGAAGATCGTCACCGCGTTCTCGACCCGCCGCTTGACCCGGAGCGCGCCCTCGGTCTCCAGCTCGAGGAGCGGCGCCTTGCCGAGCGTCCGCAGCCGGTCGATCTCCGAGTTCAGCGTCCCGTAGCGATTGCCGACGTAATCGACCCATTCGAGGAACTCGCCAGCCGCAACCCGTCTGTCGAACTCCTCCCGAGTGAGAAACCAGTAATGGACGCCGTCCTCCTCACCAGGGCGCTGCGCTCGCGTCGTTGCCGAGACGACGAGCTCAAGCTCGGGAAACCGTGGCAGGACGAGCTGAATCAGCGTGCCCTTGCCCGCCCCAGACGGGCCGGTGACCACGAAGACTGGCCGGCTGGTGCTAGCGGTGGTTGAAGAGGTCAATCAGCTCGTGCCGCTGGCGGTCGGAGAGGCCGCCGACCGTCTTCGACTGGCTGATGCGGCACTGGTTGAGCAGGCGGGCCGCTTTCACCCGACCGAACTTCGGCACCGCCATGAGCATGTCGAAGACTTTTGCGGTCGAGACGAACTCCGGCGGCCTGCCGAGGATCTGCTCGATCGAGACGGTGCCGGACTTCAGATCCTTCTTCAGCTGCGCTCGTTTGACTCGGATGTCATTCGCTCGCTTGAGGGCTTCCATCCGCTGATCCAACGAACGGACCGGAGCTTGGACCTGAGTCTGGGGCGGCACCATGAGCGCAGCATCCTACCAACCTCTCAGCGCCGTGCAAATAGGACCTTTCCGGGCTAGTTGGCCAGTTTGGCAACGGCGTCGAGGGCGACACAGAATGCGTCGTCCGGACGCTCGAAGCCGGCGCGCTGCGCTTCCTCGACGAGCTCTGCGCACACCCGCGACGGTGCGTCGACATCGGTGAAGAGAACCGTGCCGAGTGCAACGTGTGTTGCGCCGCACGCGATCAGCTCGAGTGCGTCGCGCCCGGTTTGCACGCCGCCCATGGCAACGATCGGTAACGACGTCGCACGTCGCGCGGCGAGCACAGCGGCAAGCGCGACAGGTTTCAACGCCGGCCCGGAGTAGCCGCCAACGCCGCGTGCGAGTTTTGCTTGCAGTCGCGCGTCAAGCGCGACGCCACGCAATGTGTTGACCATGCTGACACCGTCAGCCCCGGCTTCCTCGACTGCCCGGACGATCTGCCCCATGTCCCAGGTGTGCGGCGAAACCTTGGCGTAGAGCGGGTTTGCGGTCACCTCGCGGCAGGCCCGGACGATCTCGGCCGCCGACTCCGGCGCCTCGTCGACGTTCGGGCAGCTGAGGTTCAGCTCGACGCAAGCGACGTCGTCACGCGCGAGTTGCTCGCACGTCTCGACATAGTCGCGGCTGCAGAATCCGCCGACCGAAACCCAGATCGGCTTGTCGATTGTGTCGGCCAAACGCGGCAGCGTTTCGCGAAGGAACACATCGCGCCCAGGGTTCGCGAGGCCGATCGAGTTGAGCATTCCGTGCTCTGTCTCTGCGATGCGAACCGGCGGGTTCCCTTGCCGCGCTTCGGGTGTGACCGTCTTCGTCACGAACGCGTCGAGCTGCGCGACCACGTCCGGTGCGGTGAGCGCATCGAGGCAACCGCTCGCGTTCAGGAGGAGCACAGAACCGGTCCTTCCACACACAACCTCTTCAGTTCTCCGTCGATTTCGACGACGCAGCCGTAACATGCGCCGAACCCGCAGGCCATCGGCGCCTCCCACGCGAGCTGCGCGTCCGGGCAGAGCGCTCGAACCGCGTCGAGCATCGGCTCCGGTCCGCAAGCGAGGACGTCACGGTCGGTCGGCATGGCCTCGGTGACGAGCACCGGGTCGATCACGATTTCAGCGTGCGGCACCAGCACGGCCGCTTCTGCGTGGTGCTCGGATCTGAACCCGAGCACCGCCGGAGGCTGCTCGAGCGCCTCCGAGAGGTACGGAAACGGTGCGACTCCGATGCCGCCACCGACCAGCAGCGGACGGTCGACGTCGAGGCGGAATCCGTGACCGAGCGGCCCGAAGACGTGAATCGAGTCCCCGGGCTCGAGCTCTGCGAGCGCCTGTGTCCCCGGGCCGACCGGATCGAGCAGGAACGCGAGCTCTCCGGGCGGGGCGAGGCAGAGCGACATCGGCCGGGGTAGGACCCGTCCTGGTGCTTCGAGCATGAAGAACTGCCCGGGGCTGCCGGGAGCGAGCCCGCCGCGCTCGACACGGACGAGCGCATACGGCCCGACCGCCTCGACGGCAACGACGCTACGACGCTCGCGCCGAGGCTTCGACATCGATCCGCTCCTGGAGCGAGAGCGCCGTCTCGGCTCGCGCGTTTGCGATCGCGTGAACCGCGGCGGCAGCGCCCGCGATCGTCGTGATGCACGGAATCCGCGCTGCGAGGGCAGCTTCGCGGATCAGGTAGCCGTCCGAGCGCGGTCCGGAACCACCTTCCGGCGTGTTGATGACCAGATCGCACCGCCCACGACGAATCAGGTCGACCACGCTCGGCTCCTCGCCCTGCGCGCTCACCTTGCGCACCTCGTCGACGTCGAGCCCCGCGCCGCGCAAAGTCCGCGCGGTGCCGTGCGTCGCGACGAGCTGGAACCCGAGCCCGACGAGCGCCGCCGCGACCGGCACGGCGGCAGCCTTGTCGTCTCCGCGCACCGAGAGGAAGACCGCGCCGTCCCGTGGGAGCGGCCGTCCGGCCGCCCGCTCGGCCTTCGCGAAGGCGGTCGGGAGGTCACTGGCGCTCGCCATCACCTCGCCGGTGGCGCGCATCTCGGGCCCGAGCACCGGGTCGGCGCCGGGGAAGCGGGCGAAGGGGAGGACGGCCGCCTTGACACTGACCTGGCGCGGGGGTCGCTCGGCAGGCAGGTCGAGCTCGGCCAGCTTCGCGCCGGCGGCGAGCCGGCACGCGGCCGCGACGAGGTTGACGCCGGTCGCCTTCGACGCGAACGGCACGGTCCGCGAGGCGCGCGGGTTGACCTCGAGGACGAACACGACGTCGTCGACGACCGCGAGCTGGACGTTCAAGAGCCCGACCACACCGAGCGCCGGCCCGAGCCGCTTGACGATCGACGAGATTTCAGCTGAGGCGCCAAGGCCGAGCGACTGTGCCGGCAGCACGCACGCGGAATCACCGGAGTGCACACCGGCCTCCTCGACGTGCTGCATGATCGCGCCGACGTACGTGGTCTCACCGTCGCAGAGCGCATCGACGTCGATCTCGATCGCGTACTCGAGAAAGCGATCGACGAGCGTCGGGCCGTGGACACCGTGGAACGCCTCGACCACTTGCTCCTCGCTGTGGCACACGCGCATCGCGCGACCGCCGAGCACGTAGGAGGGGCGCACGAGCACCGGATACCCGATTCGCCGCGCGGTCTCGGCGGCCTCGGTACCGGACCGTGCGATTCCCCAGTCCGGGCAGCGGATCTCGAGCTCGGCGAGCAACTTGCCGAAGCGCTCGCGATCTTCGGCGAGGTCGACCGCGTCGAACGGTGTGCCGAGAATGGACCACCCGGCCGCCTCGATCGCCCGCGCGAGCTTGAGTGGCGTCTGGCCGCCGAACTGGATCACGACGCCGTCCGGCTGCTCGCGCTCGCAGATCGCAAGCACCGATTCCGTATCGAGCGGCTCGAAGTACAGCCGGTTCGACGTGTCGTAGTCGGTCGACACCGTTTCGGGGTTGCAGTTGACCATCACCGCCTCGTAGCCGAGCTCGCGATAGGTCTGGACCGCGTGCACGCAGCAGTAGTCGAACTCGACACCCTGCCCGATCCGATTGGGCCCGGAGCCGAGGATCACGACCCGCCTGGTGTCACCCTCCGGCGGACCCTCGTCCTGCTCGCCCCACGTTGCGTAGTAGTAGTTCGACGGGGCCTCGACCTCGCCCGCGACCGAGTCGATGCGCCGGTAGACCGGCGCGTGCGTGCGCTGACGTTCCTCTTCCGCGGCGAGCTCTGCGAGCTCACGCTGGAACCACGGATGCAGCTTGTCCGGGTGCCAGTTGAAATCGCCTTCCAGACCACGCTT
>DATBBH010000166.1:0-5412 GCA_036271075.1 Gaiellaceae bacterium | reverse complement strand
GCTGCGGCCAGCCCGAGCTTCAGGCGGGGCGGATGGTGATGGTCACAGTCGTGCGGTCCTTGCACGTCTGGACCATCTTGACCTGCCCGCTGGTGCCGCCTCCCGCGAAGTTCACCTCGGCATCGGCGGCGTCCTGCTCCTCCTTCGTGACCGAATAGCCGGAGGCGCCGTCGACCGCCTGCACATAGGCGTCGTGCGCGGGGCCGATCGTGTCCGGGAGGTAGCCGGTGGCGATCGTCGACGGGCCGTCCTTCTTGACGCCGGTATAGACGATTCCCTTGACGTCCGGGAAGTTGCCCGGCAGCGTCGGGGCAGTCGCCGTCGCCTGCGGAGCGGCCGGGCACGCCTTGCTCAGCCCTTCCTTGTCCTTCTCCTCCCCGCAGGCGGTGAGCGCGAAGGCCACCAAGATGAACGGCGGGATGAACGTGAGTGGCTTCATCTGGTCTGCGAGATCGTAGGGAGAGTTGCGGACAGCGGGTCGTCCTTGACGGGCGCGTAGGTCATGTCGTGGAAGCGCGCGAAATAGACGTCGTCGTCGACGACGCCCTCGTGGTTGTGTTTGTTGAACGCCCGTTCGTCGCCGTTTGCCCCTTCGGTCGTGACCTCCTCGAGCGCCGGGGCGATCTTCGGGGGGTCGGTCGCCTGCGCTTTCTGAACGGCGGCTGCCAGCAGGTTGACGAAGTCGTAGGCGTACATCGCCGTCTCGGGCGGTTGGATCACCCGCAGCCCGGCACGCGTCTTCACGCCGACGTAGTCGACGCCGTAGGCCGACTCGTATTTCTGCTCGAACGTGGTGAACGGCCCGCTGCCGACCTCGGCGGTCAGCCGGCCTCCCGCGAACGTGAGCCCGTCGACCCAGGCGGGGTGGTCGGCCAGCTGTTGGCGAACGAAGGGGTCGGCGCCGGCCGGTGGTGTGAAGAACGGCACCTGCCAGCCGGAAGCGCGCGCCGCTGTGATTGCCGCTGCGATCGTCGCCGGCTGCCCCCAGACGACCAGCGCGGTCGCGTGCGCACGCCGTGCACGCAGGACCTGTGGTGCGAGATCGAGCGCATCCGCCGGCACGGTTTCATCGAGCACCACCGAGGAACGATTTTGAGAGAACGCGTCACTCAGTGCCGCGCCGCCTGCTGCGCCGTAGTCGGAGTCGTCGTGCAGGAGCGCGAGCTTCAAGCCCTTCGGCACGAGGTACTCCGCGAGCCGGAACGCGATGCCATGGTCGGTGGGCGCGATCCGGAAGACGTTCGGGCGGGTCGAGGGGTTGACCGCCTCCTTGCCGCCTTGGAAGACGATGCAAATCGGCATGCCGCGAGCGACGCGCCAGGACGCGTCGATGCCCGTGCCTTCGTCGACGACGGCGATCGCGTGCTCGGCCGCCGCGCGGCGCACGTTCGCGAGTGCTCGCGCAGGCGAGAGCGCCGAGTCCATCGTCTGCACCTTCAGGTCGTACGACGTGCCGCCGATTCGCAGAGCGCTTGCGTCCACCTCGCTCGCTGCGAGGCGGACGCCGTTCTCGATCGTCCGGCCGAGATACGGAGTGCGCGAGAACGGTGCGTTGACGACGACGAGCAGTTGCTTGTGCGCGCCAGCTTGCCCGGAGCCGCCGCACCCCGCGAGGACGACGACGAGCGATGCGAGGACAAGTCCGCGCTTCATCGCCAGCCTTCCTCGAGCACGACCACCTGATCTGCAATGCCCTGCACGAGCCCCAGATTGTGCTCGACGACGAGGAGCGCCAGCCCTTCGTCGCGCAGGGAGCGCAAGAGATCGGCGAGCCGCTGGACCTCCCGGTGCGAGGCGCCGGCGGTCGGCTCGTCGACGAGCAACACCGGCGCGCCGGTCGCGTAGGCGGCTGCGAGCATCAGCGCGCGCTGGTCGGTGACAGGCAGCTCGCCCGCGGGCGTGTCGCGTGGGAGGCTGAAGCGTTCAAGCACCGCTTCGGCCCACGAGACGAACGCGGCATCCTCGCTGCGCATCTGCGGGGTCGAGAACAACGAACGGCCCAGGCTCGCACGAACGCGACGGCCGCCCGAGGCAGCGAGCAGATGCTCGAGCGGTGTCTGCGAGGGGAAGACGGCGGTCGCCTGCAGCGTCCTGACGGCCGCGCCGCGCTCGATGTCGATGCGCCCGGCATCGGGAGTCACGGTGCCGGCGAGCATGCGGAGCACCGTGGTCTTCCCGGAGCCGTTCGGCCCGACGAGCGCGGTGATGCGTCCCGCCTCGATCTCGAGGCTGATGTCGTCGGCGGCGACGACGTCGCCATACCGTTTGCTGAGCCCGCGAGCCTCGAGGTGCGAGGCTGGGCCGCGCACGGGGACAATGCCAACCTGCGAACGGCGCACGGACCTCCCGGGCCGCACAACGCCTTCCCAGCCGAGTGAGATGACGCCCAGCAGCATGATCGCGGCGAGCAGCGTGTGCGACCGGGCCGCGGCGATGTGCTCGAGCGAGCCGATCGCATCTGAAGCGATCGACAGCACCCCGAGCACGATCACTCCGACGAGGGCACCCACTGCCGAGAGGGCGCCACCGATCAGGACGACGACGAAGAGCTTGAACGAGAGGAACGGCCCGAAGGTCGACGGATCTCCGACCCCGGCAAGGTGCACCGCGAGCGCCCCGGCCAGGCCGGCAACGACGCCGGAGATGCCGATCGCCACTGTTCGTAAACGGAGGACCGGGACCTGCAGGGCGACGGCGGCGGCTTCTAGCTCGCGACCGGCGGTGAGCTGGAGACCGATCGGCGCGCGGGCGAGCGCTGCATATCCGAGCACTGCAAGCAGCGTCAGCCCCAACGCGAGCTCGTAGTGCTGGGCAGGTGACGGGCCGCCCGCCATCACGATCCCCTGCGCCCCGCCGAGGGGCCAACTGAGCGACTGCAGCGCAAACGCGACGAGCCACGAGACGATCCACGTCGCCGCCGCGAAGCCTGCCGGTGGCAGGCGGGCGAACGCCACGCCGACCGCGAGGCCGGCGAGGCCGCCTGCGACGCCTCCCGCGACGGCTCCCAGTGCGGTCGAACCGAGATGTGCGGCCGTCACCGCGCCGATCGCCATAAACGCTCCCTGAGCGAGCAGCGGCAGTCCCGCGATGCCGACGGTGAACGCGAGCCCGACTGCGGCGCAGGCGAGGTACAGACCGCCGCCGAGGTCGGCGAGGCGCGACTCGCCGAGCACGAGCGGCGCGAGTGCGGCGAGCCCAAACGCGACCGAGGCGAGCGTTGCTCGCGGACGCCATGCCTGACGCACGTCGCGGAACGCCTCGGCCACGGCCGCGCGGGTTGTCATTCGAGCACCTCGGGCGCAACCGAGCGCGCGCGCCAGGCGAACAAGACGAGCCCGAGTGCGAGAGGGAGAACGTCGCGGTAGGCGGTCCCACCGCTCCAGTGAACCGATGCGATCGTGGCCTGGATGAGCCCGAGCACGACGCCCGCAACGAATGCCCGGCGCGGCTCGAACCAGACGACGACGGCCGCCACGAGCCCGTACAGCCCCAGTCGCGCTGCCGTATCGACGTTGAACGCGCCCGATGGCGCGGCCAGGATCGCGGCGAGCCCCGCCCACGCGCCGGCGAGGGCGAACGCGACGCCGACGAGTCGCGCCACGGGCAGTCCGACGAGGATTGCAGCGTCGAAGTCCTGCGCGATCGCTTCGAGGGCGCGTCCGAAGCGTGTCCGTTGGAGCAGCGTCGCACCGAGTGCCGCCAGGGCCACCGCGACCGCTGCGACGACCAGAGAGCGCTGCTGGATCGTCGCGCCGCCGACGTGCCAGACCCCGAACGGCAGCGGGTCCGGAAAGACGTAGGCGGGGCGATCGAAGAAGACGACGAGCAGCGTCCGCACGGCGAACGCGACCGCGAGGGAGGCGCCGACCCAGCCGATCACCGAGCCGCGGGCACGATACGGCTCGATCGCGAGGAAGTACGAGCCGGCGCTCGCAGCGGCCGTCACGACGAGCCCGACCACCAGCGCCAGCACGAACCGTCCGCCGCCGACACTCGTCTGGGAGACCGGCCCCGAGCCGGCCGCGACCAGCAGCGTCACGAACACGCCGAGCGCGATCAACTCGCCAAAGGCGAAGTTGACGACCCCGGTCAGGCGGAAGACGATCGACTGCCCCGCCGCCACCAACCCGTAGACCGCACCGGTGGCAAACCCGCTCGCGAGGATCTGGAGGGCGACGGCCACGACGTCGCACTCTAGGCTTCGGCCCATGACGCTTCGTCTCTCCTCCGCCGGTGAGTCGCACGGGCCTGCCCTCGTCGCGATCGTCAGCGGCCTGCCCGCCGGCCTCGTACTCGACCGCGACGCGATCGACAGCGACCTCAAGCGGCGCCAGGCGGGCTACGGACGCTCGCCACGGCAGCAGATCGAACAAGATCGCGTCGAGGTGCTGGCGGGCCTCCGCCATGGGCGCACGCTCGGCACGCCGCTCGCGCTTGTCGTGCGGAACGTCGACCACAAGAACTGGACGTGGGGGATGGCGCCGTGGCCGCCCGAGGGCGAACCGTCGGGCAAGGGCACGAAACCCGTGACGCTGCCGCGACCCGGCCATGCCGATCTCGCGGGGATCCAGAAGTACGGGCACAGCGACGTACGCGACTCGCTCGAGCGAGCATCTGCGCGGCATACGGCAGTGCACGTCGCCGCGGGCGGGGTTGCCAAGGCGTTGCTTGCCACGATCGGCATCTCGGTCGCCGGCTCGACGGTCGACGAAGAAGACCTGCGCGCACGCATCGACGAGGCGCGCGCACAGCGCGACACGGTCGGCGGTCTGGTCGAGGTGCGTGCGGCCGGTGTGCCGCCCGGGCTGGGCTCGTACGCGACGAAGGAAGATCGCCTTGACGCGAGGCTGGCTGCGGCGGTCATGGGCATCCAGGCGGTGAAGGGTGTCGAGATCGGCGACGGGTTCGCACTTGCGGCGCTGCGTGGGTCGGAAGCCCACGACGAGATCGACACCTCGAAGCGTCGCACCTCGAATCACGCCGGCGGCATCGAAGCGGGCATCTCGAACGGCGAGGAGATCGTCGTGCGGGCTGCGATGAAGCCGCTGCCGACCCTGATGAAACCACTCGGCTCCGTCGACCTCGAGACGGGCAAGCCCGCGGAGGCGCTCGTCGAGCGCTCCGACGTCGCTGCAGTCGAGGCGCTCGCCGTCGTTGCCGAAGCCGCGGTCGCGTGGGAGCTCGCAGTGGCGGCGCAGGAGAAGTTCGGCGGCGACGCCGTCGGCGACTTCGTCGGTTCCTGGCGCGCCTACCTAGGGCGGATCGACTGGACAGCGCGCTAGGCAGCGCCCCAGGTGGGCACCTCGTCCTCGTCGGCTTCATGGGGGCGAGGAAGACGACGCTGGGGAGAGACGTCGCGCGAGTCCTGAGCCGGCCGTTCCTCGACGTCGACGAGGCGATCGCGGCGGAGTA
>DATBBH010000165.1:0-5042 GCA_036271075.1 Gaiellaceae bacterium | reverse complement strand
GGGAAGCGCTGCACGACGCCGACGACGCGCGCGGGCAGCGACTCACCCTCGACATCGAGCGGGATGATCCCGCGTGGTCCCGCCAGCGCCGCGATCGTCGGTGTCACCAGCACCGGCAGCGGTCGGCCGTCGGTCGACTGCTTCGGGCGATACGTCCCAGTGCGATCGGGCGTGAGCACATAGCCAAGCCTGGCCGGGGTGCCGCCGACGCCGCCGGTGCCCGTCCAGCGCGTGAAGCCGCCGCGCACCGGCTTGCCGTTCACCCGCGGCTCACCGAAGGCGAGCACGCCCTTTGCGCTCGGCTGGATGCCCGTCCCGGCGTTGGCCGTGAGCCGTCCGTTGTTCTGGATGTCGAGCTCGAGCTCGGTCAGCGTCGCGTGCCGGAAGGGGATGCGCCCGTGCAGCACGACGCGCTGGTTCGCGCGTGTGTGGCCGAGCGAGACTGCGACATAGTCACCGAGGCGTGATCGGAAGAAGGCGCGGATGCCGATGTCGTCTCCCGTCGCGGACACCGGCACCGTGAACCGGCGGCCGGCAGGGAGTGCAAGCTGCTGCAGCGCTGCCGGGCCCGGCGTGAGCTTGCGGCCGAGCGACGCGAGCGACTCGTGGGCGAAATCGGACCGCCAGCCCTGCAGTGCAGGCAGTGAGCGTCCCGGCAAGGCGAGGAATCCGAACGTGGCTCCCGACGGGACATTGCCGGAGAGCCGCACGATCGGTGTCGGTGTGCTGGGCAGTGACCGCGCCGGCGCGCCGTGTAGCACCGGGACGAGCTGCGAGAAATCCTCAGTGAGGATGTACGACGCGGGCACGGTGAACGCCGCCTCGTCGGCTTGTCCACGGAGCAGGGTCGAGCGGTAGGCGACTGCGAAGAGCGCAAGTCCGAGGCTTGCGACGAGGAACGTCGCCGCGATCGTGGCGTGACCTGGATTGCGGGCGAGCGACGCCGCGGCGAGGCGCAGCGAGATGGGACCTCGGCGCGCGGCCCGGCCGAGCGCCCGCAGCGCGGGCGCAAGGAGGCGCGCTGCGACGACGGCGGCCGCAAAGACGAGCAGCGCCGGCACGAGGAGCAGAAACGCACTCGTGCCGCTCCCGCTCGCGAGTTGCTGCGCGTCAACCGACCCACGTGCCCAGCCGACGAGGACGACCGCGACGGCGCCGACGGCAGCGGCGTCGAGGGGCGTGAATCCCGCCCGGCCCAACTGCGCCGCCGGCGCCCGCACCGTTGCGTAGAGCAGAAGTCCCGCGACGGCGGCGACCGCCCCGGCTGCGAGCAGCCCCCTGGTCGAAAGCAGCGCATGTGTCAGCACGGCACCGGTGGGCGAGCCGGCGCGCGACGCGATGAAGGCCGCCGCGGCGCCGCCCAGGGCCCAGCCCGCGGCCGTGCCCGCCAGGGCGAGCGCAAACGACTCGGCAAACGTGTGTAGCTCCAGCTGCCATCGGCGCGCACCGAACCAGGTCAGTCGCCGTCGCGCATCGGTGACATCACGGCGAAGCGCCGCCGCCGCGAGAATCGTGAACGCGAGGAGGAGTGCACCGCCCTCGCCGCCAAGCAAGAGCAGGCGCCGCGCCGCGACACGTGACGAGCCGGCGGCAGCGACCAGTGCGTCCGTTGGCGCAACCACCTGGAACTCGTCGGAGCTCGACTCGATCTCCGCCGTCAGCCGCTGCACATTCCGCGTGAACGCGTTGATATCCCACGGGTGCACGTCACCGTGGCCGAGTGGCACGAACCAGCCGTAGGAGCGATAGAAGGTCTGAAGCTCTGTCGTGGCGGACAGCCCGGCGACGCCGTTCGCGATCACGACCGGTGACGGTTGCGGCGTGTGGTACCGGATCGCACGCGCGACTTGTTCGGTCGGAGGCGTCGGTAGAACGAACGGCGCGAAGGGCGCGTCGGGCTTCAGCACCGCGCGGCCGACCTCGATCAGGTGCAGCGCCTTCGTCGATGGAATCGGCCCTTTGCCCTTCAGCCGGAGCACTTCGCAGTGCGAGGGAACACAGACGGACGGCAGCCGGCCCGAGACGAGGCGCACCCAGCGGTCGAGGTCGTTCGCCGCGCGCAGGTTCACGAGTCGACCCTGGATCGACGCTTCGCGGAAGAGCATCGCGGCGGCGGGTGGCTCGCCGGTGACCGCGCGCATCTTCGGAGAGACGGTCGCGTCGAGCGCCGAGAAGCGGTCGATCGCACCGCTCCAAACCACCTGCACCTCGCGATCCCCGGGCGCGAGCTGAGCGGTGGCAAGGGCGAGTGCCCGGTCCTGCATCACGAGGCGGCCCGCGAGCACCGCTGCGAGCACGGCAGCGCCCGCGACGATGCCGATCGCGACCAGCACGACCCGCTCGCCCCCGGCGCCGAGGCGCGCCCGCACGAGCCGGAGCGGGAAGAGGATCCTGACGAGCTGCGACACCAGTACGGGGACTCTACCGGTGTCTAGACTGTTCGGCAACGATGAGCCCCCGCTACGACGTCCCCAAGGCTGCTCCCGAGCCGCTCCGCCAGGTGCAGCAGTTTCTGAACAGCATCGATCTCGAGAACGAGGTCGACTGGCTGCCCGGCTGGCTCGAGGAGCACGAGCTCGGACGCGGCGAGCTCGAGCGGGCGCAGAGTTTGCGTGTCGCCCTGCGCGCGCTTGCGATCGCCAACAACGGCGGCGGGCCGCCGGCAGCTGCCGCCATCGACGTCGTGAACGAAGCGGCTGCGCGACTCTCGCCGCAGCTCGATGAGCACGGCGGCCTGCGCATCGCGAGCGACGGTGACGCCATCGACGAGGTGCTCGCCGGCGCGCTCGGTGCGATGCTCGACGGCAGCTGGGCGAGGCTCAAGGCGTGCCGCAACTGCCACTGGTCGTTCTACGACTACTCGCCGAACCGCTCGGCCACCTGGTGCTCGATGCAGCTCTGCGGCAACCGCGCCAAGACACGCGCGTACCGGCGTCGTAAGCTCTCAGCAGATTGAGACCTCGCGTGCTTCTGATCGCTCTCGTCGCCGCTCCACTCGCTCTGGTCGATCTCGCGCAGAAGGCGACCGAGCCGGTGTACGGGCATCCGCGCGGCCTCGGCTACGCGCTCGTCGCGCTGGTGTTGTGCGCGGCGATCTTCGCGTTCGTGCCGCGCGTCCCATCGCGTGCGCTGGCGGTTGCGGGCGGCCTCGCGGCCGCGGGAGCGCTCGGCAACCTCGTCTCCGCGCTCACGTGGCGAAACGGAGTGCCGAACCCGATTGTCGGCGGCGGCATCGCCTTCAACCTCGCGGATGTCTGGACGCTCGTGGGCGCGTGCGCTCTCGTCGTGGGCGCACTGGTGCACGCGTTGCGCCATCCGGGCGCGTTGGGCCAACCCGTCTAGCCGCAGTTAGTAACACTGTGTTACTAGCTCGCGGAGTCGCCAGACCGCGTGGTTGAGCCGTGCGAGCCGGCGCTTGTAACACTGTGTTACTAGCTCAACGCTGGCCGCTAGATGTAGTTCCTAAGCACGTTGGTTCATCTGGGCCTCCTTGGAGGCTGAGAGCTGTCGAAGGCATCTCAGTCCAAAGGAGGCAACCGGATGAGGCTTCACCGTAACGCGGCTCTCAGTTGGAGCGGTCGTAGGTTGTTGGCGGAGCGGGTGCTCGAGCAGGGTTGGACGCTGACGTCGTCTGCTTCGGCGGCCGGGGTGAGCGTGCGCTGTGCACGTAAATGGGTTGGTCGCTACAAAGTGGCCGGCGAAGCCGGCCTCGTTGATCGATCTTCTGCTCCCAGGCAGGTGGCTAACCGCACCGCTGCCGAGCGGGTGGCGGTGATCGTCGGGCTGCGGCGGCTCCGGATGACGGCTGCGGAGATCGCCGAGACGCTCGCGATGCCGCTCTCAACGGTCTCGGTTGTGCTCAAGCGCAACGGTCTGGGCAAGCTCGGCCGGATCGGACTCGAGCAGCCGGTGCGGTACGAGCGCTCAAGGCCGGGCGAGCTCGTGCACATCGACATCAAAACGCTTGGCCGGATCGCCGGCGGCGCCGGCAAGCGCGTCGGTGGCCGCAACTCCGGCAGCTACCGGCCGCGCCGCCGCGACCGCGATGGGCACGACCGCGGCGTCATCGGCTGGGAGTTCGTCCACGTCGCCGTCGACGACTACAGCAGGCTCGCCTACGCCGAGGTGCTCCCCGACGAGAAAGCAACAACCGCGATCGGCTTCCTCCGCCGCGCTGCCGCCTACTACCGCCGCCACGGGATCACAGTCGAGGCTGTCCTCACCGACAACGGCAGCGCCTACATCGCAACAATCCACGCGCTCACCTGCCGCCAGCTCGGCAATCCGTCATCTCCGCACCCGCCCCCGCCGCCCCCAAACGAACGGGAAAGCAGAACGCTTCATCCGCACCCTGCTCAACGGCTGGGCCTACGCCGCCATCTACCGCACAAGCCGCGAACGCACCCGTGCCCTTGACGGCTGGCTCTGGCACTACAACCATCAACGACGACACTCAGCCCTCGGTCACCAACCCCCGGTCAGCAGAACCAACCTGCTTGGGTCCTACAGCTAGACGAGGCGGCGGTCCCCGGTGACGCGGCGGACCCTTCGAGCGACGTCACGCCGCCGTGCATTAGACGTCGAGCAGCAGTGCCAGCAGCGCTTTCTGGACGTGGAGGCGGTTTTCGGCCTCGTCCCAGATTGCCGAGTGGTCGCCGTAGAGCAGGTCTGCAGTGATCTCCTCGCCGGCGTGCGCGGGCAGACAGTGCATCACGAACGCCCCCGGCGCCGCGAGCGACAGCAGCGCCTCGTCGAGGCGGTACGGCTCGAGGTCGTGCAGCCGCCTGGCACGCTCGTGCTCCTGGCCCATGCTGATCCACGTGTCCGTGACGACGACGTCGGCGCCGGTGACGGCGAGCTGTGGATCGACCAGATTCTCGACGTCGGGCGCCTCGTAACCCGGCGGGCAGGCCGAGACAACCTCGTAGCCGAGCAGCCGGCCGAGCGCGGCGAGCGAGACGAGCACGTTCGAGCCGTCGCCGACCCAGGCGACGCGAACGCCGTCGAGGCTGCCAAGGCGGTCGCGGATCGTCAGCGCGTCG
>DATBBH010000164.1:0-76469 GCA_036271075.1 Gaiellaceae bacterium | reverse complement strand
GAGGACATGACGCTCGAGGAGGCGCGCGCCGAGCTGGCCGGCGTCGACGGCGTGCTCGTGCCAGGCGGCTTCGGCTCACGCGGCTGGGAGGGGAAGATCCTGGCCTGCCGCGTAGCGCGCGAGGACCGGATTCCCTATCTCGGCATCTGTCTCGGCATGCACGTGGCGGTGTCCGAGTTCGCGCGCCACATCTGCGATCTGGACGGCGCGAACTCGACCGAGATGGACCCCGAGACGCCGTTCCCGGTCATCGACCTGCTGCCGGAGCAGAAGGAGATCGAGGATCTCGGCGGCACGATGCGGCTCGGCGCGCAAGCCGTCGAACTGGCCGAGGGAACCCGGACGCGTGACGTGTACGGCGGCGAGACCGTGATCGCGGAGCGCCACCGACACCGGTACGAGGTCAACAACGCCTACCGCCAGCAGTTGATCGATGCAGGCCTGGTCGTCAGCGGCACGTTCCAGGAGGGGCGGCTCGTGGAGATCGTCGAGTTGCCGGACCATCCCTGGTTCGTGGCCTCGCAGTTCCATCCCGAGTTCAAGTCGCGGCCCACGCGGCCGGCGCCGTTGTTCCGGGAGTTCGCCGCAGCGGCCCTGCAGCGGGCGCGCACGCGCGCCGGCGTCGAAGTGGCCTAGGAGACCCTAGGTCTCGTCGATCCCGACCGCGACGTAGACAGGCATGCCCGCGACGATGGTCGCCCCGGCGATGAAACTGAACTCGACCAGCGACCCGTCTTTGCAGGTGAGGGTCGACGTGCCGGAGACGCGGCCACTCTCGCGCATCTCGTCCCATTTGCCCGTGTCGTCGGTGAGGTCCGCGACACCCAGGGACAGCAGCTCCTCGCGGCTGTACCCGACGAGCGTGCAGCCCGCCTGGTTGACCGCCACGTACCGGCCCTCCTCGTCGGCGACGAACACCGCAGCCGGTCCATGTTCAACTGCCTCACCGAGCAGCGAGGCTTGGATCAGCGGTTCGGAGACACCCATTGGGTATGTAAATTTCAGCAGTTTTCACGGCTCTTAGCAATAGGTACGCGGATCTTTTCCGCTGAGTCGATCGGCCGGTGCAGAAGGAATAAGATCGGCCCCCGGTGCCGCCGGACGTCCTCGACCTGTTCACGGAACTCGCCGCGGTGCCGAGCCCGCCTGGGGAGGAGCGGCGAGTTGCCGACCTCGTGGTCCGATATCTGCGGGACTGCGGCCTGGAGATCGACGAGGACGGCTGCGGGTCGCAGATCGGGTCGACGATGGGCAACCTCTACACGCGGATCGACCCGACCGCGGCCGGAGAGCCGCTGCTGTTCTGCGCTCACCTGGACACCGTGCCGCCGACCGCGGCGATCGAGCCGGTCGTCGAGGACGGGATCGTCCGGAACGCCGCCGGCACGATCCTCGGCGCGGACGACAAGGCCGCCGTCGCAACGATGCTCGAGGCGATCCGGACGCTGCTCGCCGAACGTCGCCCGCATGCCGGAATCGAGCTCCTCTTCACACCGAAGGAGGAGGTCGGACTGGTCGGTGCGTACGCGTTCGACCACACCCGCCTGCGTGCTCGAACCGGCTACGTCTACGACCAGGCGGCGCCGATCGGGGTCGTGATCCTGGGCGCGCCGTACTCGCAGTCGCTCGAAGTGACGTTCCACGGCCGCGCTGCGCACTCAGGCATGCACCCCGAGGACGGCAGATCGGCGATCGCCGCCGCCGCCCGCGCCATCTCCGAGTTCCGCCTCGGACGCGTGGACGAGGACTCGACGGCGAACGTCGGCACGATCTCCGGCGGCACCGCGACGAACATCGTTCCGGAGTGGTGCACGTTCGTTGCTGAAGCGCGTTCGCAGGACGAACGCAAGCTCGCCGACCTGATCCAGGAGATGCAAGACGCGATCACGTTCGCCGCGGGTGTCGCCGACTGCGACGTCGAGACGAAAGCGCGCAAGAGCTATCGCGGCTATCGCTTCGCCAAGTCGGACCGAGCGGTCGCGCTCGCCGCGCAGGCGCTCGCCAGCCGTGGTCACCCGGTGACCTACGACCTTTCGGGCGGCGCAGCGGACGCGAACGTCTTCAACGAGCGCGGTCTCGAGTGCGTGAATCTCGCAAACGGGATGGCCGACATTCACACGCCGGCCGAGCACATCGCCGTCGCCGACCTCGAGGCGATGGTCGAGGTGACGCTGGCGCTCGTCGAAGCCGCCCTCGCGTCCTAGAGCTCGAGGACGGACGGCGCAGCAAGCTTCCGGATGCGTTCGACGGCGCGGCGGAGGCCCGCGTCGTCGAAGACGTACAGTGTCGCGTTCCCGACATTGTGCAGCGGTCCGTCCAGCGCGTCCGATCCGGCGGCGGCGTTGACGGCGTAACGCACCGGGATTTCGTGGCAGACGCAGAGGATGATCTCCTCGGAGCGTGAGAGGACTCGCTCGAAGGCGTCTGCATACCGGTAGGCCGCTGCGTCGAGGCTCTCGCCGCCGGGGTATGGGTCGGCTCGGGTGTGCGCGTGCTTCCACTCTCGGTAGGCGTCGAGTGTCTCGCCTTCGAGCTCCCCAATGCGGACGTCGTTCAGGTCGGCATCGACGGTTGTCGGGATGGTGTCGGCCCGCTCGCCGAGCGCGAGCTGCGCCGTCTGCTGCGCGCGCGGGAACTCCGAGGTGACGCAGAGATCGATGGCCGCGGCGGCGATTTGCCGCTGGAGCTGCTTGCCTTCCTCGGTCCCGAGGTGCGACAGCCCCTGATCGAGCCCAGGGTCGCCGTTGACAATCTTGTCGACGTTGAACAACGACTGCCCGTGCCGGGCGAGCAGCAAGACCCGCATGGCGCGACGTTACACAGCCTTAGTAGAAGACCGACGTCAGAACCCGACTGCGCAGCTCAGCACCGCGCAGGTAGCGGCGAAGGTTGTCCGCGAACAGCTCGATGATCCGCTCATTCTCGTGCCACGAGAGCGCGGCGGTGTGCGGACTGATGATCACGTTCTCGAGCCCCCAGAGCGGGCTGGACTCGGGCAGAGGCTCGTCGGTGAAGACGTCGAGCGCAGCGCCTGCGAGCTTGCCCGACACCAGCGCGTCGATGAGTGCGTCCTCGTCGATCACGGCACCGCGGCCGACATTCACGACGACCGCCCCATCGCGCATGCGGGCGATCGTCTGTCGGCTGATCAGGCCGCGCGTCTCGTTCGTGAGCGGGAGCGTGATCACGATCGCGTCGGCCTGCTCCACCAGGCCGTCGATCGCCTCCGGCGGATGCACAGCCTCGACGTGAGCCACCGGCTCGTCGACGCGGCGCTTCACGCCAACTACGCGCATCCCGAAGGCGCTTGCGAGGCGGGCGACCTCGGCGCCGATCTCGCCGACGCCGACGACGAGCAGCGTCCGCCCACGGAGCTCGTCGACCGGGTAGTGGTCCCAATGGCGGTCCGCCGCGTCGCGACGAAGGCGGGGGAGGCCCTTCGTGAACGCGAGCAAGCCGAACAGGCTCCACTCCGCGAGCGGCACGGCATGCACGCCGCTCGCGCTGGCGATGGCCACCCGGTCGAGCTCAGCTCGAGTCAGGCCTGCTGCGCGCACCTGCTCACCGGCGCCGGCGGCGGTCGCCTGCAGGAAGCGCAGGCCCGGCGCGGTGCGGACCGCCCAGGCGAGACCCTCGGCCGTGTCGGCGGGGATGCCGTAAAGCACCTCGGCGCTCTCGACGAGCCGGCCGAACCGCCCCTCGTCCTGCGGCGACCGTTTGAAGTCGAGTGTGCCGCGGTGATCCGAGGGGAAGCGCGGCGGTGGCAGCAGCTCGGGCTCGAACTGCACGTCGAGCCGCTCGTCGACGTCTTGCAGGCGCGCGACGAGCTCCGCCTCGACCGGCGTTGCAATGACGACGCAGACCGAATTCATGTCGTGGTTCTATCCGTCTCGGCAATCCTGCGGCGCCGGTAGGCTTCCGCCGCTATGAGGATCGGCGTCGCCAAGGAGATCAAGCCCGACGAGTACCGCATCGCGCTCACACCCGCAGGCGCGCTCGAGCTGATCAACCATGGGCACGAGGTTGCGATCGAGGAAGGCGCGGGTGCCGGCAGCGCGTTCCCCGACGAGGCGTTCACGCGCGTTGGCGCAGAGATCGTCACGGTCGACGACGTGTGGCAGCGCAGCGACCTGGTGCTGAAGGTCAAGGAGCCGATCGCGCTCGAATACTCGCGGCTGCGCGAGGGCCTCATCCTCTTTACGTATCTGCACATCGCCGCCGACGAGCCGCTCACCCGCGCCTTGATCGACTCTGGCGTCACCGCTGTCGCCTACGAAACGGTCGAGGTGGGGAGGACGCTGCCGTTGCTCGCGCCGATGTCGGAGGTTGCAGGCAGGCTCGCGCCTCAGGCGGGCGCGTACTTCCTCGAGAAGCCGGTCGGCGGGCGCGGCCTGCTGCTCGGCGCTGTGCCGGGAGTGGCGCCGGGCCGCGTCGTCGTGGTCGGAGGAGGCGTCGTCGGCTACAACGCCGCGGTGATCGCGCTCGGCCTTGGCGCCCAGGTGACGATCCTCGAACGCTCGATCGACCGCATGCGGCATCTCGAGGAGGTGCTCTCCGGGCGCGTCTCCCTGCTCATGAGCTCGAGCCTGCAGGTGGCAGCCTCCGTCGAAGACGCCGATCTCGTGATCGGGGCAGTGCTGATCCCCGGTGCCGTCGCGCCGAAGCTCGTGACGCGCGAGATGATCGCCTCGATGAAGGAGGGCGCAGTCGTGGTCGACGTCGCGATCGACCAGGGAGGCTGCTTCGAGACGTCACATGCGACGACGCACGCCGACCCTGTCTACGTCGTCGACGGCGTGACGCATTACTGCGTCGCGAACATGCCCGGAGCCGTCCCGATCACGTCGACCAAGGCGCTGACGAACGCGACCCTTCCGTACGTCGAGGCGATCGCGAATCGAGGGCTCCGCGCCGCGGTCTCCGACGATCACTCACTCGCGAAGGGCGTGAACGTGATCGACGGCAAGCTGACGTACGAAGCAGTCGCCGAGGCGCACGGGCTCGATTACACACCGCTCGACGACGTGCTGCCGCTCTCGGCCGTCTAGGACGACTGGTTCGCCGCAGCGTCGGCTTTGGCCGTCTTCGCCTTTTTCTTCGCCGGCGACGGGCTGATCTGGACAACGAGCCACGTGACGCCTGCTGCGAGCGCGATCACGAACACGATGAAGACGGCGATGCCAAGCAGGCCGAGAACGTTTGCCACGGAAGTAGGATAGCCGCGTGGCTCGTGCGTGCGTCATCGTGCTGGACGCCGTCGGAGCGGGTGCGCTGCCGGACGCCGCCGAGTTCGGTGACGAGGGGTCGAATACCCTCGCCAACGTCGCCCGCGCCGTCGGCGGGCTCGACCTCCCGACCTTGGAGGCGCTCGGCTTCGGCAACATCGAGCCGCTCGAGGGCTGTGCGCCGCAGCCTGGGGCCCCCGCGGTCGCAGGACGCCTCCTGGAGCGCTCGAGAGGAAAAGACACGACCACGGGCCACTGGGAGCTGATGGGAGTGATCACGCCGCAGGCGATGCCGATCTACCCCTACGGCTTCCCGGACGAGGTGATCGATCCGTTCATGAACCGGACCGGCCGCGGCGTGCTCGGGAACAAGCCGGCGAGCGGCACGGAGATCATCCAGGAGCTCGGTGAGGAGCATCAGCGGACCGGCAAGTGGATCGTCTACACGAGCGCCGATTCCGTGTTCCAGATCGCGGCCCACGAAGAAACCGTCCCGCTCGAGGAGCTCTACGCAGCCTGCCGCACCGCGCGGGAGATCCTCACCGGCAAGCACGCCGTCGGCCGGGTGATCGCGCGACCGTTCATCGGCCAGCCCGGCTCGTACGAGCGGACGCCGAACCGGCACGACTTCTCGCTCGAGCCGAAGCGGCCGAATTTCCTCTCGCTGGTCCGCGACGCGGGCCACAAGGTCTACGGAGTCGGCAAGATCGGAGACATCTTTGCCCACCAGGACATCGACGAGGAGTTCACGACGAAGTCCAACGTCGAGGGCATTCAGAAGACGGAGGAACTGCTCCGCACGGTCGACGAGGGCCTGATCTTCACGAACCTGGTGGAGACGGACTCCCTCTGGGGCCACCGGAACGATCCGGTCAACTTCCACCGCTGCCTGCAGGACTTCGACCGTCGGCTGCCCGACTTGCTCGACGCGCTGCGGCCGGACGACCTCTTCATTCTCACCTCCGATCACGGCTGTGATCCGACGACTCCGTCGACCGATCATTCGCGTGAATACGCATTGCTGCTCGCCTATGTGGAGGGGAGCAACGCGGCGGGGCGAGTGCACGAGGGAGGCGAGTTCGCCGACGTCGGTGCGACCGTCAACGCGTGGCTCGGCGGACGAGTGCCCGGCAAGGGCATCCCCGGCGCACCGATCGTCGAGCGGTCTTGAGCTCACCACAGGGAGACCTGCCGCTCGACAACCCGATGCTCGTGCGTTGGGAATTCGCGAGCGAGGAGCGGCTCACGACCCGCAACGCGATCTATCGCAAGTTGATCGAGGGCCAGAACGCCGAGGACGTCCTCTTCGAAGCGGTCGTCGAGGCGGCACCGAGGCGCGTGCTCGAGGTCGGCTGCGGTGCGGGTGAGATGGCCCAGCGGCTGACGCGGGACGCCGGTTGCGAGGTGGTCACGGTCGACATCTCCGAGCGGATGATCGAACTGACGCGCGCACGCGGAATCGAGGCGGTGCTCGGGGACGTGCAGGCGCTGCCCTTCGCGAACGGCGAGTTCGACTGTGTGATCGCGGGCTGGGTCCTCTACCACGTCGCGGACCGTGATCGTGCGATCTCCGAGTGCGCGAGGGTGCTGCGGCCCGGAGGCTTGTTCATTGCCGCGACGCTCGCCGACGAGAATCTCGCCGATCTCTGGGAGTACGTCGGCCTCTCGAGTGAACGAACGCTGACGTTCTCGAGCGCGAACGGCGCCCTGCAGCTGGCCCCGCATTTCGTGCGGGTCGAGACCCGCCAGGCCGAAGGCGTCGTCGTCTTCCCCGACCCTCAGGCGATGCGCCAGTTCATCGCGGCCGACATGACGCGCGCGCACGCCGCAGCGAACGTGCCCGAGTTCGATCAGCCGTTCAGGGCGCGCAGCCATCACACGGTGTTCGTGGCGACCAAAGCGGACTAAATGCCCCATGACGACCCAGCCGAGGTTCGCCGGCAATACGCATGCGAGGACAACCTGCGTGCGCGCCAGGCCCTCTACGAGGAGGTGACGGGCCAAGGTGCGCCCGACGCTCTCTGGCGGACGCTGGTCGAGTGGCAACCTCGACAGGTGCTCGAGGTCGGAGGCGGTCCGGGCGAGCTCGCGGAGCGGCTGCAGCGCGAGCTCGGGGCGACGGTTTCCTTCGTTGACATCTCGCCGCGCATGGTCGAGCTGGCTCGGCTGCGCGGCGTCGACGGGCAGGTCGGCGACATTCAGCAGCTGCCGTTCGACGACGGTGTCTTCGACACTGTCGTCGCGGCGTGGATGCTCTACCACGTGCCCGATCTCGACCGGGGGCTTGCCGAAGTGGCGCGTGTCCTCAAGCCCGGCGGTGCCCTGATCGCGGTCACGAACTCGGTGCATCACCTCGAGGAGCTGCGCACGCTGATCTCATACCCCGAAAACTGGTCGGAGACGTTCAGCCGGGAGAACGGTGAGAGCCTGCTCGGGCGGCACTTCTCGCACATCGACCGGTTCGACACGGAGACCGTTGTGACGGTTCGTGACCGGGCGAAGCTCGTTGCATACCGCGACTCCATGACAGCCGAGACGGAGCCGATCCCGGAGGACTTGAAGCTCCCGTTCGTCGTCCACGGCCGCAGCACGATCTTCGTTGCGACCACATGATCAGGCCCGCGGAGCTGATCCAGCGCAAGCGCGACGGGGAGGAGCTTCCCGACGAGGAGCTGTCCGAACTGATCATCGGCTATGCGCGCGGGGAGGTGCCGGATTATCAGATGGCGGCGTTCTGCATGGCCGTCTTCTTCCGCGGTCTCTCAGCGCGTGAGACGTATGTGCTCACGGACGCGATGATTCGGAGCGGCGAGACCATCGACCTCGGAGCCAGGCTCGGGAGGAAGGTGGTCGACAAGCACTCGACCGGTGGCGTGGGCGACAAGACGTCGCTGTCCGTCGCACCGATCGTCGCGGCCTGCGGCGTGCCCCTGGGGAAGATGAGCGGCCGCGGCCTCGGGCACACGGGCGGCACGCTCGACAAGCTCGAGTCGATTCCCGGCTACCGGACCGAGCTGAGCCTGGACGAGTTCGTCGCACAGGTGCGAGACGTCGGTGTTGCGATCATCGGTCAGACCGGCGACCTGGTGCCGGCCGACAAGCTGCTGTATGCGCTGCGCGACGTGACCGCGACCGTCGATCAGCTCTCACTGATCGCGGCCTCGATCATGTCGAAGAAGATCGCCGGCGGCGCGCAAGCGATCGTGCTCGACGTGAAGGTCGGCGACGGGGCGTTCATGAAGACGCTGGAGGGCGCGCGCGAGCTCGCCGAGACGATGATCTCGCTCGGCCGGCAGGCGGACCGGCAGGTCGTTTGCCTGCTGACCGACATGGACCAGCCGCTCGGTGCCGCGGTCGGCAACGCACTCGAGGTCCGGGAGGCGCTCGACACGGTCCGCGGTCAGGGGCCGCCCGATTTCACGGAGCTCGTGCTCGACGCCTGCAGCAAGCTGCTCGCGCTCTCCGACCTCGGCATCGACGAGGCGGAGGGGAGGCGGCGAGCCGAGGCTGCCGTCGCCGACGGGAGCGCCGAGCGCGTCTGGCGCCGCTGGATCGAGGCGCAGGGCGGGACCTCCGACGAATCGGCATTGCCCGTCGCTCCCGTGATCCGCGAGGTCGCCGCGCCGTCGCAGGGATACGTCCGCGAGCTCGGTGCGATCCGCATCGGCAACGCCGCCGTGCACCTTGGCGCGGGGCGGCGCACCAAGGAGGACGACGTCGATCACGCCGTCGGCATCGTCTGCCGCGCCAAGCGGGGGACGCTGGTCGAGGCGGGCGACCTGCTCGCCGTCGTGCATGCACGCACCGACGCCCAGGCCGACGACGCGGTACGCGACGTCCTGGCGGCGTACGAGCTCGGTGACGAGCAGCCGGAAGAGCGTCCGGTGCTGCTCGAGGTCGTCAGCTAGAGCCAGCCGGGTACCGTGGCCGGGTGCCCGAACTGCCTGAGGTCGAAACCGTCCGTCGCCGGCTTGCGCCGGTGCTCGAAGGTCGCCGCTTCGTCGACGTCGAGATCACGGATGCGCGCCTGACACGCCCGTTCGACCCGGTCGTGGTCGCTCGGGAGCTCGAGGGCGAGCGGGTCGCACTGGTCGATCGCCGTGGCAAGTATTTGATTTTTCAGTTCGAGTCGGGAAGGGCTCTCCTGATTCACCTCCGGATGACGGGGTCGGTGCTGCACGGCAGCGGCGGAGACCGAGGCGAACGGGAACAGTTGCCGGACGATCCCCATCGCCGTGCTGTTGTCAGGCTAGACGACGGCTCGGACGTCAGCTACCGCGACGTCCGCCGCTTCGGCACGTGGCTGCTGCTCGAACCGGCCGAAGTGGACACGTATGTCGACGCGCGCGTCGGCCGGGAACCGCTCTCCTCGGCCTACCGGGCGAAGCACCTGGCGGAGGATCTCGAGGGCAGGCGGGCGCCGATCAAGGCCGCGATCCTCGATCAGCGAACCGTGGCGGGGGTTGGGAACATCTACGCCGACGAGGCGCTGTGGCGCGCCCAGATCCATCCGCTCACACCGGCCGCCAAGCTTGGCCCGGCAGAGATCAAGGCGCTTCATCGCGGCATCCGCCAGGCCTTGCAGGCCGGCCTGCGCCGCCAGGGCTCGACGCTGCGCGACTACCGCCTCCCGGACGGCGGCACCGGCAGCGCACAGCACGAGTTCAAGGTCTACGGCCGCGGCGGCGAGCCCTGTGACCGCTGCGGGACGCCGATCGACAAGATCCGCGTCGCCGGCCGAGGGACGTGGTACTGCCCGAGTTGCCAGCGCTACACGGCCGGGGTCACCGTCGATCGGCGTCTCTAGACTGGCCCTGAATGGGCAGCCGCACCTACAAGAGCGAGGCGATCGTCCTGCGCTCGTTGCGGTTCTCCGAGGCCGACCGGATCCTGCATCTCTATACCGCGGAGCGAGGCCGGATCGGCGCGATCGCGAAGGGTGTTCGGAAGACGAAGTCGCGCTTCGGCGCCCGGCTCGAGCCGCTCTCGCACGTCGAGCTGATGCTGCACGAGGGGGCCGGGGAGCTCCAGACGATCACCGGCGTCGAGCTGCTGCGCTCCCACCACTCGACGCGGGAGGACAACTACCGGCTGAACGTCGGGCTGATCGGGGCCGAGGCGATGCTGCGGCTCTTCGGCGAGCCGGAGGCGAACGAGCGCGCGTTCGGCGCGCTCGCGCGGTTTCTCGACCTGCTCGACGAGACGCCGCACGCGGAGACCCGTCCGGCGAGCGATCCACTCGTGCTCTCCTTCCAGCTGAAGCTGCTCTGGCTCGCCGGGTACCTGCCGCATCTGACGAGCTGCGTCGAGTGCGGCTCCGATGCCCAGCTGGTGGCGTTTTCCGCGCGGGCCGGGGGCGGGGTGTGCGCCGACCACGCGGCGAACGCGCTGCGGCTCTCACCGGAAGGCATCTTCGGGATCGAGCGGCTGCTGTCCACGCCGCTCGCGGACGCGACAGCAGCCGACCTCTCGGACCGAGCGCGGCGCGATGCGCTGGCGGTGATCACGTCGTCGTACGAGGAGCACGGCGGCTTCCGGCTGAGGACACTGTCTGCGTGAAGCGCGATCTCGGCAACGGGATCCAGGTGGACGACGACAAGGCACGCATCGACCGAGCTGAGGTGCATCGCTTTCTCAGCGAGGTCTCCTACTGGGCGACGGGACGGTCGCGCGAGACACAGGACGGGCTGATCGACACGGCCGCGCGCGTCGTCGGTCTCTATGACGGCGACCGCCAGATCGGGTTCTGCCGCGCAGCAACCGACGGGACGTCGTTCGTCTACCTCGCCGATGTGTACGTGCTCGAGGACTACCGTGGACGCGGGCTCGGTGAGGAGCTCGCGCGCGAAATGATCGAGGGGAGCTCGTTCGCGGATCTGCGCTGGCTGCTGCACACGACGAACATGCACCCGCTCTATCGCAAGCTTGGCTTCGCAGAGCCGGACTACAAGCTCATGGAGAGGCGTTCGACGAGGAATGCGAGCGAAAGCGGGTAGCGGTCGCTGAGACCGCGGTGGCCGCCGGGAAACAACTCGAAGTGGAGCCGCTCCTCGGGGAAGCCCGCCCGACGAATCGCACGTCGAAGCGCGAATGCAGCTCGGTCGAGGTAGTACTCGTCGCGTCCGCCGGCGTCGATCCAGATCGCACGGAGGCCGGCGGCCGTTGGCCCATCCTGCTCGATGAGGCGAATCGGGTCATGGGCGAGCCATGGCTCCCACAGCTCCGGCAGCACGGCCGCGGTCTCCGGGTCGAATGGGAGCTCACCGTTCCCGAACGCGAGCGCACAGGAGCCGAGCTCGACGAGCAGGGCGTTGCCCGCCTCGTTCAGCCCGGAGAACGATTCCCAGAACTCGGCCATCGAGGTGATCCCGCGCTCGGCGAGCATGCGCGCCGCTGCGGGAAAGCCGTGCGCGAGCGTCACCTCGAACAGCGCGTCGGCCGCATGTGCCGCGACCGCGCTGAACAGATCGGGTCGCGCGAGCGCGTTCACGAGCGCGCCGTATCCGCCCGACGACTTGCCCTGTAGACCCCTCGTTCCATCCGTCGGATAGCTCGCGTCGACGAACTGGACGACCTCCTCCTGGAGATAGGTGCCGTAGCGTCCGATGCCCTCGGAGTCGATCCACTGCGAACCGCCGACGGACGTCCACCCGTCGACGAGCACGACGACTGCTTCCGGCGCGAGTGCGGCGATCGCCTCCGGATAGGACCGTTCGAACGGTTCGACGTTGAACCAGGACGCCGCCGAGCGCATGTGCGCGTGCAGGACGTACACCGACGGATAGCGGCGCGACTGGTCGGGCGGCGACCAGACCCACAGGTCGCGTTCGTGCGGGTCACCGAGCGGGTTTCCGCGCAGCGCAGCGGAGGTGATCGTGTGCCTGCGCCAGTCCACCGTGTTCGTCAGCGCGGCTGCCACGGCTGCTCGAGCTTGTCGAGCAGCAGCCGCTTCGCACCCTCGAGCGGGATGCGCTCCTGCTGGAGCGTGTCGCGGTCGCGCAGCGTGATCGTGCCGTCGGCCAGCGTCTGCTCGTCGATCGTCAGCGCCCACGGTGTCCCGATCTCGTCCTGGCGCCGATAGCGCTTGCCGATGGCCGCGGCGTCGTCGTACTCGGCGGACATCGACTTGCGCAGATCCTGGTAGAGACCGCGCGCCTGCTCGACCATCGCAGTTTGCTTGCCGACCAGCGGCAGCACCGCCGCTTTCACCGGAGCCAGGCGCGGGTGCAGCCGCAACAGGGTGCGCGGGCGGTCGGCGACGACCTCCTCGTCGTAGGCGTCGCAGAGGAACGCGAGAGTCGCGCGCACGACGCTGATCGCCGGTTCGATCACGTACGGCACGTAGCGTTCCTCGTGTCCGATCCACTCGAGCATCGTCCCGGACGCCTCGCTGTGCTGGCGCAGGTCGTAGTCGCCGCGGTTTGCGACGCCCTCGAGCTCGAGCCAGCCGATGGGGTAGAGGTACTCGATGTCGCTCGTCGCGCTGGAGTAGTGCGAGAGCTCGGCGGCCTCGTGCGGGCGAACCCGCACGTGCGACTCTCGCAACCCGAGGTCGAGATGCCACCGGCGCCGCTGCTCGATCCAGTAGCGGTGCCATTCCTCGGCCTCGGCGGGCGGCACGAAGAACTCCATCTCCATCTGCTCGAACTCGCGCATGCGAAACAGGAAGTTGCCGGGCGTGATCTCGTTGCGGAAGCTCTTGCCGATCTGGGCGATCCCGAAAGGCGGCTTGACGCGCATCGACGACGTGACGTTCTTGAAGTTGATGAAGATGCCCTGCGCGGTCTCCGGCCGCAGATACGCGCGCGAAGCGTCCTCGCGAACCGGGCCGACGAACGTCTCGAACATCAAGTTGAACTGGCGAGGCTCCGTCAGGTCGCACTCGGAGTACTCGCCGGGATGCTTCGACGGGCGCTTGCCGCAGGCGCTCTGCTCGAGCTGGTCGGCGCGGAAGCGCAGCTTGCAGGTGCGACAGTCGACGAGCGGATCCGAGAAGCCGGCCACGTGGCCGGACGCAACCCAGACCTCCGGGTTGAGGATGATCGCAGAGTCGAGCGCAACGATGTCCTCCCGCTCCTGGATCAGCGAGCGGCGCCACTCGGCCTTGACGTTGTCGTTGAGCAGGACGCCGTAGTGGCCGAAGTCGAAGGACGAGCCGAGGCCGCCGTAGATGTCCGACGACGGAAAGACGAACGCGCGCCGGCGACACAGAGCCGCGACCTTTTCGATCGTGGCGGCGCCTTCGAATTGCTCGAGCATCGCCTGAAAGTAGCTGAGCGCTTGCCTAGTCGTCCGGTTCGCCGTCGTCGTACTCGAGCGCCTCGATGCGCCCGATCACGCCGAGGCCGCGCCATGAGATCTTGTTCGAGCGCGGAAACCAGCACATGTCGTTCGGGTCTCGGGTGCCGTAGATCAACATCGTGACGCCGTCGTCGCCGGCGCGGAACCAGTGCGAGACGCCGCTGCCCGGCGGGCGTGCGACGACATGACCCGGCCGGAGCTCGTGCTCCTCGCGTTCGGCACCGCGCTCGGCGCGGAGTGGGGACGGCCACAAGTGCAGCGTCGCAGAGCCCTCCAGGATCACGAAGATCTCCTCCTCCGCGGAGTGGCAGTGCGGCACCGCACCGATCTTGCCCGCGTTCAGACGCTCCCAGTGGAAGCCCGCGAGGTCGGAGCGCTCACGCGTTGCGAGCGGCGCCGTGACCCCTTTGTCGTCCCACTGCTCGAGCTCGACCTCGTCGATCGAGACGATGTTCGCCGGCCGAGGGGCCGGGTCGCCGAAGGCGAGCGGTTCGACCTCCGCCTCGACATCCCAGGGGTCATCGTCGCGGCCGACGACCCAGGGCCAGCCGATGCGAATCGCACGGGAGCGGGGCAGCCAGCCGATCTCCGTCGGATGGCGTGTGCCGAAGACGAGGTAGTCGAGCCCATCGGGGCCGGCGACAAAGGTGTGCTCGTGGTGATCTGCTCGATGGATCACGCAGTCCCCCGGCCGCACCTCGTGCACCTCGCCGTCCTGCCAGGCGAGCCCGGAGCCCTCGAGCACGTAGTAGATCTCCTCGGACGCGCCGTGCGAGTGCGGCGGCGTCGGGAGCTTGCCCGCTGCGACGCGCACGCGGTTGAGGCCGACCGTGCGGGCGCCGGCAGGGTCGCCGAGCTGCTGCCAGGTCGCATCCATCTCGCCCTTGGCGCGGTGCCGCCGCTCGATCTCGTCCCAGTGGGCGATTCCCACGCGGGGGAGATTACGGTTTTGAAACGTCCACGGTGAACGCACCGTGGCCGGAAAGGCGCCGCACTTTCAGCGTCAGCGTGCGCTGCCCGCAGATCTCGAAGCGCACGCTCGTCTTCCCGCGCGCGACCAACGTCGAGCCGGAATAGAGCTCCAGCTTCAGCCGCGCCTGCGAGGGTGCCTGCAGTCTCGCGAGGAACGTTCCGTCCAGCGTGCTCTGAACGGCGATTGTGCGGGTCGCGCCGTTCCCGAACGAGCCGTGCACGTGATGCACCGTCGGTCCGGTCCACGGACTGGTGATGTCTTCCTGGAGCAGTTGCAGGGCGGTCGCATCCGGGTAGAACGACTGGTCGACGATGTCCCAGCTACTCGGTGTGAGACCGAGGTCGGTCAACGCGAGCACTCGGTACGACTCTGCGAACGCCTCACCCGGGTTCTGGCTGTAGGCGAGACCTTCGTCGCCCGGCGAGGCCGTGCCCGCGGCCGCCCGTGCGCAGATGTTCTCGTACGAGGACCAGCGCTTCGTGCCATAGTCCTCCGCCACCCATGGCGCATTGGAACGGCTGTTCGCAATGTGGTGGCCGTACTCGTGCGTGGCGATCTCCATCGCCGGCGGTTCGTCGAGCTGGTCGTCCGGAGCCGCGTACATCGTGTCGTTCGTGGGGTCGTAGCAGGCGAGCGCAGCCGAGCCGCAGTACTTCCTCGACTCCAGGGCGGCGAGCGGCATCAGGCTCAGCGTCAGCGAGGAGAGCTCCGGGCCGTGGGGGATCGAGCCGAAGTAGGTCGCCCAGCTCTGCGGCAGGGCCTGGTCGACGGGATAGGTGTCCGAGACGACGATGTGGATGGACGTGCCGGCGGCGTCGCCCGTCGGGTACGTGCCGTCCCACGCAAAGGCGGCTGCTGGAAGCACGAGCGCGACCACGGCAGCGATGAGCACGTATTTCACGGCCCACAGAGTGCCGTCGGCCCGCCAGCGCCGCATGAAGCGCCGGTTAAGGTGCGCCCGTGGATCTCGTCGAGCTGCACATGATCTCGGACTCGACCGGCGAGACGGCGGCGCGACTCGTGCAGGCGCTCGAGGCGCAGTTCCCGGACCAGGAGTTCAGCGAGATCCGGCATCCGCGGGTCGAGTCGGTCGACGACCTGCAGCTTGCCGTTGAGCGGATGAAAGGACGGCAGGCGGTCGTCATCTACACACTCGTCGAGCCCGCGCTGCGCGAATCGATGCGCACCCTGTGCCGCAAGGCGAGGTTGCATTACTGCGATCTGCTCGGCCATCCGATCGATGCCGTGGCGCGCGTCTCCGGACAGTCGGCACGGATGAAGCCGGGTGCGCGGCCGCCGCTGAACGACGCGTACTTCCGGCGCATGTCGGCGATCGAGTTTGCGGTGAAGTACGACGACGGCGTCCCGGCTGGGCTCAGCGAGGCGGACATCGTGCTCGTCGGCGTCTCGCGAACGTCGAAGACGCCACTGTCGATCTACCTCGGCTACCTCGGCTACAAGACCGCAAACGTCCCGCTCGTGAAGGGAATCGACCCGCCGGCTGAGCTCTTCACGGTCGACCAGACGAAGGTCGTAGGGCTGACGATCGACGCGCAGCGGCTGTCGGAGATCCGCGGCGAGCGGATCCGTTGGATGCGCGGCGACCGCAAGTACGCGAGCCTGGTGGAGATCTACGAGGAGCTCGACTACGCGGATCAGGTCCACCGCCGACTCGGCTGCCCGGTGATCGAGGTGAGCGAGCTCTCGATCGAGGAGATCTCGCACCGAATCATCCGCGTCGTCGAACGGCGGCGGGAAGAGGTCGGCACCGTCGCATGAAACTGGGGCTCCATCCGGCGGGGAACGCCATGTCGCCCGGCCGCGCTGGACGTCGTGATACTGCGTCCTCAGTCGCGCCGATAGGTGTCCTATCGGCGCTCCCTGCGTCCTTGTCTCGCGACGTCCATCGCACCCGGCCGACGGGCAACCCCGCCGCATGAAGCCCAAACCCCCAGTTCCGAAGTGGCGCTGGGCCGTCTGGTACTCCGCGCTCGGGGCGGCGCTCGTCCTCTTCTACGGGCTCTTCACGCCGTTCTGGTTCGGCCTGCGCTCGCTCGCCTGGCTCGCGGAGTTCCGTTCGCGCCGCCGCAACGACCGAGCCGCTTGATGCCCTGCCAACCCGGTTAGATTGCCCCGCATGGCAGATCGCTACGTCTACGACTTCGACGAGCCGACGAGCGGTGGCCGCGAGCTACTTGGCGGCAAAGGCATCGGCCTCGCCGAGATGACGAAACTGGGGGTGCCGGTCCCGGCGGGCTTCACGATCACGACCGATGCCTGCCGCGCCTACCTTGCGGCGCGCGATTTGCCGGCCGGGCTCGAGGCCGAGGTCGACGAGCACGTGCGTCGACTCGAGGAGCGCACTGGGAAGCGCTTCGGCTCGAGCGACGACCCGCTGCTCGTCTCGGTGCGCTCGGGAGCTGCCGTCTCGATGCCGGGGATGATGGACACGATCCTGAACCTTGGGCTCGACGACGCTGCGACCGAAGGGCTCGCCGCACGGACGGGAAACGCACGGTTCGCGTTCGACTCGTACCGCCGGCTGATCCAGATGTTCGGCGAGGTGGTGGCGGGGATCGACGGGCACCGCTTCGAGAGCGCGCTCTCGTCCCTGAAGCAGCAGCGCAGCGTCCAGCACGACACCGATCTCTCCGCGGCCGACCTGCGTGAGCTCGCCGACACCTTCAAGCAGATCTACCGCGAGGAGACGGGCCTCGAGTTCGCGGGGGATGCGCGCGAGCAGCTCTTGCGCGCAGTGCGTGCCGTCTTCGAGTCGTGGGACACGCCGCGCGCGCAGGTCTACCGCCGCGCGCATGACATCCCGGACGACCTCGGCACAGCGGTCAACGTGGTGCAGATGGTGTTCGGCAACAAGGGCGACCGCTCCGGCACCGGAGTCGCGTTCACGCGTGACCCGTCGACCGGCGAGACCGGCCTGTACGGCGAGTTTCTCGCGAACGCCCAGGGTGAGGACGTCGTGGCCGGTATCCGCACGCCACAGCCGATCGAGGCGATGCGCGACGTGTTGCCGAACGCCTTCGGTCAGCTGGTCGAGACGATGCATCGGTTGGAGAAGCACTACCGCGACATGCAGGACATCGAGTTCACCGTCGAGGACGAGCGCCTGTATCTCCTGCAAACCCGCTCGGCGAAGCGCACGGCCCCGGCTGCCCTGAAGGCGGCGGTTGCGATGGTCGACGAAGGGCTGATCACCCGCGAGGACGCGGTCGGCCGGATCGACCCGGGGCAGCTCGATCAGTTGCTGCATCCGATGATCGACCCGAAGGCATCGCTCGAAGCGGCGGCGAAAGGCCTGAACGCGTCGCCGGGCGCTGCGAGCGGCGGGATCGTCTTCGACGCGGACACTGCGGTCGAGCGCGCGAAGTCCGGGCCGGTGATCCTCGTCCGGTGGGAAACGACGCCGGACGACATCCACGGGATGATCGCTGCCGAGGGCATCCTCACGGTGCACGGCGGCATGACCTCGCATGCGGCGGTGGTTGCACGAGGGATGGGCAAACCGTGCGTCGCAGGTTGCGAAGACCTGACCCTCGAGGGCGCGACGGCGACGATCGGCGGCAGGGAGCTGCGGGAAGGCGACGTGATCACGATCGACGGCGGCACCGGCCGCGTGTTCATCGGTGAGGTTCCGCTCGTGCCGCCGCAGATCAACGAGGACTTCGAGACGATTCTCGGCTGGGCGGATGCAGTGCGCAGGCTGAGGGTGCGCGCGAATGCCGACAACCCGGAGGACGCGACGCGTGCGCGCGACTTCGGCGCGCAGGGCATCGGCCTCTGCCGCACCGAGCACATGTTCTTCGGCACAGAGCGGCTGCCGGTCGTGCAGGAGATGATCCTCGCCGACAGCGAAGCCGGCCGTCGTTCGGCCCTCGACCGGCTGCTCCCGTTCCAGCAGTCCGACTTCGAGGGGATCTTCGAGGCGATGGCGGGCCTGCCCGTGACGATCCGCCTCCTCGACCCGCCGCTGCACGAGTTCCTGCCGGCTGAGGCGGAGGCAACCGACGAGAAGATGCGACGCCGGATTCGCGCGCTGCACGAGGCGAACCCGATGCTCGGGACGCGCGGCTGCCGGCTCGGTCTGCAGTACCCGGAGATCTACGAGATGCAGGTCCGGGCGATTGCCCGCGCCGCGCGCGCAGTGCTCGGACGCACCGGCGAGGCGCCGCTCGTCGAGGTGATGCATCCACTCGTCGGCTTTCGCGAGGAGCTCGCACGCCTGCGCGAGCTGACCGAGTCGGTGTGGGCCGAGGAGGCGTCGGACGTGGAGCACCTCGTCGGCACGATGATCGAGGTGCCGCGCGCCGCCTTGCGCGCCGACGAGATCGCAGAGGTCGCCGACTTCTTCTCGTTCGGGACGAACGACCTGACGCAAACCACACTCGCATTCTCACGTGACGACGCGGAAGGGAAGTTCCTCACCACCTACCTGGAGGACGGCATCCTGGATCGCAACCCCTTCGAGGTGATCGACATCGACGGCGTGGGCGACCTGATGCGAATCGCCGTCGAGCGCGGTCGCGGTACCAAGCCGGAGCTCAAGCTCGGCATCTGCGGCGAGCACGGCGGCGAGCCGCGCTCGATCGCCTTCTGCCACGAGCTCGGGCTCGACTATGTGTCGTGCTCGCCCTTCCGTGTGCCGCTCGCGAGGCTCGCCGCAGCCCAGGCGGCGCTCACGGCGGCGGGCTCGGGCGCGTACGTCGCCGCCGGCGGCTAGTAGCCGCGAACGCGCGCGTACGCGATCACGAAGCTGACGACGAGCACCGCCGCGGTCGAGAGGAGGCTGTACACCGCCGAGCGCCGGAAGCGCAGGAGCAGCCACATCAGGATGGCACCGGCGATCAGGCCGCCGATGTGGCCGCCGACGGAGATGTTCGACAGTGCGAACGTGAAGATCAGGTTCAGGACGATCAGCCCTGCGACCTGGCCGCCGGTGGCGATGTGGCGCTGGCGCTCGAGCACGAACAGGCCGCCGAGGACGCCGAAGATCGCACCCGACGCGCCCACCGTGACACTGTTCGGGCTCAGCCAGATCGCGCCCGCGGAGCCGGCGATGCCAGAGGCGAAGTAGAGGAGCGCGAACCGCCACCGGCCGATCACCTGCTCGAGCAGCGTGCCGGCGAAATAGAGCGAGTACATGTTGACCGCGAGGTGGAACGGGCCGTAGTGCAGGAACGCCGGCGAGAGCATCCGCCACCATTCGCCGTGCGCCAGGCCGATCAGGTGGTAACCGGCCGGAATCTGGTGTGGTCCCAGCGGCACGATGGTTCCCTGCGTGTAGACGCCGGACGCGAACAACGCGCCGTGGTTGAAGAACCAGTTGGTGACGCCGTTGACGCTGCCGCCGGCAGCCAGCTCGGCGAGGTAGACCGCGACGTTGATCCCGATCAGCGTCAGGGTGACGACGTTCGGACGGGCGCTCCCGACGCCGGTGACCGCACGCTGCGCGGGCGTCGTCACCTTGCGGATCCCCTGCGGCTTGCCCGAGTGCTCGGGGCAGCGCAGCCCGACCGGCGCCGGTGTCATGCACTCGTAACAGATGGGCCGTCCGCACTCCGAGCACGAGAGACCGGTCTCCCGGTCCGGGTGCCGGTAGCAGTGTCGCGGTTCGTCCACGCGGACTAGCGTATCGGGGTGCGCGTTCATGTCGCTTTCACACCGGAGGAGGAAGCCTCCGCCCGGATTGGGATCGTTGTGGACGTGATCCGTGCGACGTCGTCGATCGCTCAGGCGCTTGCATCCGGTTACGAGCGGGTGCTTTGTTGCACGGAGATCGCCGAGGCGCAGGCGCTGCGTGTTGAGCTCGGCGACGAGGCGGTCGTCGGGGGCGAGCGCAACGCCGTCGTCGTCGAAGGGTTCGACGTCGGCGCTTCGCCGCGAGAGTTCGCGCAGGAGCCGAAGGCGCGGACGCTGATCCTGACGACGACGAACGGAACGCGCGCGATCCTCACGGCTGCTGCTCGCTGCGAGATCGTGCTGCTCGGCTCACTGCTGAACCTGTCCGCGCTCGTGCGCGCAGTGCGCGAGACCGGGGGAGACGTGGCGATCCTCTGCTCCGGGTTCAAGGGCGCTTTCGCACTCGACGACGCGTACTGCGCGGGGCGGATCGTCGAGGCGCTCGACGGTGAGCGCAGCGACGCGGCGATCGGCGCGGAGGTGATCGCAAGGGCGTGGCCCGATCCGCTGGCGGGGTTGAACGCGCGCACGTACGGGCCGCCTGGTCTCGAGGCCGACATCGAGTTCTGCGCACAGGTCGACCTGCTCGAGACAGTGCCGCGCTATGCACGCTTGGTCGGGCCGGCCGCGGAGATCGTCGCGTGAAGCGAATCGATCTTCCGTCGAGGGAGATCGAGCACTTCGGCTCGGCCGGCTTCACGCATACCCGCGTTGCTCATGGAGAAGCGCACGTCTCCTTGGTGCGCCTCGACGGGGTTATCGGCGGTCATGAGGCGGCCTCACAGCAGCGCCTGGTTGTCCTCGCCGGTCGTGTCACCTGCTCCACGAAGGATGACAGCGTGGAGCTCGGTGTAGGCGAGGCCGTCGAGTGGCGGGAAGGCGAATGGCACGAAACGCGTTCTCATGAACCGTCGGTTCTCTTGCTCGTGGAAGGAGCATTCGAATGACTGAAGCGGAAACCCTGTACGGGGCGGAGCACGTCCGGCGCTACCGCGAGACCGGTGGCGAGGTCGGGCACAGCTGGAAGGAAGGCTCGACGATCCTGCTCTTGACGACGACCGGACGCCAGAGCGGCGAGCCGCGCACGACCCCGCTGATCTACGCCGAGGACGGCGATCGCTACGTGATCGTCGCGTCGAAGGGCGGCGCTCCGGACGATCCAGGTTGGTACAAGAATCTCGTGAAGACGCCGCAGGTCGAGCTGCAGGTCCGAGACGAAGTCTTCCCAGCCCGCGCGCGCACCGCCGAAGGCGAGGAGCGCGACCGCTTGTGGCGCAAGGCGAACGAGGTCTGGTCGCACTACGACGAGTACCAGACGCGGACCGACCGCGAGATCCCGGTCGTCGTGCTAGAGCGCTCGTCCGATTAGCGCTCCGAAGTAGACGAAGGCGATCCCGGCCGTCACGCTCCCGAGGCCGTAGAGGAGCGTGACCGCGAAGTCGCGCGCCTCGAGCAGCGTCAGGCTCTCCTGAGCGAAGGTCGAGAAGGTCGTGTAGCCGCCGATCACTCCCAGCACGAGCCCGACCCGCAGCCAGGCGGGAAGATGGTGCCGGTCGACGAGCGCCTCGGTGATCACGCCGATCAGGAAGCAACCGGTGAGGTTGATCGTGAACGTCGCCCACGGGAAGATCGAGAAGCTCCGCTGCTCGATCGCATGGTCGAGGAAGTAGCGGGCCGAGGCTCCGAGCGCACCGCCCAGGGCGACGCCGACGATCACGGGCATGCGAACAGCTCCTTTCGTCATAGGAGCCATCAGCCGTTGCCGGCGGTCGAAGGCGAGCCCCATCGCCCGGATCGGATCGGCGCAGCATAAGGAGTTGACAGGAGAACGTGTGTTCGTGTAGAACATACGTTCCCGTGATCGCCGCAATCGTGATTCCCGCCTTCGATCTACGGGCCGCTCTGCGCCTTCGGCCTCGCCTGCAGGCTCTGCCGGCGGCGCTCGCGCCGCTGCCCGGGACGGAGCCGCTGATCGGCTCGGTCACGGGGCCGGCCGAGGCGAAAGGCGTCCGGCCGGGGATGCGCCTCGGAGAGGCGCTTGCGACCTGTCCGGAGCTCGAGCTCGTCGAGCAGGACCCGGCAACCGCCGAGCAGGCGTGGGAGGAGATCCTGCGCCGGCTCGAGGATGCAGGGTTCGCGGTCGAGCCCGCCGACCCGGGAACGGTCTTCTTCGACTCGAAGGGCGTCGAGCGGCTCTATGGCGGGCTCGAGCCGGCGCTCAAGCGGGCGCTCGCCGCCGTCGGCTCCATGTGGGATCCGCGCGCGGGCGCAGCGGAGCGGCGGTTCGCGGCGCTCGCCGCGGCGAACGTCGCACGGCCCGGGCAGGCGCTGATCGTCTCCGACGACCGTGCACGCTCCTTCCTCGCGCCGCTGCCGCTGCAGCTGCTCCCGCTCGAGCGGCGCCGCTACGAGGAGCTCGAAGAACTGGGTGTTCGCACGATCGGACAGCTTGCCGGGCTGCCGGGCGGCGCCGTCTCCGAACGGTTGGGGCCGGACGGACGGCGCGCCTGGAGCCTGGCGAGAGGCGAGCAGGACGGGAGGGTCAAGCCGAGACGGCCGGCGACGGCCATCCACGAGACGCTCGAGTTCCCGGAAGCGGTCGGCAACGAGCTGACGCTCAGACGAGGGCTCGGAGTGCTGCTCGATCGCCTGCTCGCACGCCCGGAACGCGCGGGGCGGCCGCCGAGGAAGGTCGCGGTGTGGGCGCGACTGGTCGGCGGCGCCTCGTGGCGCCGGACGGTGACACTGCGCGAGCCGACGGCCGATCCGGCCCGGCTGCGTGCCGCGCTCTCGCCGAAGCTTGCGGAGCTGCCTGCGCCGGCGCTCAAGCTCCGGCTCGAGGTGGTGGAGCTCGCCGAGCACACCGGCGAGCAGCTCGAGCTCGTGGCCGCAGAGGGCGAAGTGCTGCAGGGCCGGCTCCGCGAAGGCCTGCGCCAGGTGCGCGCGGCTGTCGGGGCAGGCGGAGTCTCAACGGTCGTGGAGGTCGCCCCGTGGTCACGCATACCCGAAGCGCGCGCACTCTTGGTTCCGCGCGACGACTAAGCGCGCGTCGTCTCAACAACCCAAGAACCGCGCTCGTCGAAAACCATGCGGACGGCACGCCGTGTCGCGTCAACCGGCAGGACGTCGCAGTCGTGCGCGAGGAATGGCGCGTCGTCGACCGCTGGTGGACGGAAGACCCCGTGCATCGCCGCTACTTCGACCTCGTGCTGGAGACAGGGGAGAACGTCGTCGTCTACCACGATGACGACGCCGGAACGTGGTTCGCTCAACGGGCGTAAGGGATGCGTTCCCAGCACGCGGTGGTGTCGGCAAAGAGGAGCACTTCAGGCATGTGCCGGATATCCGTCGGGTATCTGGCACCTCACCCTACGTCGAGCTGCACGCGCACTCCGCCTACTCGTTCCTCGACGGGGCGTCGCTGCCGGAAGAGCTCGCCGCACGCGCCGCCGAGCTCGGCTACGACGCGCTCGCGCTCACTGACCACGATGGCGTTTACGGCTCACTCGAGTTCGCACACGCAGCGAAGCACCTGGGCGTCCGCCCGATCACCGGCGCCGAGGTCACGCTTGCCGGCGCCGGAGCGGGAACCAGCGGCACACATGTGACGCTGCTCTGCGAGACGCGGCAGGGCTACGCAAACCTCTGCCGCATTCTCACCGACGCGCATGCGGGCACGCGCGAGCCCGGCAAGGAGCGCGATCTGCTGCCGGCCGAGACGACGATCGATGTCGTCGAACGCCATGCCGAAGGGCTCATCGCGCTCTCGGGCTGCGCCCGGAGCGGTCTTGGTGTGATCGACGCGAGAGCAGCCGAGCGAGTCGCGCATGCGTTTCCCGGCGCGTTCTTCGTCGAGCTGCAACGCCCGTACGAGCGTGGCGACGAAAAACGGAACGCGCAGCTCACCGAGCTCGCCACGCACCTCGGCGTGCCCACCGTGGCGACCGGCAACGTGCACGCGCATAGCCCGGCGCGTGCCCGGCTGCAGGATGCGCTCGTTGCGATCAAGCACCGGACGTCGCTCGACGGCTGCGAACGCGAGCGACGGGGAAACCACGAAGCGGTACTGCTCGCGCCTCAGGCGATGCTCGAGCGCCTGCCCGTCGAGGCGGCGAGGCGCACGCGCGAGCTCGCCGACCGCTGCGAGTTCGACCTGACCCAGGAGCTCGGCTATCGCTACCCCGACTTCTCCGACCAAGAATCTCCCGCAGATCGGCAGCTCGAGCGAATCTGCGAGCAGGCTTTCGCCCAGCGCTACCGCACCCCTGGCGCAATCGCTCGCGCCGACGGGCGATTGCGCGAGGAGCTCCAACTCATCTCTCGCTTGGGCCTGTCAGGGTTCTTCCTGCTCCACTGGGAGGTGCTCGAGCTCGCCCGCGAGTGCGCGCTCGAGGTGCGCGGCCCCGGCAGTCCTCGCCACGCGCTGCCGCCGGGACGCGGGCGCGGTTCGAGCGTCGGCTCGATCGTCTGCTACCTGACCGGCCTTTCGCATGTCGATCCTGTCGCAGCGGGCTTGTCGCTCGGCCGCTTCATCAACGACGAGATGGTCGCCGTGCCCGACATCGACCTCGACTTCCCACGTGACATCCGCGAGAAGCTGATCGTGCGCGTCACGGAGCGCTACGGGCGCGAGCACGCAGCGCTCGTCGCGACGTTTGCGAGCTATCGCAGCCGCGGTGCGATCCGTGACGTCGGCAAGGCGCTCGGGCTGCCGTTCGCCGAGCTGGAACGGCTGGCGCGTGTCACCGACGGCTGGGACGCAACCCGCGTCGGCGACGAGCTCGACGGTGTGCCCGGCGCGCATACCGGCCCGCGCTGGGCGGCGTTTCGTGAGCTGACGAAGGAGATCGCGGGGCTGCCACGTCACATCAGCCAGCACCCGGGCGGCATGGTCATCTCGACGCGGCCGCTGATCGATCTCGTGCCGGTGCAGCCCGCTGCGATGGCAGGGCGGCAGATCTGCCAATGGGACAAGGACAGCTGTGGCGACGCCGGCTTCTTGAAGATCGACCTGCTCGGCCTCGGCATGCTCTCGGCCGTCGAGGACGCGATCGACCGCATTGCGCGGCTGCGTGGCGAGACGATCGATCTCTCGCGGGTGCCGCTCGACGACGCAGGCGTCTACAAGGAGATCCAGCAGGCAGACACCATCGGCGTCTTCCAGATCGAGAGCCGAGCGCAGATGCAGAGTCTGCTGCAGACACGGCCCGAGAATCTCGAGGACCTGACCGTACAGGTCGCGCTCGTCCGTCCAGGGCCGATCCAGGGGAAAGCGGTCCATCCCTACGTAAAGCACCGCCATGCGCTGCGCGCCGATCCGAACTTCGAGCCGCCGGTGCTGCACGAATCGTTGCGCGAGGCTCTACGCGACACGCTCGGAGTCGTCGTCTTCCAGGACCAGGTGCTCGACGTCGCCATGGCGGCCGCGGGCTTTTCGATCGGCGAGGCGGAAGGGCTGCGTCGCGCGATGAGCAGGAAGCGCAGCTTGGAGGCAATCGAAGCGTGGCGTCCCCGCTTTATTGCGGGCGCACTGGGAAAAGGCATCGACGAGGCGACCGCACACGAGATCTACGATCGGCTCGTCGGTTTTGCAGGCTTCGGCTTTCCGAAATCGCACGCGGCCGCATTCGGCCTGCTCGCGTATCAATCGGCCTGGTTGCGACGGTACTACCCGTCAGAGTTCCTGTGCGCGCTGATGAACGCGCAGCCGATGGGGTTCTATCCGCCTTCATCCCTGGTCAGGGATGCGCAGCGGCGCGGGGTGACTGTGTTGTCGCCTCACATCAACCGTTCAGGAGCGCAGTGCGACATCGAAGACGGAACGGCAGTACGTGTCGGTCTCGCCTACGTGCAGTCGGTCGGCGAGAGTGAAGCGCAGTCGGTGGTCACACGGCAGCCGTATCGCGACCTCGGCGACCTCGCGCGCCGCGCGCCGGTGAAGCAGGACGTGCTCGAAGCGCTCGTCTCTGCCGGCGCGTGTGACGAGTGGGGGCCGCGACGCGAACTGCTTTGGCGCCTGGGCGTCACGCCGCGCGGCGAAACGGTTACCGGTGGCAACCGGCAGCTCGCGCTACCACTCGAACCAACCGCCGAGATTCCGGAGCTACCGGAGCAGACGCCGTGGGAGCGGATGCTCGCCGACTACAAGCACACGTCGCTCTCGGTCGGCGTCCACCCGCTGCAGCTGCTCCGCCCGCATCTGCCGGCGGGAGTCGCGACGAGCGCGGATCTGGCAGACACGCCGAACGGCACGCGCATCCAGGTCGCAGGCATGGCGATCGCCCGCCAGCGCCCCTCAACAGCAAACGGGATCGTCTTCATGCTGCTCGAGGACGAGCACGGCCAGGCGAACCTGATCATCCCGTCGAAGGTGTACGAGGAGCACCGCGCGATCATTCGGGGGGAGCCGCTGGTTCTTGCAAGCGGCAAGCTCGAACGTCACGACCGCAACGTCAACCTGCTCGTTGCGAAAGTGAGCTCACTCGGCCCACTCGCGCGCCAGGCCGCGAGCGAGGCGGAGGTCACACGCGCCCTGCCGCGCGCCCACCACTTTGGGCATCGCTAGCGCTGGCCTGTGCGCTGATGTGCCGGCCCCAGATGGTGCGAGAGGTTGTAGGCCGAGTTGACGAGACCGACGTGGGTGAACGCCTGCGGAAAGTTCCCGAGCAGCCGCTTGGCCGCCGGGTCGTACTCCTCGGAGAGGAGGCCGAGGTCATTGCGAATCGCCAGCAGCTGCTCGAACAGCGCCCGCGCTTCGTCGTGTCGCTCTGCCATCAGGAGCGCGTCGACGAGCCAGAACGAGCACGGCAGGAAGACGCCTTCTCCTCCGGGCAAACCGTCGACCTCGTTGTAACCCCGCGAGCGGTAGCGCTCGACGAACCCGTCACGGGTGAGGTCGCGCTGGATTGCGTCGATCGTGCCGAGCACCCGTGGGTCGTCGCCGGGGAGGAAGCCGACGAGCGGGATCAGCAGGGTGGACGCGTCGAGCTCATTGGAGCCGTAGGCCTGTGTGAACGAGTTGAGCTCCACGTTGAACGCCTCGCGACATACCTCGCGATGCACCTCGTCGCGTAGTCTGCGCCAGCGCTCGACCGGCCCGGGTAGGTCGAACCGCTCGACCGTGTCGACGGCCCGTTCGAATGCCACCCAGGCGAGCACCTTCGAGTGCGTGAAGTGCCGCCGCGGTCCACGCACTTCCCAAATGCCTTCGTCCGGCTGCTCCCAGGCGCCCTCGAGGAAGTCCATCATCCTGCGCTGCAGCGACCAGGCATGGTCGTCGGCCGGCAGACCGTCGACACGGGCCTGGTGCAGCGCGTCCATCACCTCGCCGTAGACATCGAGCTGAAACTGCTCGTGGGCGGCGTTGCCCACGCGCACCGGTGCAGAGCCGGCGTAGCCGGGAAGCCAATTGAGCTCGCGTTCGGTCACGCGCCGCTCGCCCGCGACACCGTAGAGGATCTGGGCGTTCGCGGGATCACCAGCGACCGCGCGCAACAACCAGTTGCGCCACGCGCGCGACTCGTCGATGTACCCGGCGTTCATCATCGCGAGCAACGTGAACGTTGCGTCCCGCAGCCAGGTGAAGCGGTAGTCCCAGTTGCGCACGCCGCCGATCTGCTCGGGCAACGACGTCGTCGGCGCTGCGACGATGCCGCCCGTCGGCTGGTATGTGAGCGCCTTCAGGACGGCGAGCGACGTGTACACCGCCTCGCGGTAATCGCCGTCGTAGCCGCAGCGCTCGAACCACTTCAGCCAGTAGGCCTCCGTGTCGCGCAGCGCATGCTCGGCGTCCACCGGCTGGGGTGGCCGGTGATGTGACGGAAACCAGGTGAGCACAAACGGCACCCGTTCGCCCGCATGCACCGCGAACGTCGCGGTGTGCGTCATCCCGTCCGGCTCCAGGTCAACGGGTGTACGCAGCGCCAGGCCGTCCGGTCCTCCGATCGCGACGAGCGTGTCGTCGTCGAGCCGGCGAACCCACGGGATGACCGAGCCGTAATCGAACCGGATCACGAACTCGGTTGCCAGCTCGACGGTCCCGTCCAGACCCTCGACGATGCGCACGATGTCGGGAGCACGGCCACGGGGCGGCATGAAGTCGATCAGCCGCACACGCCCGGTGGTTGTCTGCCACTCGCTTTCCAGGATGAGCGTGTCGCGGCGATAGCGGCGCGCGGTCGCCGGCCCGCCCTCGACGGGTGAGATGCCCCAGTGGCCGTGATCGTGCGTCCCGAGCAGCCCACCGAAGCACGAGCCCGAGTCGAAGCGTGGGAAACAGAGCCAGTCGATCGACCCCTCGCGGCCGATCAGCGCTGCGGTCTGCAGGTCGCCGACGAGCGCGTAGTCCTCGATCCGTTCCGCCATTACCGATTCTCGATCTCCAGTGCGAACGGAGGCAAGCGCCGCTCGACCGCCTTGTTGAACTCGCGCAGGTACCGGTCCGGCTCGTCGAGCGACTGTGCGTAGTGATCGCGCATGTCGGCGAGGATCTCAGTCCCGGTCTCGACGGCGTCGAGGTAGTCGCCGTAGAGCTCCTCTGCCGCGTCACGGTCGGCGTCGTTGTACGCATCGAGACGCGCGTCGGCCTCGTCGATGACGTCGCGGTGGTCGCGCTCGAACAAGTCGAGCTGGGCCTCGATCACCTTCGTGAAGCGGCCGCGCCGGAACATCAGACAAGCTCTCCGTAGAGCGCCAGGTGGCGCGCCGCTGAGGCGTCCCAGGTCAACTCCGCACGGGCGCGTTCGGCGCCTGCCCGCGCGGCGTCGAGTGCTTCGCTGTCGGAGAGCAGCTCACTGACAGCTGCCGTGAGGGCAGCGATGTCGCCTGCCGGAACGACGCGCCCCGCACCGTACGCGCGCACGGGCTCACCGAGGCCCGCCACGTCGTAGACCACTGCCGGCACGCCCGCTCCAAGAGCCTGGAGAAGCGCACCGGATTGATCGAGCTCGGCGCGGTAGGGGAAGACCGCCACCGTAGCCTCCGAGAGCGCACGATCGAGCTCGGCCGTCGAGAGGAAGCCGAGGCGCCACTCGACGCGCTCGGCGCCGCGCAAATCGTCGAGCGGCATGGCGGGATCGCCAGCCACCAGGAGTCGCGCGTCCGGCAGGCGCCGCGTCACCTCGACTGCGTCGGCGAGCCCCTTGTACGGGCGGATCACGCCGAGCGCGAGCAGCGTCGCACCGTCGTCGGCGCGCTCGGCGGCGCTCGGGTAGACCGGATGTGGGATCACTCGGGCGTCGACGCCGAGCTCGACGAGCGCCTCGCGGCCACGCTCGGTGTGGACGACGACCCGGTCGAACCGCGCCAGGAGGCGGCGCCAGAGATCCGTGTTGGCTGCCGTTCGCCGGGGCAGTAGGTCGTGCGCAGTGAAGACCGACGGCGAGCGAAAGCGCAGGTGCACATCCGCCTGGGGCAGGGCGAGCCACTGCACGTGCAGTACGTCGGCACGCGCACGCGAGAGCGAGCGGATCACCTCGAGATGCTCGACCGCCTTCAGAGGCAACCGCAGGCGCGAGCGCTTGAACAGCCGTGATGAGACTGGATACCACCGCTCGGTTCGTCGATAGCCATCGACGGGCGGGACCTCGCCGAACCGGAAACGCGACGTCTGGAGCTCGACGTCCGCCCCGGCGCGCGTGAGGGCCGCTGCAAGCTCGTGGTCGTACCACGGCGTGAACGCCGGCGGGTCAGCGAGGAGCACGCGCATCGAAGTAGCTTAGGCGTGTGGTCGTTCGCAGCTGGAACCTGTTCCACGGCAACACGGTCCCACCACAGCGTGCGGGCTACCTGGACGAGATGTTTCGTCTCGCAACCGCGGACGCGCCTGGTGTGTTGTGCGTGCAGGAGGTGCCGGCCTGGGCGCTCGGCCGCTTCACCGTCGGCGACGTGGCCGCCCGGCCGCGAGTCGGGCCGTTCCCGATCAGCGCGGGGCTCGGCCACCGCCTGACGCGGCCGAACCAGGGCCTGCTCCGTTCGGCGTTCTCGGGCCAGGGGAACGCACTCTTCGTCGGGCCTGCGCTGCGTGTCCTCTCCCGCTCGTCGCTGACGCTGAATCCGCGCCGGTTTCGTGACGCACGGGCCCGGGCGCTCGGCCTGGGCTCGCGTGCGCGGATCGCCTGGGCGAGGGAGCGGCGGATCGTCCAGGCGGCGCGTCTCGCCGATGCCGCCGGTCGGACCTTCCTCGTCGCGAACATGCACTGCACGAGCTATGCGGCCGATGTTCGCCTTCCCGACGCGGAGCTGCTGCGAGCAGCCTGGTTCGCAGTCTCCGAAGCGCAACCGGAAGACGTCGTCGTCCTGGCGGGCGACTTCAACGTGCGGGCGACCGAGTCCACGACGCTGCAGGAGCTGAGCGGCGCGGAGTGGGGGTTCTCGGAGCCGGGCCCCGGCATCGACCAGATCCTCGTCCGTGGCGCGCCCGTCACGCCGCTCCGTCGCTGGCCGGAAGAGCAGCGGACACGGGCCGGCCGCCTCCTGTCCGACCACGCGCCGGTGGAGCTCGACATTTCATGACGTGGCAAGAGCAGCGCGCGCGGTTCCCGGTGCTCGATCGGTTCGCGTACCTGAATGCGGGGACGTTCGGCCCGCTCGCTCGCACGACACTCGTCGAGATGGCGGAGCTGCGCGCGTGGGAGGGAGTGCACGGCCGCGGCGGCAAGGTCTACTTCGACGGGATGCTCGAACGGCGCGAGCGTGTGCGCGAGCTCCTCGCCGCCCAGGTGCGGGTGACTGCCGGGCACATCGCGTTGACCGACTCGACGACGCAGGGCGTCCAGATCGTGATCACCGGTCTCGGTCTTCGTGAAGGCGACGAGGTGGCCACGACCGACGCCGAGCACTTCGGACTGACGGGGCCGCTGCTCGGAACGGCCGCGGGCCTCCGGATCGCCAGGGTGCGGGGCGCAGATCCCGCCGACGTGTTCGATCTCATCCGTGAGCAGGTGACCCCGCGCACCCGACTCATTGCGATCTCGGCGGTCTCCTGGATCGACGGCACGATCTTCCCGTGGCGGGAGCTGCGAGAGGCGACGAACGTGCCGGTGCTCGTCGACGGAGCACAGTCCGTCGGCGCGCTCGACGTCGACGCGGCCGCCGCGGACTTCTACACGATCAGCGCCCAAAAATGGCTCTGCGGCCCGGACGCCACCGGCGCGCTCTACGTACGCGAGCCCGACGCGCTTCGGCCCCGGTTGATCGCCTACCCGAGCGCCGAGTCGTACGACATCGCCGAGGGCAGCTGGGTGCCGAAGGCCGGGGCGCGCCGGTTCGACGCGACCTTCACCCCGGCGACGTCGCTCGTCGGACTCGAGGCCGCGCTCTCCGACCTTCCCGGCGAACGCTTCGAGCGGGCGCGAGCGCTGGCCGAGCAGTGCCGCGAGCTCTTGCGTGAGCAGGGCCACGAGGTGGTCACTGCCCCCGGCCAGGCGACGCTCGTGTCGTTCAGGTTTGCCGGCGACACGGCCGAGGCAGCGGCCGCGCTCTACGAGCGTGGCGTGATCGTGCGCGAGCTTCAGGGGACCGGCCTGCTGCGCGCGTCGGTCGGCTGGTGGAACGACGACGGCGATCTCGAGCGCCTGGTCGACGGCCTGGCTGCGCTCTAGCTCGACGGCAGACCCAGCTCGCCGGCGATCGGCTGGAGCGCGGCGACAACGTTCGAGATGTGCGCGTCGAGCTCGAGGCCGAGCAGTTCGGCGCCCTCGTAGACGTCGTCGCGCGACACTCCTGCTGCGAATGACGGTTGCTTGAGCTTCTTCTTGACCGATTTGGGCTCAAGCCCCTCGAGACCGGTGGGGCGCACGAGACCACACGCGTGAATGAAACCGGAGAGCTCGTCGCAGGCGAAGAGCGTCTTCTTGAGCAGCGTGTCCCGCGGGAGGTCGAGGTGGTTGGCGTGCGAGAGCACGGTGTCGATCACGACCTCGGGGTATCCCTCCTCGCGCAGGATGGGTGCGCCATCCTGCGGGTGCTGGTCGAGCGTGGGGTGGATCTCGTAGTCGAAGTCGTGCAGGAGCGCCGCCACCCGCCAGAGCTCCTCGTCCTCGCCGAATCGAACAGCGTACGACGCCGTCGAAGCCTCCACGGCCAGGGCGTGACGCAGGAGCGCCTCGCTCTTTGTGTAATGGGTGAGCGTCTTCCAGGCTTGTTCGCGAGTCGGATTCACGGTCGGGCTAGCATAGTGCGCGCTTTGTCCTCGACCATCGTCAGACCCTTGGCCGAATCGTTCGTCATCGAAGGGGGCCACCCGATCTCGGGGCGGGTTCGTGCGTCCGGCAACAAGAACGGCGCGCTCCCGATCCTCGCGTCCTGCCTGCTCACGGACGAGCCGGTGTCGTTGTCGAACGTGCCGCATATCCGTGACGTCGACACGATGCTCGACTTGCTCTCGAATCTCGGGGCCGAATTCGAATGGACGGGCGAGAACGAGGTCCGCGTGCATGCTCAGCACGTCACGCACGAGGTCGACGCACGACTCGCGAGCCGCATCCGCGCCTCGTTCCTGCTTGCCGGCCCGCTGCTGGCTCGCCTCGGCCGCGCAAACGTGCCGCCCCCCGGTGGCGATGTGATCGGCCGGCGCCGGCTCGATCCGCACATCCATGCATTCGCGGAGCTCGGAGCGAAGTTCGACTACCCGGAGGGACGCTACGAGTTGAGCGGCCGGCTGAGCGGTTCCCACATCCACATGGACGAGGCGTCGGTGATGGCGACCGAGAACGCCGTGATGGCGGCGTCGCTCGCACCGGGCAAGACGATGATCTCGAACGCCGCCTGCGAGCCGCATGTGCAGGACCTCTGCCGCTTCCTGGTCTCACTTGGCGCGCAGATCGACGGGATCGGTTCGAACGTGTTGCACGTCACCGGCGTCGAGCGTCTGTACGGCGGCTCGCATTCGATCGGTCCGGAGCACATCGAGGTTGGAAGCTTCATCGGTATGGCCGCCGTCACGGGCGGTGAGATCACGATCGAGGGCATCTTGCCCGACGATCTCTGGCCGGTCCTGCCGGTCCTGCGACGGCTCGGCGTCGAGGTCGAGCTCGGGGGCGACTGGGTGCGCGTTCCGCCGAACCAGACGCTCGCCATCAAGGACGATCTCGGCGGCGCGATTCCGAAGGTCGAGGACGGACCGTGGCCTGCGTTCCCTGCCGACCTGACCTCGATCGCGGTGGTGGTGGCGACGCAGTCGAAGGGCACCGTGTTGGTGTTCGAGAAGATGTTCGAGAGCCGTCTGTTCTTCGTAGACAAGCTCGTCTCGATGGGCGCGCGAATCATTCTCTGCGATCCGCACCGCGTGGTCGTGACTGGCGCGGCGCCCCTCTACGGCCAGCGCATGTCGAGCCCGGACATTCGCGCCGGCATGGCAATGGTGATCGCTGCGCTGTGCGCCCAGGGAACATCGACGATCGGCGACGCCTATCAGATCGACAAGGGCTACGAGCGCATCGACGAACGCTTGCGCGCGCTCGGCGCGCACATCGAGCGCGTCGAGTCGTAGGTGGTGCGTGAGTAGCGGCTACTCGGTAGCGCACCTCGATGAGATCGAGGAGCAGGACGACGGGCGGTGCCCGTATCGGCCGGTACGGCACCACCTCGGCATCACGGCCTTCGGTGTCAATGCGTGGACCGCTCGGACAGCGGGCGACCGGATCATCAACGAGCACGACGAGTCCGACTCCGACTCGCACGAGGAGCTGTACCTCGTTCTGCAGGGGCACGCTGTGTTCGAGGTCGACGGTGACCGGGTGGACGCCCCCACCGGCGCTCTCGTCTTTGTCCGCCCGGGTGTGAACCGAACGGCGTTCGCCGAGGAGGCCGGGACGACCGTGATCGCATTCGGCGGCACGGTGGGGAAGCCGTACGAGGCCGGCGGATGGGAGCTCTGGGCTCCGCTCGCTCCCCTCTACCAGGCGGGCGAGTACGCGGAGGTGGCGGAACGCCTACGGGCGATGGTCGAGGCGTCTCCGCAGTACGCGCTGTTGTTCTACAACCTCGCCTGCTGCGAGAGCCTGACCGGCCGGACGACCGAGGCGCTCGACCACCTCCAGCATGCGATCGACATGGCGGACGAGTTTCGCGGGTACGCGAAGGATGATTCGGACCTCGACGCGATCCGCGACGAACCGGCGTTCAAGGAACTGATCGACCACTAGGCAGCCCGAACGTCAGCCGTCGGGAAAAGCGGCGATCGGCACACCGTGGTCATGTTCGCGCATCCCGAGCTCGTAGGCGGCACCGTGTGTGGTACGGAACGTTCGCGAGCCTAGGCGCAGCTCGAGTGCGGCGACCGAGCAGTTGATCACATCGTGCTCGCCGCCGTCCGGGTCGGCGTAACGCCAGCCGGCGGACGAGCCTGCTGGGACCTCAACCTCGGCCTCGAGGGTCATGTCGTGCTCGGCGGGCAGCCGAAGCGTGCAGCCGGCCGCGCTTTCGGACACTTTGACGTCGCCCGCGAACAGGCCACCGAGACGAACGCGGCGGCCCTCCAGCGACAGGACACCGTTCGCCACCCACGGCGTCATTCGTCCGGCGATCCGCAGTCGTCCGAGCGCGACATCGATCCACGTGCCCGGCGTTCCCTCGAAGTCGACCCCGTGCAGCCAGATCCAGCGCTCGGCGTGTTCGCTGCCCCAGTTGTGGCCGACCATGCCCGACCAGCCGAGTAGCTCGATCGCGTCGCGTCCTGCCAGCTCGACCGTGCCGTGGAAGCGCGCGGCCGGCGCCGGGCTCGTGAGCTTCGTGCGCGGCAAGGGCAGGCGATAGAGCAGGTTGGGAACGAGATGGCGCAGCTCGGGCTCGCCGGAGTCGAAGCGCAGTGACCAACGCGCCTGGCCGCAGCTGCCCCACGCCTTCCCGGGGCGGAACTCGCTCTCCTCTCCGATTGCGATCCAGCCACCATCCGGCGCCTTCAATTGCTCCGTCGTCACCTTGGCCGTGAACGGCGCGCCCCGCCGGACATCGAACACCGTGCACCACACCGAGCCTTTTGGCTCGTGCCCGGGGCGTTTGTGCACCGTGTAGCGGATCCAGACCGCGACCGGCTCATCGGGCGAAACTACCCGCAGGTAGAACGACTCATACATCCCGGTCCGACGCCGCGCCGCCGGAAACATCGGGCTCGAGGGCGCTGACACCCCGTTCAGCTCGAGATCACGTTGCTCGTTCCAGGCGCGTAGCAGCTGCCAACTTGCGGCTGCGCCAACGTGGCGCGGACGCGTAGGCGCGCAGGGCTCGACGTGCGGAACGACGCGGCCGACACGACAGTCGGCGCAACCCCGGCCGACGATGCCTTCAGCAGCACGGTGCGCACGGCAACCCAACGCTTGAGCGTCCCGTTGTAGCGCTGGAGGCTTGCGTACTTGCCCGCGAGGCTCGAGCCCGCGGAAACGCGCAGCGAAAACCGATGGGCCGCGATCTTCGCGAGCCGGAGACTCGGCCGGACACGCACGGTGACGGCAGCACTCGCGACGGCGCTGTACTTCGCGGTGTACGCAGTGTTCTTGAGCGGCTTGACGGCCGCCGAATACACGCCGCCCGCGGCCGTTTGCACGGTGGTCACTTTCGTCGAGGGCCCGCCACACTGCTGGGCGAGCACATCCACCTTGTCTCCCACCTTCTGGGTCGAGAGTGTGCCCGAGAGCATCGAGCTGCCGCCGTAGACGACGATCGGCGTGTTGACCGCGATGCTGAGCGTCGCTGGAATCGCGGTGACCGTGACCGTACCGCGAAACACGTGTCCCTTTACGTTGGGGTCGGAGTAGGTGTAGCTCCCGGCGACGTTGAACGTGCAGCTGCCGCTCGCAGTCGGCTGGATGACGAGCGGGCTCGGCGTGCAGACGACGCCGGTTGTCGACTTGAACGCAACCTGATGGACGACCGTGTCGCTGTTCGTGAACTGCACAGTGTCACCCTGCGCGACCGAGGTCGAGCTCGGAACGTAGCCGTTCTTCGTGATCGTGACGGTGACTGTCTTGGCCGCCGCCGAGCCGACTGCGAGCGCGAGCACCGAGATCGCCGCCAGCGAGGTGAACGTGCGCATTAACTCCTCTCCTATCCCAACTCCCACTCGCACGTTAGGCGCCGTTTGCCCTTGCGCCAATAGGCCACCCGGCCCACCGTTGCAAGTGGTGTTCTCGTACCGGGTACGCTCAGCCGCGATGGACGAGAACCCCACCGGAGGGCGCATTGCGTTGGCCGCCGAAGGCATTGCGAACGTCAGCACCGGTCTGCCTGTGCTCGACCACCTGGTGACGGAGCTCGCGCGAGCGGGGCGGTTCAAGCTCTCGCTCGAGGTCGCTCCGGGTGGAGCGGATGAGGCGGTGGTCGCCGCCGGCCACACGCTTGGAACCGCCTTGGGCGAGCGACTTGCGACCGCCGACGCCGCCGGCCGGGGCTGGTCGCTCGTTCCCGCCGACGAGGCGCTCGCCCTGGCGTCGCTGGAGCGCGTGGCTGAGCCGAGGCTCGTCACGAACGTCGATTTCTCGGATCAGCGCGTCGGAGGGCTCGGCACCGATGTGGCTTCGCGCTTTCTGAACGAGCTCGCGCTTGCAGCCGGGCTGAACCTGCATGTTCGACTCGTCGAGGGCACCGACCCGCAGCACGTGCTCGCTGCGATCTTCAAGGCGGTCGGCGCCGCGCTCGGCCAAGCCTGCCGTCCCATACCCGAGCTGAAGGAGGATCTGTGACGAAGGAAGCCGTTCGCACCGAAGCAGCGCCGGCACCGTTCCAGGGCGCGCCGTACTCGCAGGCGATCAAGGCGAACGGTTTCGTGTTCGTCTCGGGTCAGCTCTCCTTGCGGCCGGGAGAGAAGGATCTGCTGGCCGGCGACATCAAGGCGCAGACACAGCAGGCTCTCTCGAACCTGCGCGCGATCCTCGAGGAAGCGGGCAGCTCGCTCGACCGGCTCGTGAAGACGACGGTGTTCCTGCAGAACCTCGACGATTTCGCCGGCATGAACGAGGTCTATGCGAGCCACGTAGGATCGACGCCGCCGGCTCGCTCGACGGTCGAGGTTGCCAAGCTTCCCTCGGGCGCGCTCGTCGAGATCGAGGCGATCGCCCTCGTCTAGGCAGGTTGAGGACTATGTTGGTTCGCTCGGACTGGACGCGTACGTCGTCGGCGGCGCAGTCCGCGACGAGCTTCTGGGGAGCGATGCCAAGGATGCGGACTTCCTCGTCCCGGGAGTGGACATCGAGGGTCTGCGCGCCGCGCTGGCGCCGCACGGCCGCGCCGAGGAGCTCGTCGTCGCAGGCCGTTCCGTCGGCGTGCGCTTCTATCCGAGCGATCCGATCGTGCGGAAGCTCGCGCGTTCGGGAATCGAGCTCGCCCCGCCGCGGCGCGAGGTCTCGACCGGACCGGGGCGGCATGATTTCGAGATCGTCATCGACCCTGCCGCAACGGTCGAGGAGGACCTCGCACGCCGCGACTTCACGGTGAACGCCATGGCGCGACGCCTCGCCGACGAGACACTCGTCGATCCGTACGGCGGACGCGCTGATCTCGACTCGAAGACGCTGCGCACCGTCTCACCGTCGAGCTTTGCCGAGGATCCGCTGCGCCTTGTGCGCGGCCTGCGGTTCGTTTCGCAGCTCGACCTGGAGCCGGAGGCGGCCACTCTTGCACAGATGCGCGACGAAGCGGCGAGTGTCGAGCTCGTCTCGGGTGAACGCATCGGCGGCGGGCTGGCGGCGGACGGGATGGGGGAGCTGTCGAAGCTGCTGCTCGGAGCCCAGCCGGCGAAGGCGCTCCGGCTCGCGCGCGACACGGGCGTGCTCGTTCACTTCTTGCCCGAGTTCGAGCCGGCGATCGGGTTCGACCAGGAAAGCCGCTCGCACGCGCTGACCGTCGACGAGCACACTTTCGAGGTCGTGCAAGCGGCCGCTGACGCTGGATTCCCATTGCGCGTTCGCCTCGCGGCCTTGTTCCACGACCTCGGCAAGCCACTCGTCGGGTGGCGCGGCACCGACGGCCGGCTCCACTACTACGCAAAGCAAGGCTTCTCGGACAAGAGCCACGAGCAGCTCAGCGCGCAAATCGCAGAGCAGGCCCTCGACCGTCTCCGCTATCCGACCGACTTGCGCAAGCGCGTTGTACGCATCGTCCGCAGCCACATGATCGATCCAGGCAAGGCGGACCCCTTGCGGGCACGAAGGCTGCTCTCCCGCTACGGCGCAGGGCTGCTCTTCGACCTGCTCGACCACAAAGAGGCCGACCTGCGTGGCAAGGGCCAGCCGTCCGGGGATGACCTCGCGAAGCTGGAGCGGTTCCGCGCGGTCGTGCGCAGGGAACAGCGAAGCCCGCACCGCCTCGCCGACCTCGCCGTTGGCGGCGACGACCTGATCGCACTCGGCTACGTCCCGGGGCCGGCGATCGGGCAGACGCTGAGGACCCTGCTGCACGAGGTCGTCGACGAGCCGGCGCTGAACACGCGCGAGGCGTTGCTCAAACGGGCCAAGGAGCTCGCCGGTTGATTCGCTGGGAGGAGCCCGGGTACATCGTCGCGTTCACGACCCGTGTGGGCGGCGTGAGCAGCGGTGCCTATGAATCGCTCAATCTCACGAGCGGGACGGGCGACCAGGTGGCATTGGTCGATGAGAACCGCCGCATCGCCTGCAACGCACTCGACCTGGACGCCGAGCGGCTCGCGTTCAACCGGCAGCTGCATTCGCACACGGTGCACCACGCCCGCGCGGGCCTGCGCGGGGAGCCGGGCGACGGCCTCTGGAGCGACGAGCCGGGGCTGCCGCTGCTCGCCATGTCTGCGGACTGCCTGCCGATCGCGATCGCACGGCGCGACGGCCGGCGGGCGCTCGCGGTGCTGCACGCGGGATGGCGCGGGCTGGCAGAGGGTGTGATCGCCGCGGCCGTCGCCGCGCTCGGTGCCGGCGCGAAAGCAGCGATGGTCGGGCCTGCGATTGGACCGTGCTGCTACGAGGTTGGCGACGAAGTCGCAACCTTGTTCGACGCGGATCTCACCGCCGACCGGAAGCTCGATCTCTGGAGCGCGGCCGAGCGGGCGCTGCGCGCGTCAGGTGTCGATGCGATCGAACGCGCGAACCTCTGTACGCGGTGTCACCCGGAACTGTTCTTCTCGCATCGGCGAACCGGCGCTGCGCGCGGCGCCCAGGGGGTGCTCGGTGCTGTCGCCTGAGGAGATCCGCAGCCGCTTCGAGCGGGTGCAGGCGGAGATCGGGCCGAGGGTGACAATCGTCGCGGCGACGAAGTACGTCGCGCTCGCCGACATGGCGCAGCTGGTCGAGGCCGGCATCACCATCGTCGGCGAGAACCGGGCGCAGGATCTCGAGGCGAAGCACGCCGAGTATGGGGACGCGTTCACGTGGCACTTCATCGGCCATCTCCAGTCGAACAAGGTCAAGGTCGTGAATCGCATCTGCGCCCTGGTCCACTCACTCGACTCGGAGTCGGCGGCCAGCCGGCTCGAGGTTCCCGCGCTCGTCCAGGTGAACCTCTCGGGCGAGGAGTCGAAATCAGGAGTCGAGCCCAGGGAGATCCCCGCCTATCTCGCCTACGACGTGCGTGGTCTCTCGACCATGCCGCCCGCAGCCGCGAGTGCCGACGACTCGCGAGCATGGTTCGCGCGGCTGCGCGAGCTGGCACAGGAGCATGGCCTCCGGGAGCTGTCGATGGGCACCACGCAGGACTTCGCCGTGGCCGCCCAAGAAGGGGCGACGCACGTTCGCGTCGGGTCGATCCTCTTTCGAGATTAGGATGCGCTGCAAATGGCGCTAGGAGACTTGTGGAGCCGGACGCTCGTCTACTTCGGGATCGCCGAGGAGGACGACGACTGGGATGACGAGGACGGCTTCGCTGCCGAGGAGAGCCTCGAGCAGACCTACCGCGAGCGGCCGAACGTTCGCCGACTGACCCCCCGGCGGCGCTCGCAGGACTTCGACGACTGGACGGAGTCCGAAGCCGATCAGCCGGCGCCTCGCGCTGCCTCGCGGCCCGCACGCGTTCGCGAGATGCGCCCTCAGATCGAAGCGGTGCCGAACCCGTCGAGCGTCAAGGTACATCTCGTGCTGCCACGCAGCTTCAACGACGCGCAGCAGATCGCCGACAAGTTCAAGCAGGGGATCCCCGTGATCCTCAACCTCCAGAACGCCGACACCGAGCTGTCGAAACGGTTGATCGATTTCGCGAGCGGGCTGACCTACGCCCTGAACGGCGGGATGCAGCGGGTGGCCGACAAGGTCTTCCTGCTCACGCCGCGCAACGTCGAGGTCTCCGCCGAACAACGCGCCGCGCTCTTGGAACGCGGCGGCTTCTTCAACCAGGCGTAGGAGAAGGGGTTTCTGGCGCGAAGGGTGCGCCATGCTGCTCGACGCAGTTTCCGAAGTCGAGTTGTTCGTGAACGTCTTTTTTGACGTTTACATCCTGGCGATCCTCGCGTACATCCTCACGTCCTGGGTGCAGCTGCCGTACTCGCTGCGGCCGGTCCAGCGCTTCCTCTTCGACGTGTGCGAGCCCTATCTCCGGCTGTGGCGGCGGATCCTGCCGTTCCGGGTTGGGGCGTTCGATCTCTCGCCGATGGTCGCCGTGTTCGCGTTGATCGCAGTCGAGCGGATCCTGATCGCCGTCCTCGACCGCCTGCACTGAGAGGAGCTTCGAATGCGGTACACACCCGTTGAACTCAGACATGTTCGCGCCGCGCGCGGCCTGTTTGGCTACAAGCGCCACGAGATCGACAAGCTGCTGGAGGACGTCGCCGACAGCTTCGAGGAAGTCTGGAGCGAGCGGGGTGAGCTCGCCGACAAGGTCGAGGACCTCGAGCAGGTCCTCACCGACGTCAAGCAGCGCGAGGCGCTGCTGACGGCGACGCTGATCTCCGCCGAGCGCGCAGCGGCCGACGCCAGGGAGCAGGCGAACAAGGAGGCCGAGCTGATCATCGCCGAGGCACACCAGGAGGCGCGGTCGGTCACCCGGGGCGCCCAAGGCGAGCGCGAGCGCCTCTTCGGCGAGGCGCGCCGCGTCGAGACGTTGCTCCGTGCCGCCCTCGGCATGGTCGAGGAGACGAAGCAGGAGCTCCCGGCGAGCGAAAGCTCGATCGAGCACTGGCCGAATCGCCAGGACACCAGCGAGTTCCAAGCCGTGGAGCCAGAGGCCGTGGCCGAGGTGGACGAGGTCCCCAAGCTCCCACCGGTGTCCGTTCCGGAGTCGGAGGAAGAGGGCCCGTGGGCGGGCCGCGACTTCGCCTGGGGCTAGATCAACCATCTAGGCTCCCGGTGTGAGCTCTCGCCTGCAGTTGCGGGTCTCGCCCGGCGCCGCCTCGGCCGGGATCGTCGGCCGCCACGGAGCGGCCTGGAAGGTGCGCGTCACCGCTGCCCCGGAGGGCGGTAAGGCCAATGCCGCCGTTGTGCGGCTGCTCGCGGATACCCTCGCGGTATCCACGCGAGACGTCGAAATCGTCTCCGGGCACGGGTCACGAGACAAAACCGTCGCGCTGGCCGGCCTTGACCACGACGAGATCGAGCAGCGGCTCAGCAGGGCGAGCGGTGCCGGAAAGGATTCCGAGTGACGACCAGCCAGACCGACGAGTTCAAGAAGCTTCTGGAGGCCGAGCGCACACGGCTGCTCGACGCGGTCGCATTCCTCGAGCGGGAGAACGCAGGCAGCCTCGTCGAAGAGCGCGGCGAGCTCACAGGTCGCGGTGATAACAACCATCTGGCGGACATGGCGACGGCCACCTACGACCGCGAGCTGGACGAAGGCCTTGGAGACGGTGCGCAGTACACGCTCGACGAGATCGAGGCCGCGCTCCGGCGGATCGAGGACGGGACCTACGGCGTTTGCGAGGTGTGCGGCAAGCCGATCGGCGCAGAGCGTTTGTCCGCGATCCCATGGGCACGGCTCTGCATCGACGACGCGCGCCGCCTCCGTTGAACGAAGTCAGAGTTGGCTCGTCGACGAACGGGCTGCAGCCGGTTTCGGTCGCAGAGCGGTCGCTTGGTGCGGGCGCCTGGCAATGGGCCGGCCTCGCGGCGGTCGCGCTTGCCGCGGTAGTGGCCGACCAGTTGACGAAGCACGTCGTCACGAGCACGTTGGCGCTCGACGAGTCCGACCACGTGATCGGGCCCCTCTCGATTCATCACGTTCAGAACTCCGGCATTGCGTTCGGGCTGTTCTCGAGCGCAACGGTGATCGTGACCGCGGTGACCGCGGGCGCGGTGATCTGGATGCTCGTCTTCTTCGCGCGTTCGGGCGCGCGCCACCCGGTACTGCCCGCGGCGCTCGGCCTGTTGATCGGCGGCAGCGTCTCGAACCTCGTCGATCGAATCCGCCTGCACCACGTGACGGACTTCATCGACCTCAAGTGGTGGCCGGCGTTCAACCTTGCCGACAGCTTCATCGTCGTCGGAGTCGCGATCCTGCTCGGAGCACTCATCGTCGCCGACCGCAAGCCCAAGCCGCCGCGGCGCACGCTCGACGTCGCAGCTCGGTGATCAAAGTTCCCATGGAGGCGGCGGGCGAGCGGCTCGACCGCTTCCTCGCCACGCAGCTCGGCTCGCGCGGCGCCGCCGAGCGTGCTGTGGAGGCGGGGGCACTCGTCGACGGCGTCGCGCGCGTCAAGAGCTTCCGGCTCGAGGGTGGGGAGGTGATCGAGCTCGCGGCCGCCGTGCCGGTCCCGCTGGTCGCACGACCGGCGGAGCCGGCGATCGTCTGGGAGGACGAGCACCTGCTCGTAATCGACAAGCCCGCCGGGCTCGTCGTGCACCCGGGCGCCGGCCATGCCAGCGGCACGCTCGTCGACGCGCTCGCCGGGAAGATCGCCGGCGGAGAGCCCGGGCGGCCCGGCATCGTCCACCGGCTCGACCGTGACACGTCCGGGCTGATGGTCGTGGCCCGAACGCAGGAGGCGTACGAGCTCCTGACCGAGCTCGTGCGCGAGCACGCTCTCGAACGGACGTACACCGCGCTGGTCAAGGGACGGCCCCGTTCGCGGACCGGCAGGATCGAGGCGGCCATCGGCCGTGACCGAGGCGATGCGACGCGTATCTCACTCGACAGCGAATCGGCGCGCGAAGCGATCACGCATTTCGAGGTGATGGAGCTCTGGCCGGAGCATGCGCTCCTACGAGTGACGCTGGAAACCGGGCGAATGCACCAGATTCGCGTTCACCTCGCGGCGGTCGACCTGCCCGTGATCGGCGACTCCACGTACGGCGTGCCCGAGGCGGCGCTCGGCCGCCAGTTCCTGCACGCATCGGAGCTGACGTTTCCGCACCCGATCTCGGGAGCGCGGGTCGAGACCCGGTCGGAGCTGCCGCCCGACCTGGCCGCCTATCTCAGCGCGCTTTCCTGAGCTCGCGGCTACCATTCACCTCGTCCAAGTTCCCTCGACCGGCGGGAACACCTCGGTGGACGGTGGCTGGAGCTCATCCGGCTTCCACCGCGGGCTCGCCGGAGCAGCGCAACCCAAACCTGAGAAAGGGGCTCCCATGCCCGTCGTTTCCATGAAGGAATTGCTGGAGGCCGGCGTCCATTTCGGCCACCAGACCCGCCGCTGGAACCCGAAGATGAAGCGCTTCATCTTCACCGAGCGCGGCGGCATCTACATCATCGACCTGACCCAGACCCAGGAGCTCCTGGACGAGGCCTACAACTTCGCCAAGGCGATCGCCGAGCGCAACGGCTCGGTGCTCTTCGTGGGCACCAAGAAGCAGGCCCAGGACGCTGTTCGCGACGAGGCGCGCCGGGTCGGCATGCCGTACGTCAACAACCGCTGGCTCGGCGGTCTCTTGACCAACTGGCGCACGATCTCCGACCGCATCCAGCGGCTGCACGAGCTGCGGGCGCTGAAGACAGAGGCCCAGCTCGACCTGCTGCCCGCCAAGGAGCGCATCTCGATGGAGGCCGAGCTTGAGAAGCTCGAGTCGAACCTCGGCGGTGTCGCGGACATGCGGCGCCAGCCCGACGCAATCTTCATCGTCGACCTTCGCAAGGAGCAGCTCGCGGTGCGGGAGGCGAAGCGCCTGAACCTGCCGGTGATTGCGCTCGTCGACACGAACTGCGATCCCGACGAGGCCGACTACGTGATCCCGGGCAACGACGACGCGATTCGTTCGTGTCACCTCGTGATCAAGGCGCTCGCGGACGGCATCGAGGCAGGCAAGCGCAAGGTGACGCAGGCCGAGCTGCAGGGCGCGAGGAACGGCAAGCCCGAGACGCCCGCAGCGGAGGAGGTGCCGGCAGCCGATGAGCCGCCGGTCGCCGTCGAGGAACCGGTTGCGGTCGAGGAACCGGCTGCGGTCGAGGAACCGGTTGCGGTCGAGGAACCGGTTGCCGTGGACGAGCCCGCCGTCGAGGCCGAGACGACCGCAGAGGAGCCCGCCGAATGACCGACATCACCGCTGCGATGGTCAAGGAGCTGCGGGACGCGACGAGCGCCGGGATGATGGAGTGCAAGCGCGCGCTCCAGGAGACCGAGGGCGACTTCGACGAGGCCGTGAAGCTCCTGCGCGAGAAGGGCATGGCGTCCGCCGCGAAGCGCGCCGACCGCGCGACGAGCGAGGGCAAGGTCGGCGTGATCGTCCGCGACAACGTCGGCGCGATCGCCGCGATCGGCTGCGAGACCGAGCCCGTCTCGAACAACGAGGACTTTCTCGCCTATGCGGAGAAGCTCCTGAAAACCGTTTTCGACGGTGGTGACGCGGCGTCGCTCGAGGAAGAACGTGTGGCCTTGGCCGCGAAACTCGGTGAGAACATCCAGGTCGCCGGGGCGAAGCGAATGGAGGCGTCGGGTGACGAGCACCTGACCTTCTACGTCCACTCACCGGCGAACAAGGTCGGCGCGCTCGTGCGCACCAAGGGTGGTGACCCGGCGGCGGCACGCAGCCTCGCGCTCCACCTCACGTTCGCGCGGCCGACGTACGGCACGCGGGATGAGATTCCGCGGGAGCTCGTCGACGCCGAGCGCGAGATCCTGGCCAAGTCGGATGAAGTGCTCTCGAAGCCGGAGAACGTGCGGGAGAAGATCGTCGAGGGGCAGCTCAACAAGCGGTTCTTCGGCGAGGCGGTGCTGACGGAGCAGACCTGGTATCGCGCGGACGAGGCGACCGGCACCGTCGCTCAGTATCTGAAGGAGCACGGGATCGAGCTCCTCGACTACGCCTGGTACGCCGTCTCCTAGGTGGCGCCCTTCAAGCGCGTCCTGCTGAAGCTCTCCGGCGAGGCCTTGATGGGCTCCGCCGAGTTCGGGCTCGATGCACACACGGTCGACGAGCTGGCAAGCGAGCTCGTCCGTGTGCGCGCCGGTGGGCTCGAGATAGCGCTCGTGATCGGCGGCGGAAACATTTACCGCGGCATGTCGGCGGCGGCGCAGGGGATCGACCGGGCGACCGGGGATTACATGGGCATGCTCGCCACCGTGCTGAATTCGCTGGCGGTTCAGGAGGCGCTGGAGCGCAACGGCGCCGATACGCGCGTCCTGTCGGCGATCCACGTGCAGGAGGTGGCCGAGCCGTACATCCGCCGGCGGGCCGTGCGCCACCTCGAGAAGGGGCGGGTCGTCATCTTCGCGGCGGGGACGGGCAACCCGTACTTCACCACCGACACTGCGGCTGCGCTGCGGGCGCTCGAGATTGGAGCCGAGGCGATTCTGATGGCGAAGCACGGCGTCGAGGGCGTCCTGGACGGAGACCCTCGTACAGACCCGCAGGCCAAGCTGATCCGCGAGCTGACCCACTTGCAGGCAATCGAGCGAGGATTGAAAGTTATGGACACGACGGCCCTCTCGCTCTGCATGGACAATCGACTCCCGATCCACGTCTTCGAGCTCGCGCCAGGCACTATCGGCAGAGTGGTGGAGGGGGAGCGCGTAGGCACCATCATCTCTACACCCGAAGGAGACGCACGGTGATCGAGAACTTCATCGGCGACGCGCAAGGACGAATGGACAAGTCGGTCGAGGCGACGCACGAGCATTTCAACTCGGTGCGGACCGGCCGCGCGACTCCCGCATTGCTCGATCGGATCACGATCGACTACTACGGCACGCCGACGCCGCTCAAGAACCTGGCGACGATCAACGCGCCGGAACCGCGGATGTTGACGATCCAGCCTTTTGATCCGACGTCGATCAAACAGATCGAAAAGACGATCCTCGAGTCCGACCTGGGCCTGACGCCGTCGAACGACGGCAAATTGATCCGCCTCCCGATCCCGCAGCTGACCGAGGAGCGCCGCAAAGAGCTCGTCAAGCTCGTGAAGCAGATGGCCGAGGAGGGTCGCGTCGCCGTTCGCAATGTGCGCAGGGACGCGATCAAGCATCTCGAGGATCTCGTCAAGAACGGCGACGTCGGTGACGACGAGGAACGCGCGGCGGAGAGCCGCGTGCAAAAACTGACGGACGAGCACACGACGAGGATCGACGACCTGCTGAAGCGCAAAGAGGCCGAGATCATGGAGGTCTGAGTGTTCAAGCGTCGCCAGATCGGGCGATGTCAAGCGGCTGCCGACCGGAATCTCCTCTAGCCTAGGGCGCCGAAGTTGCGAGCCGAGCGTGCCTCACCGCTCGTGAAGTCGAGTCGGCCTCCAGTTTGCGGCCACCGGAGAGGTCACCTACCCGGGGCACACTCGGCCCGCTGTGAAGATCTCATGGATCGCGCCGACAGTCACCCAACCGATCGGGTGGTCCCGCCTGCTTCGATACTTGTGAATCGTCTCCATCGACAACGAAGGTAGACGAGGGATCTCAGCGCTGCGGCGCTCGGATCGCCGCCCGGTCCCTCAAACCGGCCTCAGGGTGCGCCGGTCTCGACGAGACGCCTCGATAGTTCCTGCTGCCAGTAGACGATTGCGATCCGGTTGGCCTCGAGCGCGGCTTGGTCGGTGCCGGCACGGCGAAGTGCCTGCCGTTCACGGACAAGCGAGTTGAGTACCGCGCGAATCAGGTCCGTGGTGCCTGCGCGATCGGTGGGATCCGGTGACGCCGCTCTGACCGCCATAGAACCACCAAGGTTGCAACTGCAAAGGACGTCGCGGAGCTGAGGATCACCGCGACGGTCACACGTAAGGTCATGTACTAAGCATTCGCCTGCCAGTCGCTTCTGTCACCTGTACAGCCGGGGGGTTTTGGGACCAGGTCTTCGGCCGCGACTGCCAATTCGGTTGCGCTGCGTGCCGACGAAGCACCGCGAGCTCGTGACGCAAGACAACGATCTCGAGCCTAGTTTGCAGCCTCATCGGCAACGCAACGCCCAGTCCGAGGAGACGGCGTGACGCCTGACGGCACGGTCGTATCCGGCCGCGCGACCCGGTACGGTAATCGCATGCTGGCAGGAGTGAATCCCTCTCAGCCTAAGCGCGATCGCTCCGTGCGCGTGGGAGCCGTCGTGGCGGTCGCGCTCGCCGTTGCGTTCGTCGTCTGGCTGCTCGTCCGCGGAAGTGGCTCTGGCTCGCCGAAGTCCGGCGGGACGACTACCCCGACGACGACGAGCTCGTCGACGCCGATTCTCCAGTCCGCGAGCGTCCAGACGCTGAGGGCAGTCTCTGCGCTGGTCGGACACCCGGTCTACTGGGCCGGTCCGAGGTCGCGGATCACCTACGAGCTCACGCGGACGAGCGATGATCGCATTTACATTCGCTACCTGCCAAAGGGCGTGAAGATCGGCGACCGGCACGCCGACTTCCTCATCGTCGGCACGTATCCCGTCCGGAACGCATATCGGGCTGTCCAGACCGCTGCGAAAGAGAAGGGCGCGGAGACATTCTCTATCTCCGGTGGCGGCAAGGCCGTGCTGAACAAGAGCGCGCCCAAGAACGTCTATTTCGCGTACCCGCGGTCGAACTACCAGGTCGAGGTCTACGCGCCCAGCCCAGGTCGCGCGCGAAGCCTGATCATCTCGGGAAAGATCCGCCCCGTCGGCTGAGGTGGCGCCGTGACGCTCGCGGTCGGATGGGCGTTGCTGCCGCTCGCTCTCGGGCTGCTCTCCCTCGGCTGCGGGCTGTTGCTCGAGACGGCCTCCGCCACACGGCTGCCCGGAGCGCTCCTTCTGCCAGCCGGCTTCGCAGTCATTGTCGTGGCCGCGCCGTTCGCAGCGCTCTCCTCCCGGACCGCATCGCTCGCCGCTCCGCTCGCGGTCGCCCTCGCCGTAACGGGGTTCGGGACGTCCACGCGACTTCGCTCGCTCCGGCCTGACGGCTGGGCAGCCGGAGCGTTCGCCGCCGCCTACGCGGTCTACGCGGCGCCGGTCGTCCTCTCCGGACGTGCGACCTTCGCCGGATACATCAAGCTCGACGACACCGCGACGTACTTCGCGATGCTCGACCGCGTCGAGATTGCCGGGCACTCGCTCGCGGGATTGGCTCCATCGACGTACGAGGCGACGCTCGATACGAGCCTTGCCTACGGCTACCCGATCGGCTCGTTCGGCCCGCTCGGAGTGGCGCAACGCCTGCTACGGACCGACGTTGCTTGGCTCTGGCAGCCGTATCTTGCGTTCCTCGCGGCGGCGCTCGCCCTGGCGCTTTACGCGCTCGCCGCGCCGGTCGTGGCCTCGCGGCCGGCGCGCGCGACCATCGCCTTCGTCGCCTGCCAGCCCGCGATCCTGTTCGGCTACTACCTCTGGGGCGGGATCAAGGAACTCGCGGCCGCTCTGATGCTCGCGGTGCTCGCGGCGACGATTCCGGTGCTGCTCAAGGCGCCGACGGTCCGAGCCGCAGTTCCGGCTGCGGTTTCAACCGCCGCCCTAGTCGACGTCCTGAGCCTGGGCGGCGCCGGGTGGCTGGCAGTCCTTCTCGCCGTGCCGGTCCTCGTGCTCCGCGCGCGCGGGCGGGCGTTCGCTCTGCGCGCGACCGGGCTCTTCGCGGCGACCGCCGTCGCGTGTGCAGTCCCCGCGATCGCAGCGGCAGTCGAGTGGCTGCCGCACTCGGGCGCCTTCACGAGCGCAGACGAGCTCGGCAACCTGATCCGGCCACTCAGGCTTGTCCAGATCGCTGGCATCTGGCCGACGGCCGACTTCCGAAGCGCCCCACACGACCTCCCACCGACATACGTCTTAGTCGCCGTCGTCATGGTCGCGGCGGTTGGCGGCGTCCTGTTTGCATGGTCGCGACGCGCCTGGGGCCTTCTCGTCTACCTCGGCGGTGCGCTTGTCGGTGTAGCCGTCTTCGACGGATTCGGATCGCCGTGGGTCGGCGGCAAGGCGCTTGCGACCGCGGCCCCCGCCCTGCTGCTCCTCGCGCTCTGCGGAGCCGCTGCACTCGCTGAGCGCGGACGCGCAACGGAGGCAGCACTGCTCGCAGCGGCCGTGATCGGAGGCGTCGGGTGGTCGAATGTCCGCGCGTACGGCGGCGTCTGGCTGGCCCCGTCAGCGCGCCTCGACGATCTGGGGGCGATCGGCAAGCGCTACGCCGGCGACGGCCCGGCTCTGATGACAGAGTTCGACCCGTACGGCGCGCGCCACTTCCTTCGGAGCCTCGATGCTGAGGGGGCGTCGGAGCTCCGCCGTCACGAAGTCCCGCTCCGGAGCGGCCAGCCCCTGCCGCCACAGGCGTATGCCGACATCGACCGTTTCGAACTCGCCTCATTGCTCGGCTATCGGCTGCTCGTGCTCCGTCGCTCCCCTCTGCTCAGCCGCCCGCCGTCGCCGTTCCGCCTGGTCGAGCGGCGTCGCTGGTACGAGGTTTGGATGCGCGACGACTCCGCTCCGCGTGTCCTCGAGCACCTTCCGCTCGGAAACGAGCTGAGTCCGGGTGCCGTGCCGTCTTGTGCCGCGGTACTTCGCCTCGCGTCGCTTCCCGGTGTCCGCCGCCTCGTGGCCGTCCCGCGCGACCGAGTGGCGGTTCTGTCCCTGTCCGCCCTGGAGCGACCGGCCTCCTGGACGACCGGCAACGTCGCGGGCTCCATCGATCCCGGCGGCTCAGGCTCGGTCTCGACAAGCTTCCGCGCAACGCCCGGCCGCTACGACGTCTGGCTCGAAGGCTCGTTCCTCGGTCGGTTCTCGGTGGCGGTCGACGGGCGCCCGGTCGGATCTGCGCGGCACGAACTCGAGTGGTCGGGACAGCTCGTCGACCTCGGAACTGTCCGTCTCGTCGACGGGGCGCACCGGATCGAGCTCCGGTACGCCTACGGCGGCTGGCGGCCTGGGACTCACGGGCTCGCACCGTTCCCGGCAGGACCGCTCGTCATCGCCCCCACGGCGGCCGCGCGGCTCGTGGACGTTGCTCCGGCGCGGGCGAAGTCGCTCTGCGGCCGACGGCTTGACTGGGTCGAGGCAGTCGCGTAGCGGTTACGGGCCGCTGCAGACCACGTAGACCGTCAGCGTCTGAGCCGGGGCGTCACCGGGTCCGGTGCCGACCGCCGACGCGCTCCAACCGCCCTGGATCGGGTTCGAGGCCTGGATGGCGGCGTTCGTGCCCGAGAGGGATGCGCCGCCACCGAGCATGATGCCGGTCTCACACGTCTTTGTGACGGCCGCGGAAACCGTACCTTCGGGGAGGCTCACTTCCGCGGAAGCCGTCTCGGTGTGCGACGCCGCCACACCGGCAGGTCCAGTCGGGCCGGGCGGGCCGATCGAGCCGGTAGGCCCACGTGCACCGCTTGGGCCTGTCGCTCCGCTGCCAGCAGGCCCGGTGGGTCCGCGGAGACCGGTCGGCCCCGTCGCTCCGGTCGCGCCGGTGGGACCGCGTGCGCCCGTCGGTCCGGCCGGTCCGCCGGCCTGACCGGTCGGCCCGCGGGCACCGGTCACGCCCCTGGCTCCGGTTGCGCCTGTAGCTCCGGTTGCGCCGGTGGGGCCGAGTGCGCCCGTCGGACCGGTTACGCCGGTCGTGCCGCGCGCTCCCGTCGGGCCTGTGGCTCCGGTTGCGCCGGTGGGGCCGCGTGCACCCGTGGGACCGGTTACGCCGGTCGCGCCGCGCGCGCCGGTTGCGCCCGTCGCTCCCCGGGCACCGGTCGCGCCGGTGCTGCCGGTCGCGCCCCTGGTTCCGGTTGCGCCTGTAGCTCCGGTTGCGCCGGTGGGGCCGCGTGCGCCCGTGGGACCGGTTACGCCGGTCGCGCCGCGCGCGCCGGTTGCGCCCGTCGCTCCCTGGGCACCGGTCGCGCCGCTGCTGCCGGTCGCGCCGTGGGCTCCGGTCGCGCCGGTCTCGCCCGTGGCTCCGGTCGCGCCGCGCGCACCCGTCACCCCGGCGGCTCCCGTCGGGCCGCGCGCACCGGTGGGGCCGCGTGCGCCCGTCGGACCGGCTACGCCGGTCGCGCCCGTAGCTCCGGTATCGCCGCTTGCGCCCGTCGGACCGGTCGTGCCGGTCTCGCCCGTGGCTCCGGTCGCGCCGCGCGCACCCGTCGCCCCGGCGGCTCCCGTCGGGCCGCGCGCACCGGTGGGGCCGCGTGCGCCCGTCGGACCGGCTACGCCGGTCGCGCCGTGCGCGCCGCTGGTGCCGGTCGCGCCGCGCGCACCCGTCGCTCCGGTCGAGCCCCTGTCGCCAGTTGGACCAGTCGCGCCCGGAGCACCGGTAGTCCCGCGCGCGCCGGTCGGACCCGTTGCGCCTGGAACTCCGTCACGGCCGGTTGCACCGGTGGGACCGCGCAAACCAGTCGGCCCACGGGCGCCGGTTGGCCCTCTGGCCCCCGTCGGGCCCGTAGCGCCCGTAGCGCCTCGCGCACCCGTCGCTCCCGTTGCCCCAGTCGCCCCGCGCGGCCCTGTCGGTCCCCGCGCACCGGGCGGTCCGGCTGTCTCGAAATCGACCTCGCGCCAGTGCCGATGGCAACTTTCGCCAGGCCCGATGATCTTGATCTCACCCGAGCTGTTGTTGACGCAGGCGTGGATCGTCTCCGCAGGGGCCGCGGACGGGCTCAACAGGGCGGCGGCTGCCACGGCACCCGCCACACTGAAGCGGAGCCCTGCGCGAAAACCAAGCCTGGACACGAAGTTCGTGCTAGTCCCCTAACCCTGTCGGGCCGCAGGGATGACTCAAGGCGCGACTATAACACCTCGGGTGGGTGGGGAGTACTGCGAGGCCGCGGTGACGTGCGGGCGGCGGTCTCGCGTTACTTGATCTGGATGAGACTGAAGTCGTCCATCGTCAGCGAGCCAGCGTTCTGCATCCCCATGCCGCTCGAGATGTAGGTGAAGCCGCTCGGCACCACGGGAGTCGTCCAGGACGCCTGCGTCCACGTGGCCGCGGCCGGCAGCCAAGGGGACTGCGCCCACCAGTTGTATGGGCCGGTCGAGCCGGTGGTCGAGGCGAAGACGAAGATCGTCGACCGGGCCGTCGACTTGTACCAGACCGAGACGACGTATTGGTGACCGGCTGAGGTGGCGGTGGCGCAGCTCGCGTTGAACGCCTGCAGCAGTTTGCGGTCGCCGTTCGTGTAGTTGCTGATGACCAGGTTCTCTGCGTGGGTCCCGCTATGCGCGTCGGCTGTCCACGTCCAGGTGGGCGTGTTCGTCCCGTAGCCGCCTAGGAGCCAGCAGGTCGGGATGTTCCCAGATCCCTGCTCGAGGCCGGGGTTCTGCAGGAGATTGGCATTCGTCCCGCCATTGGCGACGGTGACCGTGATTGCGCTCGTCGTAGTTGTGTTCCCCGCCGGGTCGACGCCGCGCGCCTGAATCGTATGGCCGCCGTCTGCGACAGAGGTCGAGTTCCAGGTGTAGGTGAACGGGGCCGCCGTTGCTGATCCGACGACGTTGCTGTCGACGAGGAAGTCAATTCGTGCCACCACGACGTTGTCGGATCCGTTCGCAGAGAACGCCACCTGGCCGCTCAGCTGCGAGTTCCCTGTCGGCGCGACCAGCGACACGGTTGGCGCGAGCGTGTCAACCTGGACCAGCCTGCTCGTGACCGTTTCGGCGTTGCCGGCGACGTCGAAGGCCCGGTACTTGACCGCCGTGGTCGAGCCGACGCTGAAGGCGCCGCTGTAGACGATGCCGTTCGTAGCCGTCGGGTCGCTGCCGTCGGTCGTGTAGACGATCTGCGCCACCCCGGAGCCGGCGTCTGTCGCCGTCAGGCTGACCGAGACCGATTGGGAGTACCAGCCCGTAGAGCAGCTCGCGCCGTTGCAGGCGATCGCGGTCGTTGGCGCGGCTGCGTCGACTTGGACGGTCTGGCTGTGGGTGGCCTCGCCGTTGCCGGCGACGTCGAAGGCCCGGTACTTGACGGGCGTGGTCGAGCCCACGCTGAAGGCGCCGCTGTAGACGATGCCGTTCGTAGCCGTCGGGTCGCTGCCGTCGGTCGTGTAGACGATTTTGGCAACGCCAGATCCGTCGGCGTTGTCGCTTGCCTGAAGCGTCACCGCGACTGCGGCGTTGTACCAACCGTTCGAGCAATTCGACCCGTTGCAGCTGATCGACGAGGCCGGTGTGGTCACGTCGACCTGGATCAGCTGGCTGTTGACCGACTCGGCGCCACCGCTGTTGTCGTAGCTACGGTATTTCAGCGTGGTAGTCGAGCCGACGCTGAAGGCGCCGCTGTAGACGGTGCCGTTCGTTGTAGACGGGTCGGAGCCATCGGTCGTGTACACGCTCTCGCTGATGCCGGGTCCGCCTGTGTCGGTTGCCTGAAGCGTCACCGACACCGCGGTGTTGTACCAGCCGCTCGAGCAGCCCGAGCCGTTGCAGCTGATCGTCGTTGTTGGCGTGCCGATGCTCACTTGGATCAGCCTGCTGCCGACCGCTTCGCCGTTCCCGGCGACGTCGTAGCTTCGATACTTGACCGTCACCGTCGAGGTGACGGTGAACGCGCTGCTGTAGAGGGTGCCGTTGGTTGGAGACGGGTCGGAGCCGTCGGTCGTGTACACGGTTTTGCTCAGGCCGGATCCGCCGGAGTTGTCGGACGCGCTCAGGGTGACCGACACCGGTGCCGTGTACGAGTCACCGGCGCAGGAGCTGCCGTTACAGGCGATGGTCGTGGTCGGTGCGCTCGTGTCCAGGGTGAGCGTGCGGCTGTTCACCTGCTCGGCGTTCCCGGCGACGTCGTAGCTTCGATACTTGACCGTCACGGTCGAGGCAACGGTGAACGCGCCGTTGTAGACGGTGCCGTTCGTTGTCGACGGATCGGAGCCGTCGGTCGTGTAGACAGTCTTGCTCACGCCGGAACCGCCCGTGCCGTCGGACGCGGTGAGCATGACCGAGACCGGCGCGGTGTACCAGCCGCTCGAGCAGCTCGAGACGTTGCAGCTGATCGCGGTCGTCGGGGCGGCCGTGTCGACCCGGACGGTCTGGATCCGGATCGACTCAGCGTTGCCGGCGTTGTCGTAGGCGCGGTACTTGACGATCGCCGTCGAGGTGACGGTGAACGCGCCGTTGTAAACGGTGCCGTTCGTTGTTGACGGGTCGGAGCCGTCGGTCGTGTACACGATCTGCTTCACGCCCGAACCACCGGTGTTGTCGGACGCGGCGAGCATGATCGAGACGGGTGCGGTGGACCAGCCGCTCGAGCAAGGCGAGCCGTTGCAACTGATCGTTGAGTTCGGCGGCGTCGTGTCGCCGCCGGTCGGATTGGCGTCGTCGAAGCCGAGATCGTCGACGGTGAGGAAGCCGTTCTGGGCGATCTCCAAGCCCGCGATCGCTCCGTTGACCCCGCTCGGTACTACCGGCGTTACCCAACTCGCCTGCGTCCACGTCGAGCTGGCAGGGAAGTTGGCGCTCGAGGTCGAGTAGGCCCAGCTCCAGTCGGTCTTGCGGACGTAGAGGTCGAAGGAGACGGGGGCGTTCGACTTGTACCACTCGGTGATCCGGTACTGGTGGCCGGGAATGACGGTCGGCGTGCAGGCGCCGAGATCTTGGTTCGGGAGGAGGCTGTCGCTGCCGCTCGAGTAGTGCGAGACGTCGACCCGTTCGGCGTGGCTGCCGGTGTGCGCGTCGGTCGTCAGTGTCCAGCTGACGCTCTCGTTGCCCCAGGTGTTGGTGAAGAAGCAGTCGGGGACGCCGTCGCCGTCCGCGTCCTGTTCGAGGCTTGGATTGGCGGTCGCGTTCGAGCCGTTGGGCGCCGGCGGCAGCGGTGGCCCGGCGACGGCCGCTTGCATCGGCCCGCCGATCACTTGCGCGACCGTCTTGATCACAACGTTGTTCGTCTGCATCTGGCCCTGTAGCCAGTTGAGCAAGTTGCCGAAGTTGGTCTGTGATATTGCGAGGCCGGAGCAGCCGTTGCAGATGTCGTGGAAGAGCAGCTGCGCCCAGCCGCCGCCGTTCTGCTCGGCGAGCGTGACTTCCTGCTTGAGTGCTGCCAAGCCGTCCTCGGCGGCCCCTGCGATCCGCGTTTGGTAGGCGTTCTGCGGCGGGATCGTCTCCGCGCAGGGACCCGGAGTGCAGCCGAGTCCAAACTGATCAGTCGTCCGGGCGGAGTTGTAGCCGCAGGCCTGGATCAACGACTCGACTGTCGGGTTGTAGGTGCCGAACGGCAAGGCGAAATTCGTGGCCGGGTAGCCGTGAGAGAGCAGGAGGTTGCGGTCGTAGCAGATCTCGCGCTGCGCCTCAGGCGGGTCGAGTTGGGTCAGATCAGGGTGGTAGGCAGTGTGGCCCGCGATCTCGTTGCCGTCCGCGTACAGGTTGGCGATCTGCGACCACGTCATGTAGGAGGAGTCGTTGCCGATCTCGGGGCTGTTCAGGAAGAAGGTTGCGTGCATCCCCCGTGAGGAAAGCATCGTCCGCACTACGTACTGGTTCGCGTCGCCGTCGTCGAAGGTCAGCGTCACGACCGTCTGTGGCACGGCGCTGAGCGTGCGGGTTGCATGTCCTGCGGCCTTCGACGAAAGCGTCGCCGGATCGGCGCCCGCAGAGCCCGCGACCGCAAGAAGCGCAGACATCCCGATCAGCCCAGAGGCGACCCACAGTCGACCTCGAAACCTCAACCATGAGCCGATCGTGCGGGTTCGCGATGACGACATAACCCCTCGAGGGTCGACGCCAGTTGAAACGTGCCGCTCGCGCCGAAGCCTGCGGGCCGGAACGTGCGGTGTTCACACATCCCTATTCGGCCCTTGAAGCGAAGTCAAGCAGACCTAACCGTTCGAGGAGGGCTAGGCCGAAGGTCGTCGTTGACGTCCTCGGCGAACTGAGTGCGTTGTATGGAGGAGAAGGATGTCTATAGCGCCGGGCGCGCGCCGTTGCTCGCGTCGGAGGCCGACTTAAGCAGGGTCTCCCGGAGATCTACTCCATCAACCGTCTCGTCGGAGATCAGGCCGTGCTCCGCCGCCCAGCGCGAGGCCTGGGTGCGGTTTGTGACTTCGATCTTCCTATAGATGTTCGAGAGGTGGAACTTCACGGTTTCCTCGGTGATCCACAGCTGTCCGGCCATCTGACCGTTCGTCATCCCTTTCGCGACGAGCCGAAGAACTTCCCTCTCTCGCCTCGTTAGGGAAGCTCCGTCTTCCTCGAGGCTCTCATCATCCGCTTCCGACACTGCGGGCGCATTGAGACTTCTAGCGTGGAAGATCGTGCATTTGAACGCCTGACGGATCGCCGTCTTGATGTCGTCCTGATCCAACGCCTTTGACCCGTAGACGGTGACGCCGTAGGAGATCGCTTTTGCGATCGTCTCGTCGGAGACATCATCCGACAGTGCCACCACCGTCGTTTCAGGCGCAATCTTGATCGCCGACGCGATGTGTTGCATCCATGATCCGCCGTCGTCCATCACTGAGGGTTCGAGGATGAATAGGGTAGGCCGGCAATGACGGATCAGATCGGCGGCAACCTCAGGTGTGGTCGCCGTGCCGACGACCTCGATGTTCATCTCCTCGAGAATCGCGGTGACCCCGCGCATCCAGAGGGGATGCGGATCGAGCACGATCGCCGTTGCTCCGTCGCAGGTCGTGGCCACATACTCTCCCTGATGCTGCCACCACAGTAACCTTCTTGCGATCGACTCTAGGACTATCTGGCAGGAGTTTCAAGGCAAGATTCACCGCGCCGACAGGAATCTGCCAGGAGGGATTGGCAGAGGCGTTCTCGACGCTCGCTAGCGGCGTGTGATCCCGAACTCGCGCGAAGCGCACCGTGGGCAGTAGAGAACGATCTGCGGCGGAGCTGTCTCGCTCAAGAACCCGAGCCATAAGGTCGTCTCAGCGAGAGACCAGGCAGCCCCGCATTCGTGGCACCCGAGTCGGCCCCCCGCAACGACCAGCTGAAGTTCGGCCTCTTGCGCGGCAGGCACCATCGACCTCGTCAGGGCCTTCAGACCGGATACCCAAGCTTACGCAAAGTTGCGAAAAGCTACGACATCTCGGATCGCGTCGTCAAGCGGCAGGCTCTAGGAAATAGCCGCTGCGAGCTTAGGTTTCCGTAGCGACCAGTCGCTCGCGAAGGAGCAGCATTCCTTTGCGCCCGGCTAGACGTGGACGAAACTCAAGCTGAGTGTCTACCGCGGTAGCGAGTGGGGCGGCCGAACTCGCGTTGCGCGCATTCCGGGCAGTACGGGACAAGCTCTGGTTCGGCCCCGCGGAGAATGTACGCGCGCCACCGCTCGTGCGGGTTATTCCAGGTGCGCCGGCATTCAGTACACCGAATCGTCAGCGGCCGATCCGCCTCGATGAGCTGCGTGACCGCTGCGAGCGGCCCGACCACGCCGGCCGCGTGTCGCTGCTGTCTATGTCGTGTCGGTTTACGCACAGTCCTAGGCGTTCATGCCAATGATTTCGACCGCGGACGCCTTGACGACGTGAGTCTCTCCAGCGGCTCGGCGAGCTCGATCCGGGCACCGTAGCTTGTCAGTGAACGGTCGACCGCTTCGACCATGCGGACAACCTCGAGGCCGATCTCGCTGGAGGACACGGGCACCGTGCCATGGCGGATCGCAGAGCAGAAGTCCTGCAGCTCGAGGCCGAGTGGCTCGGCAGCGTCGAGGTGCGGCGAGACAATGTCGCCGGTTCTATAGGTGAGGCGATACTCGCCGAACGTTTCCGGGTCGTCAGGGACGGCCCCGGAGTCGAACACCCTTACAGGCTCGTTCGAAGTGTCGTCGTAGACGACCATTTTTCGAGAGCCGACGATCGCCGTTCGCCGGAGCTTGCTCGGCGCCAGCCAGGAAAGCTCGACGTGGGCGATCGTCCCGGAAGGAAACTCGAGGCTGATGAAGGCGACGTCTGGAACTCCGGGGAAGATGCAGCTGCGCGTGAGCGCACTCGCGTGTGACGGCGTTTCCCCGAGCCAGTAGCGCAAGATCGAAAAGTCATGGGGACCGAGATCCCAAGCGACGCTCGCGTCCGCCTGGTGCAACCCCAGGTTAACGCGGCTCGTGGAGATGAAGTAGATCTCCCCGAGTTCTCCCGAGCGGATCAACTCTCCAATCATCGTCACGGGCGGGCTGTAGAGGAACGTGTGTCCCGGCATGAGAACGTGTCGCTTGCGTTTCGCCAGCCTGATCAGGTCGGCGGCCTCCGCCGTTGAGGCCGCAAGCGGCTTCTCGACGAAGACGTGCTTGCCCGCGCGCAGAGCGGTCGAGGCGATGGCGTGATGAGTGGAGACAGGGGTGGCGACGGTGATCGCTTCGATACTCGGGTCGGCGAGCATCAGCTCCAGCCTCGGGTAGAGAGTGGCCGCCGGATAGCGCCGGCCGAGCCGGTCGAGTCGTTCGGTCGAGAGGTCGCACAGACCGGCCAGCTCGGCCTCGGGGCGCTCCTGCAGGTTGCGTGCCAGGTTCGGACCCCAGTAACCGAGGCCGACGACGCCGACGCGAACAGGATCGCGCGGGCCCCTTCTCATCTGGTCGCCTGCCTCTGGCGCACCAACTGAATGGGGGTGAGCAACAGCAGTCGCAGGTCGAGGCCCAGCGACCAACCTCGCACGTAGCTGACATCCAGGTCGAGCGCCTCGCCGAAGGTGGAGTGAGCGCGGGCGGTCACCTGCCAGAGCCCGGTCAGCCCAGCGGGCATCAGGAAGCGCTCGAAGTGGTGGGCCTTGAAGAACTCTGTCTCGTAACGAAGGCAGGGGCGCGGGCCGACGAGCGACATGTCTCCGCACAGGACGTTCAGCAGCTGCGGGAGCTCGTCCATGCTCGTCTTCCGAAGCCAGCGACCGAACGGCGTGATGTCGTCAGGGCGTTCGAGCTTGTAGACGCCGTTCTCGCCGGGCGTCGCTGCCGCGCTCATGATCGTCTCGACGTAGTCGCGGTGCTTGCTCTGGTCGGCGTCGACGAACATCGTACGGAACTTCAGCGCAGTGAACTCCCGCATGTTCTCGCCGAGTCGCGTCTGACGGAAGAAGATCGGGCCGGGCGAAGTACGGTGCACCTTCCACGCGAAATACGCACATAACGGCGCCGTGAGCAGAAGCCCGAGAGACGCGCCGAGAATATCCAGCGCTCGTTTCACCGAAAGCGCTGCACGGCTCGGCCGGACCGGCGGTAGGCCGATGAGCGGCAAGCCTTCCACGGTGTGCACGTCAACCCGCGGGCCTACGAGTTCATAGAGGCGTGGAATGACATCGACCTGCAGGCCGCGATCCTGCAGCGGTCGGACGAGCGACACGGTATTCGCATCGGAAAGATTCGAGAACGCGATCATCACGCGATCGATGCCGTGGTCGGCGACAAGCTGCGGCAGATCGAAAGCCGTCCCGAGCAGCGGCAGCGCACACAGGTCGGCCCTACGCTCCTTCGGGTCGTCGTCGACTAGTCCGATCAGATCGATGCCGTACTCCGGATGCTGACCCAGCTTCCGCGCGACCAGCTGACCGACGTCGCCGCCGCCGACGATGACGGTCCGCTGGATGTACGAGGGGGAACGGCGGCACCAGCTTCGGGCCAGCGCACGGATCGACGTCGTCAGGAGCGTTGCCAGAATCCAGAAGGCGATCAGCTTGCCTGGCCGCGGGTAGGAGATGGACGTAATCCAGCACCCCATGAAGAAGACCCAAGCTCCGAGTGTGACGGTCTGCACGACCCCGAAGAAGTCGTCGACGGTCGAGTGCGTCACGCGCCACTCGTCGTAGTGGTAGAGGCCGTTGGTCGAAGCGATCATCGTCCAGATCGGCAAGCTGACGAAGAAGACGGCCAGCTCGAACGCCGGTCGGGCATGATCGCCACTCGCACTGAATCCGAATGAGGCAACCGCGACGGCGAAAGCCACCGCCAAGCCGACCACGTCGGCGGCAACAAGGGCGCGACTGACAAAGACACGCCGACCCGGCGACGCCTTCGCCCGCGAGAGGATGTCAAGCCAGGCGATCGGCTCGCTCGGCGCTTCGACCGCGAGTGGGTGGCTGGCTGCTGCACTCACCGCTGCTGCATCCGTCGAAGCTCGACCTTCCGCATCCGATCCCCTTTTGCGCCGGCTTTCGCCCAAGCTGGGAAAGCCGTTCCTGAGCTGAGGCTAACGCGGAGACCGCCGCTCGCGGTAGGCCAGAATCGCGTGTGCAGGCTCCCCCCCGAAAGGTCGGCAGACGCGGTCTCGCACGCCTGCCGAACTGTCTGAAGGAGTGGGAGTTGTGACCAAGTACCTCCCAAGACGTGCAGACGTGAGTACGGACCCTCTAGACAGGTCTTGAAGTGCCCGAAGGCGCTGTGCAATAAGGGTTCGGGCGGGGCACGTCCAGTGTCACCGCTGGGTGATCGGCGAATGACTCGGCGAGGGAATCGGGGATTCCATGAACTGGGGGTCGTTGTCAATCCCATGAAGGCCGTCGTACATGGCGTGACGCCCCTGTGGGTGCGTGTGTTGCGCGAGTTCGCCGAGGCGAACGGGATTGAAGTCGTCGGTGTTACCGGAGAAGACGGGTCGGCGCTTCAGCTGATCCTGGACCGCAAGCCTGACCTCTTCATCGTCGAGCTCGCCGGAAGCGATCTCGGCGATGAGCTCGAGATCGTTCGTGAGGCGCGCCATCTGGACCCGTCGCTGAAGATCATCGTGATCGGCGAAGGAGAGGATTACGACGACATCGCCCGCGCTGTCGCAGCAGGTGTCGACGTGTACGTCTTCAAGAACGCCGACCCCGCCGACGTCGCAGCTTCGATGCGGCACTCCTTCGGTCAGCCTTTGTACTTTCACCCGTTGCAGCTCGTTGCCGCATCACCGGCAAATGGATCCGAGGAGCACGAGAGCATCTGTCAGGCACCCCTGGCATCGCTGACCAAACGGGAGCTCGAGATCCTCCGGCTCGTCTCCGAGGGGCACACCAATGCGAGGATGGCGTCAATGCTCTGGCTCACCGAGCAGACGATCAAATTCCACCTCTCGAACCTCTACCGCAAGCTCGAAGTAGCAAACAGGACCGAGGCGGCGCACTGGGCTCGAGACCACGGAGCGCTCGCGCCTGTCGCGGCGAAGGCCGTATAGCAACTATCCCCAGCACCCAGCCCCGGCTCGACGCGGCCTCCGGATCGCCGGCAGCTGTGCCACAGTCGTCGCTAGCGCGGCTTCTCTCGCCGCTGTCGCCGGTGGATCTGGAAACGCGCGGCGGGAGCGAGGCGCAGTGGCTGCGTTCCGGAAGCTGGCGGGTGTTCGCGGGTCCAAATGGTCGTCGCCCGCCGAAGGGCGAGACGTTCATGGTCTTCTCGAGCGAGGCTGACGACCAGCTCCGTGCCGTCCACGCCGACCAGGGTGAAGTGTTCGTGCCTTTCGATCTCGACGAGGCATACCGCAACTACATCACGGAGATCTTCTGTCTGACGACTCGACAACAGAAGCTGAGCGACCGGCAGCTTCGGATCTATTACCGCGTGAAACGCCTCTTGCCGCGTCGGTTTTGGCTCGCCGTGCGTAGGTCGTACATTCGGAGTGGGAAGCCGATCGTCTTTCCGCAGTGGCCTCTCGACTCGAGCGTCGAGAAACTGCTCCGCTTCTACGCACACTGCCTGCTCCTGCGAGCGGACGCGACTGAGGCGGGCTTCGCTTGGTTTTGGCCGAGAGATCACAGGGCGGCGGTCATTCTCACTCACGACGTCGAATCCGCAGAAGGATTGCGGCTCGCCCTCGAGCTGGCCGCCCTCGAGGAAGCGCGCGGGCTTCGGTCGTCTTTCAACATCGTCGGCGCCCACTATCCGATCGACTATGGGATCGTCGCCGAGCTGCGTGCGCGGGGATTCGAGATCGGGCTGCACGGCCTGGTTCACGACCGCTCGCTGTTCTCGTCACGGGCCGAGTTCGAGCGGCAACTGCCACAACTTCGGGAAGCCGCGGCACGGCTCGGTGCAGTCGGGTTCCGCTCGCCCGCAACCTATCGGGTACCCGAATGGATGCCTGAGCTGCCCGCCGCTTATGACACGAGCTCGCCCCTGTCGGATCCGTACGAGCCTCAGCCCGGCGGCTGCTGCAGCATTTGGCCGTTCTTGCTCGGCTCGATCGTCGAGCTCCCATACACGCTGCCGCAGGACCACACACTCTTCACGCTTCTGCGCCAGAAGGGTGCCGCGACCTGGCTCTCCCAAATGGAGGGGCTCGAGCAACGCTTCGGCCTGATCGAGTTCCTCAGCCATCCCGACCGTGGATATCTCGGCGACCCGGACAAGCGCGCGCTCTACGCCGAGGCCCTCGACGTTGTCGCCGCGAACGACCGGCTGTGGAAGCCGCTGCCTCGCGAGCTCGCCTCCTGGTGGCGCCGGCGAGACGCCAGAGAGACCGCATTCCCGGAGCAGCTCACGGGGACATTCGTGCGCTCGGAAGAGTCCGCCTTCGTGACGCTCGTTCCGCCGGCGGCGAGCCACCATGCCGTCCGGCCCGAGCAGCGGATCCTCCCCTTCCGTTCAGTGGCGACCGACAGGCGCCAGTGCGAGGGTTGATGTCGATGAGCCAGGATTGTGACGTCGCGATTGTCGGTGCCGGTCCGTATGGACTTGCGGCAGCCGCCGGGCTACACGCGGCCGACAGCAAGATCGACGTTCGTGTGTTCGGACAGCCGATGAAGTTCTGGCGGACGATGCCCGTCGGAATGTGCCTGCGCTCCCGTTGGGAGGCGTCTCAGATCGGCTACCCCAAAGGAGACCTGTCGCTCGACGCGTTCAAGAAGGAAACGGGCAGAGAGTTCGAGACCCCGGTCCCGCTGGAAGACTTCGTCGACTATGGCCGCTGGTTCCAGCAGCAAGCGGTTCCTGATCTCGACGAACGGGACGTCCGCGAGGTCGCCAGGGAGAACGGCAACTTCCGTGTTCAGCTCTCGGACGGGACGACAGTTCATGCGGGACGTGTCGTTGTCGCCGCTGGGATCGGCGCCTTCCCGGCGCTCCCCCACGAGTTCGCCCGCCTGCCGGCGGAGCTCGTCTCACACAGCTCAGCGCATAGGCGCCTGGACGTGTTCAAAGGGCGTTCGGTTGCGATTGTCGGTGGCGGCCAGAGCGCACTCGAGTCGGCCGCTCTTCTCCACGAAGCCGGCGCAACGGTTCGCGTTTTCGCCCGTACCGAGAAGCTCATCTGGCTGAAAGGAGGCGTGATCCAACGCCGCCTCGGACCTGCGAAGCCGCTTTTCTATGCGCCGACCGACGTCGGACCGATCGGGCTCAGCCGGGTTCTCGCGGTGCCGGGCGTGTTCACGAAATTCCCTCGCACGCTGCAGACCAAGCTTGCCCGACGATCGATCCGGCCGGCCGGAGCGAAATGGCTCGTTCCCCGGCTCGCCGACGTACCGCTGGAAATCGGGCGCGAGGTGACCGCCGTCGAGCGGTTCGAGCAAGGGCTGAGGCTCACGCTCGACGACGGTGCGAGCGTCCGCGCCGACCATCTGCTCTGCGGGACGGGTTACAAGGTCGACATTGCCCGCTACGCCTTTCTGTCCTCGCAGCTCCTCGAGTCGATCGCGACCGTCGGGGGCTACCCGGTACTCCGGCGAGGGCTCGAATCCTCGGTGCGCGGCCTGCACTTCCTCGGCGCGCCGGCGTCCTGGAGCTTCGGGCCGATCCTTCGTTTCGTCTCTGGCTCTTGGTTTGCGACCGCTGCCCTGACACGCGCGATCGCTCGGGCAGGGGCTAGGTCAATGTGAGCCTGCACGCCTCCGCTGAGCCGTACGCGTTCCACTTCCACCACCGGTATCACAATTCGTTCTCGCGCGCGACGCCCGGAGCGGTCGTGATCGGCGGCGACTATCAGGGGCTTGCCATTGTCCGCAGCCTGGGCAGGCACGGCGTTCCAGCGATCATCGTCGACGACGAACACTCGATCGGACGCTTCTCGCGCTACACCTGCTGCTCGGTTCAGGTCCCGAACCTGCGTGACGAGCAGGCGACGCTCGACGCTCTCTTCTACATCGGCGCCCGGCTCGGGCTGGAAGGGTGGGTTCTCTTCCCGACCCGCGACGAGACCGTAGCGACGCTCTCCCGACACCGAGACGATCTCGCGGCGTTCTATCGCGTGCCGACTCCCGCCTGGAGCACGATCGAGGCTGCCTGGGACAAGCGTGAGACGTACCGGCTCGCCGGCAAGCTCGGAATCCCGTTCCCGCGCGCCTACACGATCCGAAGCGGCGCTGAGGTCGACGATCTCGAGATCGACTTTCCGGTCGCGTTGAAGCCGGCGATCAAGGAGCACTTCATCTACGCCACCAAGGCGAAGGCGTGGAGAGCGTCCAACCAGGATGAGCTACGCCGGCGGTTCCGCGAGGCGTCCGCCTTGATCGGCGCGGACGAGGTGATCGTCCAGGAGCTGATACCCGGTGACGGCAGCAAGCAATTTGCCTACTGCGCGTTCTTCAAGGACGGTCATGACGTGGCGAGCATGGTCGCGCAGCGGCGGCGCCAGCATCCGCCGGAGTTCGGTCGGGCAAGCACCTACGTCGAGACCGTAAGCGTGCCCGAAGTCGAGCAGCTCGCGACCCAGTTTCTTGCCGCGGTCGACTACTACGGCCTGGTCGAGGTCGAGTTCAAGCACGACAGCAGAAATGGCGAGTTCAAGCTGCTCGACGTGAACGCGCGAACCTGGGGCTACCACTCGATCGGTCCGGCGGCCGGCCTCGACTTCCCCAGTCTCCTCTACGACGATCAGATGGGGGAGACTGTCGCAACCGGCCAGCATGCCGCGCTCGGAGTTCGCTGGGTCAGGATCGTCACCGACCTTCCTACCGCCATCATCGAGATCACTCGTAAGCGCCTCGGTGTTGGTCCCTACCTGCGCTCGCTGCGGGAGTGCAACTCCGAAGCGGTCTGGAGCCGCAAAGACCCGCTGCCGGGACTGGTCGAGGCGGCGCTGATCCCGTACCTCGCGGTCAAGCGGGGCTTCTGAGGGGCTGCAAAGGAGGGAGATGCTGCACCAACGCACGGTCACCAAGCCGTCACGCCTCAGCTGGACGGCGGGCGTCGTCCGCATGACGCTCTCCGATCCGGCCGATGCACTTGATCGGGTGCTCGTCCGGGCACGCCACCTGGCCGGAGGCGATGCGCCGGTCTCCTATGAGACGGAGCCGTGCTGGGAGGCCTGGCTGCACCGACAACTGGGCCTGGCCTGGCCATGTCCTGTCTCAGCCGAGTTCGAGGCGGTCTGGGCTGCGGCCGCGGACCTCGTCCGTGAACAGGGGCTTGAGCTGGGGCGCGGCGCGTACGGCGGCTGGGACGACGCCGACCCGGGCCTCGCCCGTGCGGCCTGGTGCCTGACCGCGCATCTCCAACCTGAAAAGGTGGTCGAGACCGGCGTCGCACGCGGACTCACGTCGAGGATCATCCTCGAGCGGCTCGAGCGCAACGGCTCCGGCCATCTGTGGAGCATCGACCTGCCCGCCCCGGACGCGAAGTTGCACGGGCAGATCGGAGTCGCCGTGTCACAAGGTCTTCGCGACCGCTGGAGTTACCTCTCCGGATCAAGCCGGCAGCTGCTGCCCTCGCTGCTCGCCGAGCTCGGGGAGATCGAGTTGTTCGTGCACGACAGCAGCCACACACGCCGGAACGTCAGCTTCGAGCTGGAGGCGGTCTGGCCGGCGCTCGGGCACGGCGTGCTCCTTGCCGACGATGTCCATCGAAGCGACGCGTTCGGCTCCTTCATCTCCGCTCACTCGGACGCGCGAACTGCGGTCGCGCGTGCAGACGACGGCAAGGCGCTCTTTGGCATCGCGATCAACCGTCCTCGCCGACTGGTGCCATACTCCTCTCATGACTGAGACCGGTTCGGTCGTCGAGTCGCGCGGCGCCGGCAGCGGCGACGGCCTTCAGATCGCGGGCACGGCGGTCATCTATCCGTTAACGGTGCTCGGAAACGCGACAACGATCGGTGATCACGCGGTCGTCGGCAAGAGGCCGGCACTCTCGCCACGTTCGACCACGAAAAGGACTGACCTGCCTCCGGCCGAAATCGGCGATGGAACGATCGTCTCGGCCGGGGCGATCGTCTTCGCCGGCACGAAGATCGGCAAGCGCGTGATCATCGGCGACCAGGCCTGCATCCGCGAGCGAGTGACGATCGGCGACGACGTTGTGATCGGCCGCGGCGTACTCGTCGAAAACGACACGACGATCGGCGCCGGGACCAAGATCCAGGCGAACGCCTACATCACCAACTACTCGACGGTCGAGGATCACGTCTTCATCGCACCGGGAGTTCTGACGACGAATGACAACTTCATGGGCCGGACAGAGCGCCGGCATGCGTTGATGAAGGGCCCGACGATCCGCCGCGGAGCCCGCGTCGGCGGGGGCGCCGTTCTCTGCCCCGCGGTCGAAATCGGCGAGGAGGCCTACGTCGGAGCGGGAGCGGTGGTCACCAAAGACGTCCCGCCCCGAAAGGTCGTCGTCGGGAGCCCGGCTCGCATCCTGCGCGACGTACCGGAAGACGAGCTGCTCGGCGAGTAGGACGCAGGCGCAGCGGGTATCCCTCGATCGTGACCCCGCAGGCACTACCGTCCCGCCGCAGGCTTTTCTTGGCCTCGTCTGCGGCCGCACTAATCCTAGGGCTGACGATCGCGGCGCCCGGAGGACTTGCCGGCAACAGGCCTCCGGAGAGCACGAGCGCTCCGACGATCGCCGGGCAGGCCCGCGTCGGAGCGATCATGCACGGCCGGCCGGGCCGTTGGCGCGGGGCGCAACCGATCCGGTTGAGCTTCCGCTGGTTGCGCTGCGACCGAGCCGGTCGTCGCTGCAGCCGGGTTCCGCACCGGACAGGCCGCTCGCTCACGCTCACCCCGGCGCTCGCCGGAACGACCCTGCGCCTCACGGTCATTGCGCGGAACCCCTTCGGCGCGTCAGTCAAGACGAGCGCACAGACAGCAGTTGTGCTTGCCTCCGTTTCCTCCGGCGCGGCGGTTACCCCGGGTATGTACTTCTCGACCCTGCAGGCCGGGAGTGCGCTGCCGCGAACCGACGCGCTTTGCGCATCGTTGGTCACGCCGCGGTCGTTCGAGCCGCGGCCCGAGAACACTGCTGCCAACCATACGGTGCCGACCGGCGCCGTTCCCTGGTCGCAGGAGCAAGACCAGACCTACTGGCGCAAGTGGATTGCCAACCGCAACAAGGTCACCGGCAACTACACGGGGACGACCGACGAGATCATCCGCTGGGCATCCTGCAAGTGGGGGCTCGACGAGGACACCGTCCGAGCGGTCGCCGTACAGGAATCGGAATGGCACGAGAGCGAGGTGGGGGACAACAACGAGTCGTTCGGGATCATGCAGGTGAAAGATCACACCTCGGACGGCCATCCTGACCTCGGCGGTTACCCGTGGACGCTGCGGGCAACCGCGCTCAACGTCGACCTGTACGGCTCCTGGATCCGCTCCTGTCTCAACGGCGCCTTCTACGACGGGGGTGACTGGCTCTACCACGGCCGGAAAGTCGTGAATGACTTCTGGGGCTGTGTGGGCGCCTGGTTCTCAGGCGAGTGGCACGATCGGGGCGCGAACACGTACATCTCCCAGGTACAGGCGATCCTCGCGAGCCGGGGCTGGCTTCACCTCACACCCGGCCCCTAGAGACGCACGCCCACGAGGGCGATTGGCCGGCGATTCCAGTGGCGGGCGAGCCGTCCGGACGGGGTTGCTAGGGTGTCGGCGCCACGGCACAAGAGGACGCCTTTACCTCCGGGGAGGGAGGTGTTGTCGCGATCTGTAGGCCGTCGAGAGACCTTTCTTCGCGCGGGAAAGGTGGATCGGGTGCCCGGGCGCGAGAACATCACGCTGGCCAGAAGAGTTCCCTCCTTCGGTGGATCGGCAGCTGGGGGTAGCTGCCGATTCAACCCTGCACAAGGGGGTGGTTTGCGGCGGCCAAACCCCAATGCAGAACGTCCGAATCGCTCAGCCCGTCCAGGGAAGGAAACCAATGACCATCCGCCGCCAGACCGCCCGCCGCCTCGCAGCGCGCGGCCTCTCCGCGACTGCTCTCGCAGCAGCCGCCGTCTTCCTCGTCGCATCCGCCGGTGCCGCATCGGCGAACCTCGCTCAGAACCCGAGCCTCGAGACCGGTTCCGGGGCAACACCCTCGTGCTGGCTGCTTGGAGGCTACGGCACCAACAACTACAGCTGGTCGAGAACGTCTGACGCTCATACCGGAAGTTACGCCGAAACACTCTCGATCTCCGGTTACACGAGCGGCGACCGCAAGCTGCTGACCGCGTTCTCCGCCGGCTGCTCGCCGGCGGCGACCGCCGGCCATACCTACACCGTCACCGCATGGTACAAGTCGAGCGTACCCGCCGCCCTGTTCGCGTTTAGGCGCAATGCTACGGCGAGCAGTTACAGCTGGTGGGCGCAGAAAGCTGTTCCCGCTTCCTCGAGCTGGTCTCAGGTTTCCTGGACGACGGCGGCGGCTCCGTCGGGGACGGCGAACTTGTCGGTCGGGCTCGGGCTGCAGAGGGCCGGCGTGATCACGATGGACGACTTCACTGTCGTCGACAACCAGGCAACGACGACGACGCCTGACACGACCCCGCCCACGAGCTCGATCGCCTGTAACGGAGCGTCGTGTTCAAGCGGCTTGTACAACTCAGCTGTCTCTGTCGCGCTCGCTGCGAGCGACAGTGGTGGCTCCGGCGTTAGCTCGATCCGCTACACGACCGACGGCACGACGCCGACGCTCTCGAATGGCAGCACCTACAACGGCGCTTTCTCGGTTGCGAAGACGACCACGGTCGAGTACCGCGCCTACGATGTGGCCGGCAATGCCGAAGCGGCACAGAGCCAGCAGATCACGGTCGACACAAGCGCGCCGACCGTGAGCCTAAGCGCTCCGAGCAGCGCATCCGGCACGGTGTCTGTCTCAGCCTCGGCTTCGGACGACGGCTCGGTCTCGCACGTCGATCTGCTTGTCGACGGAAACACGGTCGCCACGGACAGCGCCTCTCCGTACACATTCAGCTGGAACTCCGCCACGGTTCCGGACGGCATCCACGTGCTGAGCGCACGCGCGGTCGACCAAGCGGGGTTGAGTGCCCTTTCGACGGGCGTGTCGGTCAGCGTCACGAACGCCGTCTCGTCGCAGCCGGCGCCGTCGGACTCGTCAACCTCAGACACGCTTCCGTCTGGAGCAGTGGGTTTGCCGAAGAGCGATTCGTCGTGCGGATCGCAGGTCTACCTGAGCACCTGGGAGCCGATACCGGCGAACACGAACGCGAACAACACCGTGCCGGCGAACCCGGCGGCGGTGCCGTGGTCGAACGTGGGCATCCCACCGTCGTTCACGAAGTGGTACGTGAAGAGAGCGCTCGTCACCGGCAACTACAAAGGGACGACGGATGAGATCATCCAGTGGGCGGCCTGCAAGTGGGGCATCGACCGCGACCTGATGCGGGCGGTCGCAGTGCAGGAGTCCGACTGGAAGATGAGCTCGGTCGGCGATTACTGCGGCACACCTGGCGAGGCTTCGTACGGCCTCTTCCAGGTCAAGAATGCGATGTGCAGCGGCGAGGGCGCCTGGGGCGGCTACCCCTACACGGCCGCTGACACGGCGCTGAACGCTGACTTCTATGCCGCCCAGCTTCGCTCCTGTCTCGATGGCGACTTCCAAGGCTGGCTGTACGGGGGCCAGACGATCTCCCAGATCCTTGCGGCAAAAGGTTTCGACAACGCCCTCTGGGGCTGCGTCGGAGCCTGGTTCTCGGGGAGCTGGTACGACTCGGGTGCACAGAGCTACATCTCCGGCGTCAAGGGGCACCTGGCCAACCGCGACTTCCTGAACGAAGGCAAGTAGAAGCCCCGACTTCAGGTCTCGGACGGAGGGCCGTGGTCATCCACGGCCCTCCGTCACGACTCGTGTAGGCGAGCCCACCAGGCGCAAGACTCCCCATTCGGGCGGGTTTAGTTCGGCTTCGCTCCTGCGTACGCTGACTAGGCATGGCAGCTGCGACAGGTGAGGTGATGGCTGCAGCGGACGAGACCGCACCGCTTCGCATCGCTGTCGTCGCCGTCTTCTTGAACGAGGCGAACTATCTGCCGCTCTTCCTCGCGTCGCTCCTGGCCCAGACGCGAGCCCCCGACCTCGTCGTCTTGGCCGACGACGGGTCCAGCGATGCTTCCGGCGAGATCGCTTCTGCGTTCGTGGCCGCAAACGACAGGTTCGAGTATCTGCGCCTGCCCAAACGTCCGCCGGAGCGGGACCGGCTCGTCACTGCGCACGAGCTGCGAGCCTTCCAACGCGTGGCCGGCCGGCTTGCCGCCGACTTCGACGTGATCGCGAAGATGGATGCCGATCTCGATCTCTCACCGCGCACGATCGAGACGCTGGAGCAGGCATTTCTCTCCGACGAGGGACTCGGCATGGCCGGCGTCTGTCTGAGCGAGCGCGACCCCGACGGGACGCTCGAGCGCCTGGCCTCGCATCAAGAGCATGTACACGGAGCGACGAAGTTCTACCGCCGTGCCTGCTGGAACGAGATCGCGCCGTTGCCGCCGATCCTCGGCTGGGACACGCTGGACGAGCTCAGCGCCCGCCTGCGCGGCTGGCGCACCCTGAGCGTCGAGGTTCCCGGCGGCGACCCGGTTCATCTCCGCCGGATGGGCACGCACGGCTCCATCCTTGCCAGCTTCCGCCGCTGGGGTGTGTGCAGCTACGGATACGGCGCTCACCCCCTGCAGGTTGTCTGGTACGCGTTCGTACTGATGCGGACTCGCCAACCGCGTTTTTTCGGCGGGATCCATTACCTGATCGGCTGGTCGGCGGCCTGGGCTCGGCGAGCGCCGCGGGCCGACCCGCAGCTGCGCGCCGCCGTGCAGCGCGCGCAGCTCGACCGCCTGCGTAGCCGGCTCGGAAGCGCCGGAGGATGAGCAGCGTCGCCGCTAGGTAGCTGCATGAACGAAAGCACCCTCCTCACTCCGGTTGGACGCGCTGCTTCGGTTCCGAGCGTGCGTTCTGTGCGGCGTGCGCTCTCCTGGGTCGGAGCGGGCCAGGTGATTGGTCAGTGTTTCTGGTACGGCTCGCTCCTCATTTTGGCGGCGCTGCTGGCGCCGAGCACGTTCGGGACGATCACGGTGGGCTGGCTGCTCGTCAGCGCAGCGATGCGGTTGATGGAGGCCGGAACGCGCGGGGCGATCATCACCGCGAGCGAGCTCGCACGAGGGGAGCTCATGACCCGGCTCGGGCTCAATATCGCCTCCGGTGCTGCTCTGAGCGGGTTGATCGTCGCAACGGCGGCGTTTGTCGCGCGGACGTTCGCGGCCGGCGCCGACGCGCGTGTGATCGCGGTCCTCGGCTTCAGCGTGCTTCTCTACGCCCCGGCGATCGTTCCGCTCGCGCTGCTGGAGCGGAACTTCCAGTTCAAGCGCCGCTCGCTCGTGCAGACCGGCTCGACGATCACGGCGGCGACACTTGCGGTCGCCGCCGCGGCGCTCGGAGCGGGAGTGTGGGCGCTCGTGGTCCGGCAGCTGCTGCTTCAGCTTTTACTGGCCGTGTCCGCTTGGATCGCGGCACGTCGGCTTCTGCCCGCTCGCGGAGGCAAGGCGCGTTGGACGCGATTGGCGCGGAGCGGAGCGTTCGGCTTCCTCATCTTCAGCCTGACCGACATGATCGTCTTCAACGCCGACTATATGACCGTCGGCCATTTCACCGACGCCACGCAGCTCGGTCTCTACTCGCTCGCTTTCACGCTCGCCTTTGCGCCGGTGATTCAGCTGTCCGCTCAGATCGGCCTCGTCCTCTTTCCGGCGAGCGCAGCTTCCGACGTCGAGACGGTGAAGCGCAGAACGATCGCGGGTGTCCGACTCACGTGTCTCGTGCTCGTGCCGCTTGTCCCGGTCGCCGTCGTCCTCGCCCCGGATCTGATTCCTGGGCTGCTCGGCGAGAAGTGGCGCGGAGCGGTGCTTCCCTTTCAGATCCTCTTGGTGGTGGGAGTCGCGCACGCGGTCGTGAACGTGATCGGCGACACACTCTCCGGAAGCGGCCGGATTGGCTGGCGCGCTCGCGTCAACGCCGTTTGGGGTGCGGCGATGGTCGTGACGCTCCTGATCCTCGTGCAGATCGACGGGATCCGGGGGGCGTCGCTCTCGCATCTCCTCCTCTACCCACCGGTTGCCCTCGCCTATGGAATCTGGGGAATGCGGATGCTCGGTGTCGAGCCACGTCTGCTCGCGCACGCGTTGCGCCCGATTGCGGAGCTCGTCGCACTCCTGTCGGCTGCGACGGTTGGTGCGTGGCTGCTGATGCGCGCGAGCTCGATGCCGGCCGGTCCCCGCGACGTGGTGACCGCGGCGGTCAGTGCCTGCGCCGCAGTCGCGTGGACGGCCACGCGGGGCGGAGCGGTCGTCGCGCAGGCACGCACGTTTCTGACTGCCGGGCAACGGGTCTGAGGCCGCCGTCGCAGATGCAGCTCTTCTGTGTCAGCTCCCGCGTTCCCGGCGTCGACGAGAGATCGCTCAGCGCGGTCGTCCGGAAGGCAGGCGACGCCTTCCCGCAGCTCGCCCGCGGGGAGCCCTGGGCCGTCACCTCCTCCTCGTCCGAGGTAGTTGTCGCCGCGTTTCATCATCCCGCTGGCATGGTCGGGCCGAGGTCGTACCACGCGCGCAAGGGCGACGTCGTCGTAGCCTTCGACGGCTGGCCGGTGCACCGTTTCGCCGGCTGGCCGGGCCACGATGCGGCAGCACTGCTCGCCAACTGGTCCGAGCTGACGAACGTTGCCGAGGGGCAGTTCAGCGCTCTGCGCGTCGATCTCGACTCTGACGACATCTCCTTCGTCACCGACGCATTCGGAATCGCGCCGCTTTACCACGCCTCCTGTGACGGAGGACATCTGGTCGCGAACAGCGTCGAGGTGCTCAGGCTCGCTGCCAGGCTCGACGAGCCCAGTCTGCTCGGTGTGAGCTCGTTCGCGGCACTCGGGTGGCCGACCGGAGAAACGACGCTGCTGGCCGGCGTCCAGGCGCTGGCGGGCGGCTCCGAATACCGCCTCAGTGGAGCGGGCCTCACCAGACGTCCGTACTTCACGCCCGCGCAGGTCGCAGCAGGAGCACGATCCAGCGTCCGCTTCTGCGCCGACGAGGTCGCGAGCGAGCTGGTGAGCTTGACGGCTTCGGCGGCAGAGGGAGGAGGCCCGGTCGACTGCGGCCTCACCGCGGGACGCGATACGCGCCTCTTGCTTGCTCTCATCCTCGCTTCCGGCGCCGGCAACGTGCGCTACTTCACCGGCGGCCGCGAAGGCGACGGCGATGTGGAGGGCGCACGTCAGGTGGCGAGCGCCGTTGGCATACGTCATGAGCTGCGCTCGGTCGATGCACTCGACAAAGGCGATCCCGGCGGGCTCGCAAAGACCTTTGTCTCGCAGACGGACGGCCTCTCCAGCCTGATTCAGATCGGCGACCTGCACGATCAGCTCGTCGCGCCTCGCACGCTCGGGCTCAAGGTCACCGGGCTCGGTGGCGAGATCGGGAGATGCGGAGTCCGGACAGGACCATACGCGGCGAACGTCCCACTGCTCACCTGCTCCGCGCGTGTCCAGCAAGAACTGATTCTCGAGCGCGCCCGCGCGTTCAGGACGTTCATGACAGCCGACGCCAGGCGCCTGGTCAGCACCCATGTCCGAGCCTTCACAACTGCGCGACTTTCCGAGGGCTGGGGGCGGCGCGAGCTTGGCGAGGCGCACTACGCGTTCGATCGTGTGCCGCGCTGGGGCTCGACGGGTGTTCGACGGCTCGCGGCGATCGATGATCTGTTCAGCCCCTACTGCTCGCGAATCTATGCGAACTATTGCTTCTCTCTGACACCGGACGAGCGCTACCTGGAGGCTCCTCACTATCGGATCCTGACGTCTCTCTCTCCGACCCTGCGCGACGTCGAGTTCTCGAAGCGGTGGCGCCGGCAGGAGCCGGCCCGCGCCCGCCTGCTGGCATCCGCCGACCTCGCCCGGAGCCTGGTCCGAAGACGACGGCGGGGCATTCCGTCCCCGGCGCAGGCGGCGATACAGCCGTATTGGGTCTCCTGGTTCGACTCGAACTTGCGGGAACACCGGGAGCTCTGCCTCTCGGTGCCCGGGTCCCCGCTCTGGTCCCTTCTCGACCGGGCCGCGGTCGAGCGAGCGTTCGCAGCAGAGCAAAGAGAACGTGCTCGCCTGCGAGAAGGCCTCACACGTGTCCTTACCCTCTTCTGGTACTTCCATGGACGCCACGCATTCTGATTCCCGCGAGGCTCCGGCCGGACCTACCCATGTGGGTAGTCGTATCTTCGGGAAGGCTTGGTTAGGGTCGAAACCGGGTGTGAACGGCCGGGAAATCACTCTCGCGGCGGTGATCATGTTCCTGAACGAGGAGCAGCATCTCCCGCGGCTTCTCGCGTCGCTCGAGGATCAGGAGCGGATACCGGACCTGCTGCTCTTCGTTGACGATGGGTCGGACGACCGCTCGGCCGAGCTGGTCGCGGTGTTTGCCGAGGAGCACACCTACGCCCGAACGCTGCAGCGACCGCGTCGTTCGCGCGAGATCGACCGCATGGCCGGCGCAGCCGAGCTTGTCGGGTTCCAATGGGCGGTCGAGCAGCTCGGCCGGCGCTACGACGTGATCGCCAAGCTCGACGGGGACCTCGAGTTTCCACCGAGCTTCTTCGCGAAGATCATGGGCGCGCTTGAAGCAGACGGGCGGATCGGGATCTGCGGCGGCCCGCTCAGCGTCGAACGGGACGGCATCGTCTCGCCCGAATCTTCGCAACCCTGGCACGTTCGCGGTGCGACGAAGTTCTACCGTGCAGCCTGCCTCGACCAGATCTCGCCGCTGCCGGCCCATCTCGGCTGGGACACGATCGACGAACTGCGCGCGCAGCTGTACGGCTGGAAGGTCGAGAACGTCACCTTCCCCGATCGGAACGTGCTGCACTTGCGGCCGACCGGCAGCTACGACGGCATCGTTCGCGGCTACCGCCGGGCCGGCGTCGCAGCTTGGGCCTACGGGGCACATCCCGTTCAGGTCATGGCGAGCGCGCTCATCCGGATGCGCCGACGGCCACGGGTCGTGGGCGGCGCCGCCTATCTCGGGGCCTGGCTCGGTTCGGCATTGCGACGCGAGCCGCGCGCTGAGAAGGACGTGATCGAGCTGATGCGCCGCCAGCAGCGCTCGCGAATCCAGAGCAAGCTGCTCCGAGGGTTGCCCGGATGAAGGGGCGCGTTCTCTGCCTGCTCGAGAACATGCCGTTCCCGGCCGACCGGCGGATCCGGCAAGAGGCTTTCGACCTTGCCGCGGCGGGCTACGACGTCACGGTCATCTCTCCGCTCGGGCCCGGCGCCGACGAGCGCGAAGCGGACGTGAACGGCGTTCGCGCGCTTCGCTATCCGGTTCGTCTCTCGCAGGGAGGCGCGCGAGGCTACCTGCGGGAATATGCGGACGCGGTTGTCGGTGTCTCGAAGATCGTGCGGCGGCTGCGTCGGGAGGCGCCCTTCAACGTCGTGATCGCAGCCAATCCTCCCGATTTTCTGATCCAGCTGGCGCGGCCGTTTCGCCGTCGCGGAGCGGGTCTCATCTTCGACTATCACGACCCCGCGCCGGAACTGTTCGAGGCGATGTTCGAACGCCGGGGACTGCTGCACCGTCTGCTCATCGTCCTCGAGCGGCGCGCCGAGCGCACCGCCGACCTGGTCATGACGGTCAACGAGCCGTGCGCGGACCTGGTGCGCAGCCGCGGCGGCATCGCAGCCGAGAACGTCTACGTCATCTACAACGGCCCTGACCCGGCTCGCTTCTACCCGGTCGAGCCACTCCCGGAGCTGCGAAGCGGGCGCAAGCATCTCGTGCTGTGGGTCGGGCAGATGTCACGAAAGGAGGGCCTGGGATACCTTCTCGATGCAGCTGAAGAGCTCGTCAATGTGCACGGGAGGGAGGACGTCTCGTTTGCGATCGTCGGGGACGGCGAGATTCGACAGACGCTCGAGTCCGAGGCTGCTGCACGCGGGCTCGCAGGCGTCATCTCCTTGCCCGGTCATGTCGGCGACGAAGCGTTACGCGAGTACATGTCGACGGCCTCGGTCTGCGTCAGCCTCGACGAGCACAGCGCACTGAACGACCGCTCGCTGATGATCAAGGTGCTCG
>DATBBH010000163.1:0-17459 GCA_036271075.1 Gaiellaceae bacterium | reverse complement strand
GAAGAACATGAAGCGGCGCCCCGAGGGCAGGACGAAGGACACCACGCAAGAAGCCGAGACCACTCCCTCAGAGACCGCCGAAGGCGAGGGCTCCTAACCCTTGCTTTCCTGGCTCGCCAACGCGTGGCGGGTCCCGGAGCTTCGGCGCCGGCTCCTATTCACCGCGGGGATCCTGGCGGCGTACCGCCTCGGCTCGTGGATGCCCGCGCCGGGCGTCGACTCGGCTCAGATCCAGAACTTCTTCAACGGCCGCGGCGGTTCGCTGCTCGGCCTCCTGAACCTGTTCTCCGGCTCCGCGCTGTCTCGGTTCTCGATCTTCGCGCTCGGGATCATGCCGTACGTCACTGCGTCGATCATCCTGCAGCTCCTGACCGTCGTCATCCCGCAGCTCGAGCAGCTGCAGAAGGAAGGCGAAGCCGGCTACGCGAAGATCAATCAGTACACGCGCTATCTGACCGTGGTGCTCGCGGCCGCGCAGGCGACGGGGTACGCGTACCTCTTCCACACCCAGGGGGCGCTGCCGGCCAACCCGGGCCGCCTCGTGCTGATCGTCGTCACGTTGACCGCGGGCACGGTCCTCCTGATGTGGTTCGGCGAGCTGATCACGAAGCGCGGCATCGGCAACGGCATCTCACTGCTGATCTTCGCGTCGATCCTGACGTCCATGCCCCAGGGCATCAACGCCTGGCTGAACGGCGGTGCAGTCGAGAAACTGTTCTTCCCGCTCGTCGCGATCGGCATCGTCGTCGCGGTCGTTTTCGTCCAGGAGGGCCAGCGGCGCATTCCGATCCAGTACGCGAAGCGCATGGTCGGCCGCCGCCAGACCCAGGGCGGCGCGACCTACATGCCGCTGCGCGTGAACATGGCGGGCGTGATCCCAGTCATCTTCGCGGCCGCGCTGCTCGCGCTCCCGCAGACCGTCTCGTCGTTCGCGCCGTCCTCGACGACCTGGATCAATACGCACTTCTCGCCGTCCTCCTCGACGTACCTGCTTGTCGAAGCGGCGCTGATCATCATCTTCACCTACTTCTACACGGCGGTCCAGTTCAACCCGGTCGACCAGGCCGACAACCTGCGCAAGTACGGCGGCTACATCCCCGGTATCCGCCCGGGCCCGCCGACCGCGCAGTACCTCGACCGTGTGCTGACCAGGCTGACGTTGCCGGGCTCGCTGTTCCTCGCCGTCGTCGCCGTGCTGCCGTCGGTGTTCATCAACCACTTCGGCTTCTCACAGGCAACTTCACGCGCGCTCGGCGGCACCTCGGTGCTGATCGTCGTCGGCGTCGCGCTCGACACGATGCGTCAGATGGAGTCCCAGATGATGATGCGGTCCTACGAGGGCTTCCTGCGGTGAATCTCCTCGTCCTCGGCCCTCAGGGGGCCGGCAAGGGCACGCAGGCAAAGCGCATCGCCGAGGACTATGGGATTCCCCACGTCTCGACGGGGGACATGTTCCGCGCTGCGCAGGCCGAGGGCACAGAGTTCGGCAAACAGGTCGGGGAGATCATGGAGGCCGGCCGGCTCGTCCCCGACGAGCTGACGGTAGCGATGATCAAGGAGCGCTTGTCCCATCCCGATGCGCAGACGGGGTTCGTGCTCGACGGCTTCCCACGCAACATCGAGCAAGCGGAGGCACTCGATGCCCTGCTCGGCGAGCTCGGACGACGGTTGGACGCGATCCTGTTCCTCGACCTGCCCGATGTGGTCGGCATCGAGCGAGCGCTCAAGCGCGCGGAGCTCGAGGGTCGCGCGGACGACACGCCCGAGGCGATCGCAAAGCGGCTCGAGCTCTACCACTCCGAGACGGAGCCGATCGTCGAGCACTACCGTGTCACAGGCAAGCTGGTGCCGATCCACGCCGACCGCTCGATCGAGGACGTGTGGTCGGAGATCTCCGACTCGCTGCGGGTGGTCGCATGATCATCCGCAAGTCGGCGCAGGAGATCGAGACGATGGCGCGTGCGGGCAAGGTCGTGGCCGAGGCGCTGGCGCTGATCGAGGAGCATCTGCGTCCCGGCGTCACCACCGGCGAGCTCGACGTGCTCGCGGACGAGTTCATCCGCTCCCACGGCGGGGAGCCGACCTTCAAGGGCTACAAGGGCTATCCGGCCGCGACCTGCCTCTCGCCGAACTCGATGGTCGTCCACGGCATTCCGGGGCGGTTGACGCTTCAGGACGGCGACATCCTGTCGGTCGACGTCGGCGTGACGCTGGACGGGTTCGTCGCCGACTCGGCCTGGACGTTTCCGGTCGGGTCGATCTCCGCAGGCGCCCAACGGCTGCTCGATGTGTGCAAGGCGGCCCTCGAAGCCGGCATCAAGGAAGCACGCCTCGGCAACTCGATCGGCGACATCTCGCAGGCCGTCCAGGCGGTCACCGAGGAGGCGGGCTACAGCGTGATTCGGAGCCTGGTCGGTCACGGCGTCGGGCGCTCGATGCACGAGGACCCTCAGGTGCCGAACTTCGTCTCCTCCTACCGCGGCCCCGAGCTGAAGGAGGGCATGACGATCGCGATCGAGCCCATGATCACGGCCGGGGGCCCGGACGTCTACATCCACGACGACGAGTGGTCGATCTCGACCACCGACGACTCCCTGGCAGCTCATTTCGAGCATACGGTCGCCGTTACGGCCGCAGGGCCGAGAATCCTCACCGATACAGGCGTTCTGGTACCATGACGGCCCGCGTCGCGAGGCGTTTGCCCGTGCGCGACCTCCGTCTGAGGACATTTCCGAATGAAAGTTAGACCTTCAGTGAAACCCATGTGCGAGCGCTGCCGTGTGATCAAGAGGCACGGGCGCACCATGGTCATTTGCACGAATCCTCGTCACAAGCAGCGTCAGGGGTAGAAGCAGACACATGGCACGTATCGCAGGCGTCAACCTGCCGAACCAAAAACGGCTCGAAATCGGGTTGACCTACATCTTTGGCATCGGCCAGCCGACGGCGCAGAAGATCTGCGACGCGCTCGGCCTCTCGCGCGACACGAAGGTCCGTGACCTCACCGAGGACGAGGTGGCGAAGCTCCGCGACTACATCGACCAGAACGAGCAGGTCGAGGGTGACCTGCGCCGTGAGCGCACCCAGGCGATCAAGCGCCTCTCGGAGATCGGCGCGTACCGCGGCCTTCGGCATCGGCGCAATCTGCCGGCCCGCGGCCAGCGCACGAAGACCAACGCGCGCACGCGCAAGGGCCCGAAGAAGACCGTCGGCCGCGGAAAGAAGGCGAAGTAATGGCGCCTCCTCGCAGAGCCGCGACCACGCGTGGCCGCACGCGCCGCCGCGTTCGCAAGAACATCGCGATCGGCCAGGCGCACATCAAGACGTCGTTCAACAACACGATCGTCGCGCTGACCGACAAGGACGGGAACGTCATCGTCTGGGAGTCCGCCGGTTCGGCCGGGTTCAAGGGCTCGCGCAAGTCGACTCCGTTCGCTGCTCAGGTGACCGCCGACGCGGCGGCCCGCAAGGGCATGGAGCACGGTCTGCAGAAGGTCGAAGTGTTCGTCAAGGGGCCGGGCTCCGGCCGCGAGACGGCTATTCGCTCGCTGCAGGCGGCCGGCCTGGAGATTCTCGGAGTGAAGGACGTCTCGCCGCAGGCGCACAACGGCGTCCGCCAGAAGAAGCGGAGAAGGGTGTAATGGCCAGGGATCGTTCACCGAAGTGCAAGCAGTGCCGCCGGGAGGGCATCAAGCTCTTCCTCAAGGGCGAGCGCTGCCTGACCGAGAAGTGCGCCATCGAGCGCCGCTCGTACCCGCCGGGTGAGCACGGCCGCGGCCGGATCAAGCAGAGCGAGTACCTGCTGCAGTTGCGCGAGAAGCAGAAGGCGCGCCGCTTCTACGGTCTCCTCGAGACGCAGTTCCGCACCTACTACGAGAAGGCGAACAAGCAGGGTGGCATCACGGGCGACAACCTGCTGCGCATGCTCGAGACTCGCCTGGACAACGTCGTCTACCGGCTCGGCTTCGCGGCATCGCGCGCCCAGGCACGCCAGCTCGTCCGCCACGGCCACTTTTCCGTGAACGGCCGCCGCGTGAACATCCCGAGCTACCAGGTCAAGCCCGATGACATCGTCTCGCTGAAGACCGGGTCCGGCGCGGAGCAGATCGTCCGCGACGCGACCGACCTCACCGCCGCTGTCGCGCCGTGGCTGCAGGCAGACCACGACGGGCTCAGCGGGACCGTCTTGAAGTGGCCGGAGCGTGCCGAGATCGACACTCCGGTTTCCGAACAGCTGATCGTCGAGCTCTACTCGAAGTAGTTCCACTACTCCGGGTACGGCTCGCAAGAGAAAGGACACACTTTGGCAGTACGCGCGACCGATTTCCAGGTGCCGAAGATCACGCACGAGGAAGTGAACGAGAACCGTGGCGTCTTCGTGATCGAGCCGCTCGACCGCGGCTTCGGCTACACGTTCGGCAACTCGCTGCGCCGTGTGCTGCTCTCCTCGCTGGAGGGCGCTGCGGTCACCTCGGTGAAGATCGAGGGCGTTGCGCACGAGTTCACGACGCTCCCGGGCGTTCGTGAGGACGTGACCGACATCATCCTCAACCTGAAGCAGCTCGTCTGCATCCTCCACGGCGAGTCGCCGGAGGTGGAGGTTCGCCTGACGAAGCGCGGTGAAGGAATCGTCACGGCCGCCGACATCGAGGCGCCTGCCGACCTCGAGATCCTCAACCCGGAGCTCGAGATCGCGAACCTGTCGTCGAAGGGCCGCCTCGAGGTCACGCTCACGATCGGGCGGGGCCGCGGCTACGTGCCGGCCGAGGGCAACCGTGGCCAGGCGCACACGATCGGCGTCATCCCGGTCGATTCGATGTTCTCGCCGATCAACCGCGTCGCGTACGACGTGGAAGCGGCGCGCGTCGGGCAGCGCACCGACTACGACAAGCTGATCCTCGACGTCACCACGAACGGCTCGATCGATCCCAAGGAAGCGATTGCGCAGGGCGCCGAGATCCTCATCCGCCAGCTGGCGATCTTCACCGACCTGGAGAAGATCGAGGGCTACGGCGAGTCGGCGGCCGCGTCCGCCGACGGTGCCGGCGAGACGGCAGGCGTCTCGCTCGCGGGCGGGATGGAGAACTTCCCGATCGAAGAGCTGGAGCTCGGTGTGCGCTCGTACAACTGTCTCAAGCGCGTCGGCATCGAGACGATCGGCGACCTAGTCACGAAGTCGGAGTCGGAGCTTGCTGCGATCCCGAACTTCGGCAAGAAGTCGATCGAAGAGGTCAAGGAGACGCTGCAGCAGCACGGTCTCAACCTGCGCGGCGGCGGGAACGGCTCGGAGTAACGTGCGGCACGCGCGCTCAGGCAAGAAGCTCGGTCGTGATTCGGCGCACCGCAAGGCGCTCTACTCGAACCTTGCGGGTGCGCTGATCGAGCACGGTCGCATCAAGACGACCGTCACGAAGGCAAAGGCCGTCAAGCCGATCGCCGAGCAGATGATCACGCTCGGCCGGCGCGGCGATCTCCATGCCCGTCGGCAGGCGACGGCGTTCCTGCGCTCGCGCGACGTGGTGCACAAGCTGTTCGCGGACGTCGCTCCGCTCTTCAAGGACCGCCCGGGCGGCTACACGCGGATCGTGAAGATCGGGCCGCGCCCGGGCGACGCTGCCGAGATGGCGTACCTCGAGCTGGTCGACGAGGAATACGTCGCCACCCAGCGCGAGGAGCGGACGCCCGAGCCCGTCGCGGTGGCCGAGCCGGTCGAAGAGGCTCCTGACGAGCCGGAGGCTTCCGCCGAGGAGCCGGAGGCCGGTGAGGAAGAATCAGCCGGCAGTGCCGACCAGAGCACCGACGACGGCGATGACGCTCCCGCCGACGACAAGATTCAGTAGCGATTTCGCGAAGCTCGTCTCGAAGAACCTCCAGCGGATCACCGCCAGCCCGACGAGCTCGAACCCGACCACGATGGCCGCGGTCACGATGGCGGCATGGTAGTTCGGGATCAGGAACGGCAGCGTGTGCAGGATCCCGCCGAGAAACGTGCCCCCGCCGGTGATCAAGCCGCGTGTGACCGGGCTACCGCGCCCTGTGAGCTCCCCGGTGTCCGACAGGCCTTCGCTGTAGGCCATGGAGATGGCGGCGCCGATCGCGGTCGCGAGACCGGCGATGAACGCCGCGTGGGGCTTGTGGGTGTAGATCGCGATGCCGAAGATGGGCGCGAGCGTCGAGAGCGACCCGTCGATCAGGCCGACCATGGCGGGCTGCACCCGCTGCAGCAGAAAGTGATGCTCGACGGTCATGGAGCCGTAGTATAAATGACAGCCGCCAAGTGACTAGAGCATCAGGCATTCCTTACAACACTCGTCAGGCTTGCCTGACGAGCAGACGGCAGATCCAGGTGCGCCTGACGTGAGGGCGAAGCTGACAATCGAGTACGACGGCACCGGCTTCCGCGGCTGGGCGAGGCAGCCGGGTGCGCGCACGGTGGAGGGCGAGTTGCACCGGGCGGTCGAGGAGCTCTACGGCACCTGCAACGAGCTGACGGTGGCCGGTCGCACCGACGCCGGCGTGCACGCGCTCGCAAACGTGGTCTCCGTCGATGTGGTCGGCGGCCCGCCGGTCGACCGTGCTGCGGAGGCGCTGAACACGGTGCTGCCGGACGATGTCGCGATCACCGCGGTCGAGGTGGCACCGGACGGTTTCCACGCCCGCTTCGACGCCCGGTCGAGGTCGTATCGCTTCCGTATCTGGCGCCGGCGCGAGCGCTCGGTGTTCGAGGCGACGCGCTCGGTCTGGTGGCCGCGGACGCTCGATCTCGTCGAGCTGAACGAGAACGCTCAGGCGCTCGTCGGTGAGCGTGACTTTCGCGCGTTCACGCCGACGGAGACCCAGCACCGCAGCTTCACGCGGACGGTCGAGAGTGCGCGGTGGGTCGAGGTCGATGAGAGCGTCGTCGCCTTCGAGATCACCGCCGATTCCTTCCTCCGCCACATGGTGCGAACGCTCGTCGGCTCGATGCTCCAGGGGCGAGAGCTGGCCCCGCTGCTCGACGGCCGGCCGCGCGCAGACGCCGGCGCCACGGCCCCACCGCATGGCCTCTACCTGACGCGTGTCTCCTATCCGGACGTGCCTCGCCTCTGAGCCCGTGGTGCCGTGGCATCGCGAACCGCCTCGGTACGATCGAGCGCGTGCGCTTTCCCGTCGTACTCTTCGATCTCGACGGCACTGTGATCGACTCCGGTGCCATCATCCTCGCGTCGATGCGGCATGCCGCTGAGACGGTCGTGGGCGGTGAGTGGAGCGACGCCGAGCTGATGAAGGCGGTCGGCGGGCCGGGCCTGGAGGCGCAGATGGTCGCGCTCGATCCGAACCGCATCGACGAGCTCGTTCGCGTCTACCGCGCACACAACGAGCCGCTGCACGACACGCTCGAGTACTGCACGGGCATGGACATGGTGCTCGCCGAGCTGAAGGAGCGTGGCCACCGGCTCGGCATCGTCACTGCGAAGCGGCGCCTCACCGTTGAGCTTGCCTTTGCGAGGCTACCGCTCGAACATCTCTTCGAAATGGTCGTCGGCGGCGACGAGACCGCGAAGCACAAACCCGATCCCGAGCCGTTGCTGCTCGCGCTCGAGCGACTGGGCGCCGGCGCACACGAAGCCGCCTACGTGGGCGATTCGCCGTTCGACATGGAGGCTGCCAAGGCAGCGGGCTTGTTCGCGATCGGCGTCAGCTGGGGGCGCATCCACACGGCGGACAAGCTGACCGCAGCCGACGTGGTCGTCGATCGCCCGGAGGAGCTGCTTGACCTCGTCTAGGGCCGCCGAGCTGCGCGGCCAGCTCAATCGCTGGCTGCACGAGTACCACGTGCTCGACGACCCGTCGGTGGACGACGCGACGTACGACCGCGCCTACGACGAGCTCGTCGAGCTCGAGCGCGAGCATCCCGAGCTCGTCACAGCCGACTCGCCGACGCAGCGCGTCGGCGCGCCCGCCTCGGCCAAGTTCCAGAAAGTGCGCCACCTCACCGCGATGGGCTCGCTCGAGAAGGTGACGACCGACGACGCGATCGCGAAGTGGGCCGAAGACGCTCGCAAGCGGCTCGGTGACGATGCGACGGTCGCCTATGTCCTCGAGCCGAAGATCGACGGCCTCGCGATCAGTCTCACCTACGAGAACGGGGTCTTCGCGCGAGGCGCGACGCGCGGTGACGGCGAGGTCGGTGAGGACGTCACCGTCAACCTCCGCACGATCCCGGCAATTCCCTTGCGCATGCTCGGAGCCGACGTGCCGCAGCTGATCGAGGTGCGTGGGGAGGTGTACATGCCGCTCTCGGGCTTTCGCGAGCTGAACGAGCGGCTGATCGCGGAGGAGAAGAAGCCGACGCCGAACCCGCGCAACGCGGCTGCGGGATCGCTGCGGCAGAAGGACCCTGCGATCACCGCGACGCGACCGCTTTCGTTCTGGGCCTACGGCATCGGAGCGCACGAGGGCGTTGAGTTCGTCTCGCACTGGCAAACGCTGCACTGGCTTCGCGAGCACGGCTTCCCGATCAACCCGTTTGCGGAGCGGGTCGAAACGGTCGAGGAGGTGGCAGAGCGGTGTCGCACGTGGGAGCGCCGCCGCGCGGAGCTCGACTATGAGATCGACGGGATCGTGATCAAGATCGACGACTACGCGCAGCAACAGCGCCTCGGCGCGCTCCATCAGCGACCGCGCTGGTCACGCGCTTTCAAGTGGGCGCCGCTGACCTCCACGACGCGCTTGAACAAGATCATGATCCGTGTCGGCCGCACGGGCGCGCTCAATCCGTGGGCGCTGCTCGAGCCGGTCGAGGTCGGCGGCGTCACGATCTCTCGCGCGACCCTGCACAACGAAGAGGACATCAATCGCAAGGACATTCGCGAGGGCGACGACGTGATCGTCCAGCGCGCCGGCGACGTGATCCCGCAGATCGTAGGCCCCGCCGGCGCTCACAAGCGGGGGACCAAGCCCTTCAAGATGCCGACGCACTGCCCTCTGTGCGGCGCCGAAGTCGTCAAGCCGGAGGGCGAGGCGATGCACCGCTGCCCAAACCGCGCGTGCCCTTCGCGCGGCCTCGAATCTCTCATCAACTGGGTGCAGGCGGCAGCCGACATCGACGGTGTGGGAGAACAGCTCGTGCGGCGGCTGTGGGAGCTCGGCCTCGTCCGCTCGTTGCCGGAGCTCTACCAGTTGACCAAGGAGCAGCTGCTGGAGCTCGACGGCTTCGCCGAGACGTCCGCGACCAACGTGGTCGCCTCCATCGAGGCGTCAAAGGAGATCCCATTCCGACGCGTGCTGTTCGGGCTGAACATTCCCGACGTCGGCTGGGTGACGGCGCAGAACCTCGCACGCCATTTCGGCGACGTCGAGCGGCTGGCCGGTGCAACGCAAGAGGAGATCATGGAGTGCGAGGGCATCGGCCCGGAGCGGGCTGAGGCAATCGCCGGGTGGTTCGCGGACGCCGACAATCAGCGCCTCGTCGCTGAGTTGCGCGGGCTCGGGCTCCGGTTCGAGTCGGGAGAGGAGGACCGACCCGTCGAGGGCCCGCTGACCGGCCGGCAGTACGTCGTCACGGGCACGCTCGAGTCGTTCACCCGTGAGGACGCGCGCGCCGCGCTCGAGGCGCTCGGCGCGAAGGTGTCGGACAACGTCTCGAAGAAGACCGCGGGGGTGATCGTCGGCGAGAGTCCGGGCTCGAAGGTCGCCAAGGCCCAGAAGGCCGGCGTTCCTCTGCTCACGGAGGACGACCTCAAGTCCTTGCTAGGGGGTTGACGCCAGCGCGCTCGCGAATCGGTCCTGCGCCCGCTGTGCGGATCGCGTCGCGACCGGCTCGCCGTTCTGGAGCACGGCGAACGCAAAGCGGTCGTCGACGTAGCCTGAGAGCGCCGACGCTTCATCGGTCGTGCCGGTCTTCGCGTGCACGGCGCCACGCGCCGGCTTGTGCCTCATCCGGTCCTCGAGCGTCCCGTTCACGCCGGCGACCGCCAAGGCGGCCCAGAACGGCTGTCGGAGGTCGGGGTCGCCCCACGCAGTGACGAGGAGCGCCGAGAGCGCGCGCGCGGTCAGCCGGTCTTCGAGGGAAAGCCCTGAGCCGTCCACGATCTGCACCCCCGCCAGCGGGACGCCTGCGGCCGCGAGATCGCGCCGCACGATTGCGACACCTGCCGCGGTCGTGCCGGCTCCGCCGACTTCGGCCCCGAGCTCTTTCACAATCAGCTCGGCTGCGAAGTTGTCGCTCTCGCGATCCATCCCCTGCAGCACCACGGGCAGCGGCTCCGACTCGACCTGTGCGAGCGCGAGCGCGCCGGCGGGGGCGCGCCCGAGCCCGACCGGGCCGCTCGAGACACCGTGCTTGCGCAGCAGTTGCCGCAGGCGCCCGGCTGCGGCGAGCGCAGGCTGCAGCGCAACGTGACGGTCGTAGACCGCCCGGTCGACTACGAGCGCCGAGAGCGGCGGGCATTCGTTGACGAGGAAGCCCGCCTTCCAGCCGAGCGCCGTCCGGCGAGCGTCGAACCACGACTCGTCGCCGAGCACGCGCCCCGTAACGCGCGTGATTCCCTGTCGGGCGATCTGCGCCGCCAGCCCCTCGACCTGCAGCGAGGTGAGCGTTGGGTCGCCGAAGCCCTTCAGGAACAGATCGCCGTGCCACGTCGAGCCGTCCTGGTAGCCGTGACCGAAGATCTCCGTGCGGAAGCGATATGTGATCCCCAGTTCGGTCAGCGCCGCGAACGTGACCGTCAGCTTCTCATTCGAGGCCGGCGCCAGCGACAGGTCGGGATTGCGTGCGAACAGCAGCTTGCCCGTACTGAGATCGACCGCAACCGCCGCCGATGTGTCTTTCGAATAGCCTGGGACCGCGAGGGCCTGTGCCAGTCGCGCCGTCAGCGGCAGGAGCTCCGCGCGGCCGGCAGGAGCCAGGACCAGCACGAGCGCGACGATTGCAAGACCCCTTCGCACGCGCGTCATTGTGACCGAGCCCGCGGCGGCCGCCGCGTGGGCCTTGCACCCCGGGGGAATGGGCCGCACGGCCCTTGTTCCTGACACGCCTCGTCCGGAGAATCGACCCTGGCAGGGGCATGACCGACCTTCTCGATTCGATCTCCACGCTGCTGGGCGCCTCGGCGCGCGACCTCGACCAGATCGAGCGCACGCTGACGGACGGCTATGCGCAGGCACTCTCGCTCGAGGCGGAGCGGTGGCGGCTGGAACGCCGCGTGACCGGGTTGAGCCGGGGAATCGAGCAGGGCGACACCCTGAGCAAGGCGCGGGAGCTGGCCGACGTCGCACAGCGGCTCGAATCGACCGACCGTGATCTGGCGGAGTTGCGCGGTGCGCTCAACGAGCTACGTCGTCATGCGGACGACGTTCGCATCGGCTCTCCCGCGGCGTAGCGGGCGGAGCTAGACGATCCCCGAGCGGACCGCGTAGACCGCGGCCTGGATCCGGTTTTCGATCTGCAGCTTCATCAGGATGTTCGAGATGTGATTCTTCACCGTCTTCGGGCTGATGTGCAGCTCCAGCGCGATCATTCCGTTGTCCTTGCCGTTCGCGATCAGCTTCAGCACTTCGATCTCGCGGTCGGACAGCTCGGACTGAATCAGCTCTGCCTCGTGCGGCGACGCGCTCGACGCACGCACGCGCTGCAGAACCTTCGAGGCAATCGCTGGGGAGACGAGTGACTCGCCGACCGCGGCGGCCTGAATGCCGCTGATCAGCTCCGAGATCGATGAGTCCTTGAGGAGATACCCGCACGCCCCTGCGAGGATCGCGTCCATCACGTCGCTGTCCTGATCCGAGATCGTCAACACGAGCACGCGGGTCAGCGGCGCGATCATTGAGATCTGCCGTGTCGCCTCGACGCCGCTGATCCCGGGCATGTTGAGGTCCATCACGATGACGTCCGGCGCTACCTCGCGCACCGCGCGCAGAGCATCTGTGCCGTTGTCGCATTCACCGACCACCTGCACGCCCTGTTCCTCGAGCAGATTGCGCAACCCCGTGCGAAACAGATCGTGGTCGTCCACGAGCAGGACGCGCGTCTGGAGTGCTTGAGAGGTGTTCGCTTCGTCGCTCAGCTCGGCCTACCTGGGCGTGGGACCGCGAGGTCAGTGTAGCCGCGTTGGCCTAATGCAAAACGATCGTCACCGTGCGCCGGCCCCAGGCATTCGCCTGCGCCGTCGACGGGAACCACAGATCGATCATCGCGCCGACGACCGAGCCGCCCGTGTCGGCCGCGACAGCCTCGCCGTACCCGGGGATCGTCATGTGCGTGCCGAGTGGGATCACCGACGGATCGACCGCGACGACGCCCCAGCCGACCGGGAGGCCGCTTGCGGTGCCTCCGTGCAACGCGTAGCCAGTCGCCGAGACCGTGACTGTGCGGCCGCTGACGGTCCGCGGAGCCGACGAGGCGAACGACGCCGGGGAGGCCGAGGAGCCCGTTACCGCGGGAACGATCGACGTGCTCCGTGCGACCTGGGCGCTGCGAACCTGAGCGGCGCCGGCTACTGCCACGAGGTTCGAGATCTGGCGCTCGGTCAGCTGGCGCCTGGCGGACAGAGCCGAGAGGTACGAGCTGCGCTCGGCCCGTGTCTGAGCGAGCGCAGCGACGGTTGCCGTTGCCGCCTGCGTCGCCGCCGCCAGAGCGGCCTGCTGCGCGGCCAGCCCGCGCGACGCGCCCGCGATCGACCTGCGTGCGCTGGCGAGTTGACGCAGCACGTCCTCACCCTGCCCGGCGACGCGGTTCAGGTTGTCGAGATTGGTCATCGCCTCATCGAGGCTCTTCGAGCCGAGCACGATTTCGAGTGGCTCGACGTTCCCCTGCTCGTAGAGAAGGCGCAGTCTTTGCGCGACGCGCGCTTGTGCGATCCGCGTGCTGCGCCTTGCAATCGCAAGCTGATGCCGCAGGCTCAGCCGTCGTGCACGAAGTGACTGCGCTTGCGAGCGCAGAGACGCGAGCTTCGACTGCGCGACGGACAGCTGCTGATCGAGTGAGTAGAGGCCGAGCACCGCCGCACGAGATTTCGCAACGATTGCAGCATCTTGCGCACGCAACGACGCAGTGCTCTGCGAGGGATTTGCTCCACCGATCGACGGTGCAACCAACACCGCCAAAACGACCAAGGCGAGCGGAAACAGGCGCCGTCGCGGCGTGTGTGCCTGCCCTAGCACGGTGCATGACCGTACCACAGTCGCGACGAAGGAGAACCGGTCTATGTGCAGAAAGGAACTAGTTTCGCGCAGGTTTGCAGCTGTACACGTTGACGCTTGTCCGAACAGATTGCTAACCTGCGCTCTCGTGACGTACCGGCCCCACCCGGTGCGCCCGTCCCGCCCCCGGTGTGGGGGTTGTCATTCGTAGGCTGGGGCAGGCGCCATACGTTCTCGCGGGGATCTGTTTCGCCCTCCTGGCGGCAGTCCCAGCATTTGCGGACCCTTCGATTTCGTCGAAGCGAGCACAGGCGCAACAGGTCATGGGACAGCTGCAGCAGCTCTCCGATTCGCTCGAGAGCGCGCGCGCGCAATACAACGCCGCAACTGCGCAGCTCGCACAGATTCAGCGCGACCTCCGCGAGAACCGGCACGAGCTCCGGATCGCGAAGAGCAACCTCCATCAGAGCCAGCGGACGATCGCGAAGCGTCTGGTCACGCTGTACACGACCGATCAGGCGTCGACGCTCGATGTGATTCTCGGCGCGAAGAACCTCGACGACATGATCAACCGCATGGACAGCGCGAAGAGCGTCACCACGCTCGATGCGCGCATCCTCTCGCAGGTGAAGACATTCCGAACCGCGGTGAAACGTCATGGCGCGCTGCTCGCTCGTGCACGAGCGACGCAAGCGCGAGTCGTTGCACAGCGCGCGGCCGCCAAGCAATCGATCGAGACGAAGATCAACGAGCAGGATCGACTGCTCTCCTCGATCAAGGGCGAGATCGCGCAGCTCGTGGCCGCCGACGCCGCGAGGCAGCTGCAGATGGCGCGCGAGGCGCAAGCACGGCTCGCGATTCAGCACCGCGATACCCAGCAACAGCAGGCGACCACTGTGGTCGGCGTCTCGGCGATCGCTCCTGCCGCCGAGACCGTGGTGGCACCGCCGCCGACGCACAGCAATGTCGCCAACATCGCGCTGTCGCAGCTCGGCACACCGTACGTGTGGGCCGGCTCGGCCCCCGGCGGCTTCGACTGCTCGGGCCTCGTCATGTGGGCGTATTCACAGGTCGGCGTGTCGCTGCCGCATTCCTCGTATGGCCAGTACGGCTATGGCGTCCCCGTCTCGCGCGACCAGCTCGAGCCGGGCGACCTCGTCTTCTTCGACGGCCTCGGGCACGTCGGCATCTACATCGGCGGCGGGCAGTTCGTGCACGCACCTCACACAGGTGACGTCGTGAAGATCTCCAGCCTCGATGAGAGCTGGTACGCCGCGACCTACGTCGGTGCGCGAAGAATTCTCTGAACCTGGTTCTCGCCGCAGGCGAAACCAGGTTCATGTCGTAAGCGGATCGCCCTGGTTGGCGTAACGCAGCAACCTGGTTCCGGCTGCGCCGCAACCAGGTTGCGTACGACTGACGGCATTGAGCCGTCAGTCGTACAGCGCCGAAACCTCGCGGGCGAAGTGATCGAGGATCACCTTGCGTCGCACCTTCAGCGTCGGTGTCAGTTCGTCTGCTTCGAGCGTGAACTCGCGCGGCAGCACGGTGAAGCGCTTGACCTGCTCGAAGCGTGACCGGTCGGCGTTGACGGCGTCGATCGCACCCTGCACGATCTCGTGCACTTCGGTGTCGCTCAGGCCGTTCGTCGACTCGGGATCGACCGTGATCAGCGCCGCGATGTAGGGCTTGCGGTCGCCGACGACGAGCACTTGCGAGATCACTCTGTGCGCCTTGAGTTCGTTCTCCAGGTTCTGTGGCGCGACGTTCTTGCCACCCGCGGTGACGATGATGTCCTTCTTACGGTCGGTGATGATGAGGAACCCGTCTTCGTCGAGGTGACCGACATCGCCCGTGTGCACGAATCCCTCGTTGTCGAGCGTCGCCTTCGTTGCTTCGCTGTCGCGGTAGTAACCGGCGAACACGGTGTTCGACCGAATCAGGATCTCGCCGTCGTCGGCAAACTCGAGCTCCACGCCGGGCAGCGGCTTCCCGACCGTTCCGAACTTGAAGTCGTTCCTCCGGTTCACTGTCGCCGCTGTGGTGACCTCGGAAAGCCCGTAGCCCTCGAGGATGAGAATGTCGAGCGCGTGGAAGAACTCCGCAATCTCTCGCGACAACGGCGCGCCGCCGGCGTTCGCGACGCGTAGCCGGCCTCCGAGCCGCGCCTTCACTTGCGAGTAGACAAGTTTGTCCGCGATGCGGTACTGCCACAGCAGCGCGGCGGGGACGGGCTGCTTCGCCTGGCGCAGCCTGGAGACGCGGTAGCCGACGCGGAGAGCCCAGTCGACGATCCGCTTCTTCACGCCCGTCTGGTCGTGGAACCCGGCGACGACGGCGGTATGGATCTTCTCGAAGACGCGCGGCACGCTCGGGAACAGGTGTGGGCGGACCCGCGGTAGCTCCGTTGCAGCCCGCAGGGGATCCGGCAGAAAAGCGATCGTGAAGCCGATGTAGGCGGCGGACAAGTGGAGCAGGCGGCCGTAGTTGTGCGCTAACGGCAGATAGAGCAGCATCACGTCGCCCGGGAGCGTGATCCGCTCCTCCAGCTCGTCGCCCTTCTGCACCATCGCGTAGTAGTTGCGGTTGCGGATCATGCACGCCTTTGGCGGGCCCGTCGTGCCAGACGTATAGATGAACGTGAATAGGTCGTCTTCGTCGATCGAATCGGCCCGCTCGTCGAGCGCGGCAGGATGCTCGGCTGCGTAGCTGGCGCCGCGTTCGCGCAAGGCGTCGAGCTCGGAGAACGAGATCACGTGCCGGACGCCCGAGCCCGCGACCTTGGCGCGTTGATCGGCGTCCTCGACGAGAACGCCGACGGCCTCTGAGTGCTCGAGGACGTAGTGCGTGTCGCGGGCCGAGCTCGACGAGTAGATCGGTGCGCCCACCGCCCCGACGAGCGCGAGGGCGAAGTCGAAGAGCGACCACTCGAGGTTCGTCCGGGCGAGCAGCGCGAAGGCGTCACCCTTCTTCACCCCGAGGGCCAGGAGGCCGTTCGCGATCTCCTCGACGGCGCGCCTCGCCTCGGCCCAGGTGACCTCGACCCATTCTCCCGCGACCTCGTGCAGATACGCGGGGTCGGGATGCGCGGCCGCGACCGCGTCCCGCCACAGATTCGCAATCGTCCGGGCGCGCGCCACTGGTGGCAATGTAGATGGAGGAACGCTGTTGACGGCGGCGAAGGAGACCCGCCCTCGATAGGATTCTCCCTGCAGATGCGCACAACCTGGAACGGTTCCGTCAGCTTCGGCCTCGTCAGCATTCCGGTCGGCCTTTCGCCTGCCACGAAGCCGGCTGCCCGCCAGTCGGACATCTCGTTCCGGCTGCTCCATCGCGAGTGCGGCTCGCCGATCAAGCAGAAGCGCTGGTGCCCGGTGCACGAGCGCGACGTCGAGTCCGACGAGCTCGTCAAGGGCTGGGAGGTCGCCAAGGGCCAGTACGTGATGGTGGAGGAGGCCGACCTCGAGGCGATCGAGCAGCACGACACGTCACGTTCGATCGAGATCAGCCGTTTCGTGCGCCTGGAAGAGGTCGACCCGATCTATTTCGACCGCACCTACTTCCTCGTGCCCGCCGGCGCCGAAGCGCAGCGCCGTCCTTACGTGCTCCTGCTCGAGGCGATGAAGGATGCGGGCGTCGCTGCCCTCGGGCGCTTCGTGCTCGCGGGCAAGGAGAAGCTGTGCCTGATTCGCCCCATGGGCGATGCGCTCGCGCTCGAGACGCTGTTCGTGCACGAGGACGTGAAGGATCACGCCGAGATCGACGAGGCGGTCGCGGATGCTCAGGTCAAGAAGCCCGAGCTCGAGCTCGCGAAGCAGATCATCGCGTCGCTGGCCGCGCCTTTCGAGGCGGAGGAGCTGCGCAGCGAGTACCGCGAATCGCTCCGCGAGCTGCTGGAGGCGAAGCTCGCCGGCCAGGAGTTCGAACTGCCTGCGCAGGAGGAGCCTGCCCCGGTGATCGACCTGATGGAGGCGCTGAAGGCATCGGTCGCCGCGGCGTCGAAGAAGCAGCAGCCCGCCGAAGACGACAAGAAAAAGGCGGCTCCGCGCAAGCGCGCTGCCGCCTCTTCCCGCAAGTAGTCCTGTTTCTCAGTGCGGCGCGGGGAATGCCCCCAGCGCGTGGAGCTGAGCCTGGAACAGCGTCTTGTCGATCTTCCCCTGGTAGATCGGCACGTGCTCCTCGAGGCAGATCCTGATCACCTCGTCCCGGTCGATCCCGACCTCCTTCGAGAGCTCGTCGGGCGTCAGGTGGTTGGCCATTTCGCTCCTTCCACGAAAAAGCCCGCCGCGCACAATGCGCTAGCGGGCTTGGATCTCCAGTTTGTCTGGGCGCAGGGC
>DATBBH010000162.1:0-5562 GCA_036271075.1 Gaiellaceae bacterium | reverse complement strand
GCCTCGGCCATGGGGCGAGGTTAGCGCGAGATCCGGTTACCCGTTGCCGGGTCGAAGAGGTGCGCCTCATCGCCGTTTGGGCGCAAAGCGATCCTCGCCTCACGCTCGGGAGCGCGCTTGGCCTCAACCCGCGCAACGAGCTTCCCGATCTCAGCTGCCGCGAACACATACGCGTCTGCACCGATCTCCTCGACGACCTCGACCTCGCACGGAATGCCGTCGGCGGCGAGCTCGAGCGACTCGGGGCGCAAGCCGACGATGATCTCGCCCGCCTCCATCCCGGCGGGAAGCGGAATGTCGACGCCGCCGAGCGCGATCGCACCGTGCTCGCACTGCACACGACACAGGTTCATCGCGGGCGAGCCGATGAAGCCCGCGACGAAGACGTTCGCCGGCAGCTCATACAGTGCCCGCGGCGTGTCGCACTGCTGCAGCCGGCCGTCGGCGAGCACCGCGACGCGGTCGCCGAGCGTCATCGCCTCCGACTGATCGTGCGTGACGTACACCGTCGTGACTCCGAGCCGCGACTGGAGGGCGGCGATCTCGGCGCGCATCTGCACCCGAAGCTTGGCGTCGAGATTCGACAGCGGCTCGTCCATCAGAAACACGCTGGGCTCTCTGATGATCGCGCGGCCCATCGCCACACGCTGGCGCTGGCCGCCGGAGAGCTGTCCCGGCTTCCGCTCGAGGTACGGCGTGAGATCGAGCAGCTCCGCGACCGCTTGCGTCCGCCGCGCACGCTCCGACTTCGGGACGTGTGCAACCCGCAGCGGGAACGCGATGTTCGCAGCCACCGTGAGGTACGGATAGAGCGCGTAGTTCTGGAACACCATCGCGACGTCGCGCTGCTTCGGCTGTAAGTCCGTGACGTCGCGGTCGCCGATCCACACGGATCCTGCATCGACCTCTTCGAGCCCCGCGAGCATGCGCAACGCGGTCGTCTTGCCGGACCCGGACGGCCCGACGAGAACGAGGAACTCCCCGTCGGCGATCTCGAGGTCCAGCGAATGGACCGCCGCCGCCTCGGTTCCTGGATAGATCCTCGTCGCCTGGTCGAACGTGACGGTCGCCATCAGTGCACCTCTGCTTCCACGTGCTCGACCGCCTCGACCAGTTGTCGGCGCACCCGAGCCTGCACGTCGCTGCCGGCGCCGAGCTCGTCGAGTGCAAGCAGTGCCGCGCCCACGATCGGCGGCGCGCTCGTCCGGTGGACCGTCAGCCCCGGCCGGAGGCCTGCTGCGATCTGCGCGAGCAGGGCGTCACCCGCCGCGCGCATCAGCCCTCCCCCGACCAGCACCTCCGCCTCGTCCAGCCCGAGACGGTCGCCTGCCGCGCGCGCGAACGCGACGATCTCCGCGACCAGGCGCTCGACGAGCAGCCGCGCCACCTCGTCCTCGACAGCAACGCTCATCACGATCGGCGCCAGCTCGACGGCTCGGCGACGGGAGACGTGGCCCTCGTGAATCGCGCGTGCGAGCTCGAGCGGTGTCGCGAGGTCGAAGTGCGCGGGAGCCAGCCGCTCGAGGACAGTGGCCGGCCCCCGGCCGTCCTCGCTGCGCGCGGCCGCCCCGATCGCGGCGAGGCCGACGTCGTAGCCGCCGCCCCAGTCGCCGGTGATGTTGCCGAGGGCAGGGAAGCGCACATGCCGTCCGTCCGGCGCCACGCCGACGCAGTTCATGCCTGCGCCGCAGGTCACGGCGATGCCCCAGCCCCGCTCCGTGCCGGCGCGCAAGACGGCAAACGTGTCGTTCGCGACCCGCGTCTCGGCGGCCCAGCCGCACGCTTCGAACGCGGTGCGTGCAACATCCTCTTCCTCCGGGAAGTCGAGACCGGCGAGCATGATCTGCGCGAGGTCGGCGCGGCCGTCGACCCCAGCCTGGTCGACGAGATCCTGCAGCGTGTCGACGCAGCCCGCGAGCCCGAGATGATGCGGCGAGCTCAGCGGACCGCGTGCATAGGCGAGCAGCGTTCCGTCTTCCGTGAGCAGCGCCAGGTCGGTCTTCGAGTTTCCCCCGTCGACGGCGAGAATCATGCGAGCACCTCGGCTGCCAGCCGGTCCAGCAGCTGCTCGGCGAGGGCGTATTGCGCGATCAATGGATGCGCGAGCAGCGCCTTCTTCACGTCGACAAGTGCCCGCGTGCGAGCGGCAGCGACAGCGAGACGCTCGTAGGCGGCGACGTGCTGCACGAGCCCGAGCAGTTCGGGGGCGAGCGGCGTCTGCGGCAACGGCTGAGCGCCGGCCCGCGTCACGCGGGCGGGAACCTCGACGACGTCGTCGGAGGCCAGACCGGCCAGCGTGCCTTCGTTTCGAACGTCGACCTCATGGACCGCGCCGTCGCCGGAGACGAGCGAGGCAACGAGCCCGAGTGCCGCTTCGCTGTAGAACGCGCCGCCGCGCTGCTCGAGCAGCACGGGCTTCTCGGCCAGCCGAGGATCGCGGTAGAGCTCGAGCAGCTCACGTTCGATCTCCGCGACGACCTGGGCGCGGGGCACGCCGTCCAGTTGCTCGCGCAGCACCTCGTCGTGCGCGTAGAAGTACCGCAGGTAGTACGACGGCACGGCGCCCAGCTCGTCGAGCAGCCGGGCCGGGAGCTCGAGCTCGGCCGCGATCTCCTCCCCGTGGTCGGCAAGCAGCTCCGGCAGCACGTCCCGTCCGTCGAGCAGGGCGCGACGCACCCAGGTCAGGTGGTTGAGGCCGACCTGGTCGACGACGATCCGCCCCGGGTCGACGCCGAGCCGGGACGCCCACTGACGCTGGAACCCGATCGCGACGTTGCAGAGACCGATTGCGCGGTGACCGTCGTCGAGGAGCGCGCGCGTGACGATGCCGACCGGGTTGGTGAAGTCGACGATCCAGGCGTCGGAAAGCGCACGCACGCGCTCGGCGATGCCGAGCACGACGGGAACCGTGCGCAGCGCCTTGGCGAGGCCGCCCACGCCCGTCGTCTCCTGCCCGATGCAGCCGCATGCGAGCGGCATCGTCTCGTCGGTGAGCCGAGCCTGCTGCCCGCCGACGCGAATCTGCACGAGCACGTAGTCCGCGCCGTCGACCGCGCGATCGAGATCGTCGGTGACCGAGAACGCGCCGGTATATCCCTGGCGCTCGAGCATGCGACGAGCGAGGCCGCCAACGACCTCGCGCCGGTCTGCGTCGATGTCCTGGAGGACGAACTCGGAGACGTCGAGCCGCGAGAGCCCCGAGACGAGCTCCGGCGTGTACGTCGAGCCTCCGCCGATGACCGCGACTTTCAACCCTTCACTCCCGTCAGGGTGACGCCTTCGACGAATGCCCGCTGCGCCACGAAGAAGAGCACGATCACGGGCGCCATCACGAGCAGCGTCGCCGCCATCGTCAGGTTCCACTGCACCTGATGGAACGACCGGAACTGCGCCAGGCCGATCGACAGGACCCAGTTGTGTGAGTTCTCGCCCACGTAGAGCAGCGGCAGGAAGAAGTCGTTGAACGTGTAGAGGAACGAGAAGAGAGCAACCGCTGCCAGCGCGGGTTTGGCAAGCCGTGTGACGACCGTGAAGAGAATGCGCAGCTCGCCGCAGCCGTCGACGCGCGCCGCATCGAGGTACTCCTCGGGAATCGTCAGGAAGAACTGCCGGAGCAGGAAGATCGAGAACGCGTCGCCGAACCAGTTCGGAATGATCACCGGCCAGAGCGTGCCGACGAGATGCAGCTTCGCCCACATCACGTAGAGCGGGACGACCGTCACCTGCGGCGGCAACATCAGTGCGACGAGCACGACCATGAACGCCAGGTTGCGCCCGCGCCAGCGCACCCGCGCCAGCGCGTACGCGACCGGCACTGACGAGACGAGCACGCCGAGCGTCGCGAGGCACGAGTAGACCATCGTGTTGAAGGTCCAGCGGAGCAGCGGCGCCTTCGTGAACACGTCGATGAAGTTCCTGAAGTGGAACGGATGCGGCCAGAGGTGCGACGAGAGCGCCTGCTCGTTCGTCATCAGAGCCGTCAGCGTGATGAAGACGAACGGCAACAGGAAACCGAGCGCGATCGCGATCGCCACAGCGTGTGTCGCAACCGTGCTCACCAGGCGCCGACGGCGGACGCGCGCCGGCGGCCGGCGGCGCACGAACGCCGCGGCCGCCGTCACCGCGGCACCGCCTGGTGCACCCACCTGCGTGAGTTGAGGACGATCACCAGCGTGACCGCGAACGACACGGCGAGCAGCAACATCGCGAGCGCCGCCGCGTAGCCCATCTGAAACTCGCTGAAGCCGTGCTCGTAGAGAAGGATCGGATAGAAGAGCGTCGAGTCGAGCGGGTAGCCGAGATTGACCGACGTGACGTCTGCCGCCTGGGAGGCCTGTCCCGCGGCGACTCCGGCTGCGACGTAGGCCTGCGTGAAGTACTGCAGCCCTTGGATCACGCCGAGCACGACGGCGAACAGGATCACGGGGCTGATGATGGGCAGCGTCACCCAGCGCAGGCGCTGGAACGCGCTCGCGCCGTCGAGCTCCGCCGACTCATAGAGGTGCTGCGGGACATCGAGCACCGCCGCGAGGAAGATCACCATGATGTTGCCGATGCCCCACATCCCGAGCAGGATCAGCGACGGCTTCGACCAGGCGGGGTCCTGGAACCAGAGCGGGCCCGTGATCCCCAGGTGCGCAAGGATGACGTTCACGGGACCGGTCGCGGGATTGAGGATGTACACGAAGCCGAGCGTCGCCGCCACCGGGGGCGCGAGCGCGGGCAGATAGAAGATCGTGCGGAAAACGCCTGAGCCGGACTTGATGCGCGCGACCAGAGTCGCGACTCCGAATGCGAAGAGCACGTTCAGCGGCACCGCGATCCCGACCATCCAGATCAAGGTGTTCTGCACCGACGTCCAGAACTGCGGGTCGACATTGAACATGTAGCGGTAGTTCGCGAGCCCAACCCACCGCGGCGGCGAAAGCAGGTCGTAGTGGGTGAACGAGAGATACGCGCTCATCACGAGCGGATAACCGAAGAACACCGAGAAGCCGACGATCCACGGCGACATCAAAAGCAGCACGAGGCGGCGGCGGCGCCAGTCGCTCCGCCGCCGCGCACGTGTGCGAAGCGGCACGGCCGGGGTCAAGGCCCCGGCCGTGTCCGCCAGTACGTCCTGGGTCACGGCACCCCGCCGCCCTTGGCCTGGGCGACCTGGGCGTCGAGTTGCGTGTCGAGCTTGTTGAGCCCGCCGGTGAGGTCCTTCACGCTGCCTGCCTGCCACTTCGTGAAGAAGTTTTGCACCAGGTTCGTGTAGGCGACACCGGAGGCCATGATCGGCGACGTGCTCGACTTCGGGTTCCCGAAGATCTTGAGGAACGTCGAGAAGTGCGGGTCCGGCTTGATCTCCGGCGACGTCAGCGACGCCTTCGTCGTCGGTACGTTCCGGATGTCGTTCGAGAACTGCGCGAGGAAGTGGTTGTTCGTCGTCAGGTACTTGACGAGCGCCCACGCCTGGTCGACGTGGTGACCACCGCGCGGGATGCCGATGATCGTGCCGTTGATATAGCCCGACCCGTACAGCTCGGGATGAGCGTCGTCGACGGCCATCGGCGCCGT
>DATBBH010000161.1:0-5942 GCA_036271075.1 Gaiellaceae bacterium | reverse complement strand
CGCGCGTGCCCAGACGCTGCAGTGGATGTTCTTCGAGCAATACGACCATGAGCCGGCCATCGCCGTCGCACGCTTTTGGCTTGCGCTGTCCGGCGCCCCGGAGACTTACCCCGATCGCCTGCCGGAAAAGCACGCTGCCGGGTATCGCGCCCTCGATGCGATGGAACGGCACCTCGACGGCAAGCCGTGGCTCGTCGCCGGCGCGATGTCGCTCGCGGACATTGCGCTCTACGCGTACACGCACGTCGCGGATGAAGGCGGTTTCGACCTTGCCGGCTACCCGGCGATTCGAGCGTGGCTCGGTCGCGTGGCCGCCGAGCCCGGCCATGTGCCGATCGACGCGTAGGTCCCGGACGAACCGATGCGCGCCGTTGCCGGGCGGTCCCTCGTCTCTCCTCGAGCCGCGCCGAGATCCTCTGGACGACCTTTCACAATTTCGTCACAGAGCGGTATCCCACGCGTTGCGCTTTTCGCTCTAGCGTCGGGCTATGACGAAGACAGCGACTCCGTGGGGCGCGGCGACCCTTGTCGAGCGGCTCGTCCTCCCACAGCGCGCGGGCGACAAGCGGTTCTCCTCGGTCGTGGAGCTGCTCGAAACGGCGCGCGGCGAGCGGCTCATCCGGTTCGCGTACTCGACGGGCGGCGCGGCCCGGCGCGGCCCGGTCACGCTCCGCGCAGCAGACGTCGAGCGGCTCCGCCGCTCGCTCGCCAAGACGCCCGAGCTCGCAGAGGCGCTCGGCTTGGAGGTCGCCTAGACGGCAGCCGCGAGCGACAACCGAGCCGCGTCGACGAGCGAGCCAAGGATCAGTGCGCCGTCGTCGGAGCCGAGCAGCCGGTCGACCGCATGCTCCGGATGTGGCATCAATCCGAACACGTTGCCGTCGGCGTTCAGGACGCCGGCCACGTCGGCGACGGCACCGTTCGGGTTGGCATTGGCCGCATAGCGGAGCAGGAGCTGACCGTTCGCCTCGAGCTGCCCGAGCAGCTCGTCGTCCGCGAACCAGCAGCCATCGCCGTGCTTCACCGGCACGGTGAGCTCTTGCCCGGCCTCGCAACGCGACGTGAACGGCGTGTCGGTGCGCTCGACGGTGAGTGGAACGTCGCGGCACACGAACGAGAGGGACTCGTTCGGGCGCAGCGTGCCCGGAAGCAGGCCGGCCTCGGTGAGGATCTGGAAGCCGTTGCAGATCCCGAGCACGAGGCCGCCGTCGGCCGCGAAGCGGGAAACGGCGGTCATCACGGGCGAGAAGCGAGCGATCGCCCCGCAGCGGAGGTAGTCGCCGTACGAGAACCCACCGGGCAGGACGACCGCAGCGGTCTCGCTCGGGAGCCTTTCCTCGGTGTGCCAGACGCGCTGACTGTCCGCGCCAAGGCGCTCGAGGGCGAGTTGCGCGTCGCGGTCGTCGTTCGACCCCGGGAAGACGATCACGGGGACGGTCGGCCGTGGTCCCGTGCTCTCTGTCACGCACGCTCCAGCTCGATCGCATAACTCTCGATCAGTGGGTTCGTCAGCAGTTGCTCGCACATCCGCTGCAGCTGAGCGAGCGCCTCCTCGCGGTCGTCGGTCGCCAGCTCGACGTCGACGAGCTTGCCGACGCGCGCGTCGTCGACGTCGAAGCCGAGATGGCGCAACGAGCTCTGGACCGCCTGGCCCTGCGGATCGAGGATGCCGGGCTTCGGGCGGACGAGCACGGTCGCCTTCACACGAGCACCACACTTGGGTCGGCCACGTAGGCGTCGAACTCGATGCCGGTGAGCTGCTCGAACGCTTCGACGTAACGTGCCCGAGTGCCCGTGACGACGGCTTGTGGCAGTTCGGGGCCGGGTGCGGTCTTGTCCCAGCCGAGGGACTCGCAGTAATCGCGGACGAACTGCTTGTCGAACGAGGGCGGCGTGCCTCCGGGTGCGTAGCCATCGGCGGGCCAGAAGCGTGATGAGTCGGGGGTGAAGGCCTCGTCGCCAAGCACGAGCCGGCCTTCGTGGTCGAGTCCGAATTCGAGCTTCGTGTCGGCGAGGATGATCCCGCGCTCGCGTGCGTAGTCGCACGCGAACCGATAGAGGGCGAGCGCCGTCGCCTCGACTTCGTCGAGGCGCTCGCCGCCGACGAGCTCGGCGGCCGCGGCGCGATCGATGTTCTCGTCGTGGCCGGTTTCGGCCTTGGTGGCGGGTGTGAAGATCGGCTGAGGCAGTTGCTGCGATTCGATCATCCCGTCGGGTAGCCGATGACCGCAGACCGCTCCTGTCGCGACGTAGTCCTTCCAGCCCGAGCCGGACAGATACCCGCGAACGACGCATTCGATCGGGAGCATCTCGAGCCGTCGGCATTCCGTCGACCGCCCGTCGTCATGCAAGGCGAGCAGGTGGTTCGGCACGAGCTCGCGTGTCCGCGCGAACCAAAACCCCGACAAGCCCGTGAGGACGCGACCTTTGTCCGGGATCTCGGTGGGGAGGATGACGTCGAACGTCGAGATCCGGTCGCTCGCGACGAGCAGTAGGCGTTCCTCGTCGAGTGCATAGAGCTCGCGGACCTTGCCGCTCCCAACGTGCAGGGCTTCAGACATGAACAGGATCCTCCTTCGGGGCGAGACGGCTGAGTCGGTCGAACGTGGTGTCGAGGTTGGCGACGGTTGCATCGAGATCGAAGACGCCGGCAAGCGCGGCTTCGTCGAGGCGCGCCGTGATCTCGGCGTCGCCCCGGACGAGCCCTGGGAAGTCGAGCTCCTCGTCCCAGGCACGCATCGCGTTGCGCTGGACGAGCTTGTACGCCTCGTCGCGCTCCAGCCCGCTCTCGACGAGCGCGAGCAGCAGCCGGTGGGAGAAGAAGAGGCCGTGCGAGGCCCAGAGGTTGCGCTCCATGCGATCCGCGTAGACGACGAGACCGTCGACGATCCACGTGAACCTGTCCAGCATGTAGTCGAGCGCGAGGAACGCGTCGGGGATCACCACGCGCTCGGCGGAAGAGTGCGAGATGTCGCGCTCATGCCAGAGCGGCACGTTCTCGAAGCCGACGATTGCCGCCGCGCGTACGACGCGCGCCAGTCCGGAGATCCGTTCCGCGACCTTGGGATTGCGCTTGTGCGGCATTGCCGACGAGCCCTTCATCCCGGCGCTGAACGGTTCCTCGACCTCGCGCACCTCCGTGCGAGCGAGATGGCGGATCTCCGTTGCGAACTTGTCGAGCGATGTCGCACACAGTGCGAGTGCGCTGAGCAGTTCGGCATGGCGGTCGCGGGCGATCACCTGCGTCGAGACCGGGTCCGCGTCGAGGCCGAGGAGCTCGCAGGCGATGCGCTCCACCTCGGGATCGATCGCGGCATACGTCCCGACCGTCCCTGAGAGTTGCCCGACGCGGCACGTATCGAGTGCCCGCCCGAGGCGGGCGCGGGCGCGGTCGAGCTCGAACGCCCAGCCCGCGAGCTTCCAGCCGAAGGTCGTCGGCTCGGCGTGGATGCCGTGCGACCGTCCGATGCAGATTGTCCGGCGATGCTCTTCTGCGCGCCGAACGACGGCCGCGAGCGCCGCGTCGAGCCCACGAAGGATCAGTTCGCCTGCGTCCCGGATCTGAAGGGCGAGCGACGTGTCGACCACGTCCGACGACGTCAGCCCGTAGTGGACCCACCGGCCCTCCGGCCCCAGCTGTTCGGCGACCGCGTCGACGAAGGCCGCGAGGTCGTGGTCGGTCGTCTGTTCGATCGCGGCGACGCGTTCGGGTGTCGGCACGGCGGCGTGGGCACGAATCGCGGCGACATCCGCGGCCGGCACGGCTCCAACTTCGACCCAGCCGTCGAGCGCGGCCAGTTCGACCTCGAACCAACGCGCAAGCTTGCCCTGCTCCGACCAGATCCGGCTCATGTCCGGACGGGAGTAGCGGGCGATCACTCCGAACAGTGTAGAGCCGGTTCAGGAGGGCGGAGCACAGAGCGCGAGGATGCGCGCCGCGAGTACGGCCGCATTCTTGGCGTTGTCGACACCGACCGTCGCGACCGGGACTCCCGGCGGCATCTGCACGATCGAGAGCAGCGCATCGAGGCCGTCGAGCACGGACATGGAGGAGCGGAGCGGCACGCCGATCACCGGCAGTTCCGTGTGCGCCGCGACGACGCCCGGCAGCGCCGCAGCGAGCCCGGCGCCGCAGATCAGGACCTTGAGCCCGCGGGCTTGTGCCGACTTCGCGTACTCGGCCACGGCATCAGGCATCCGATGTGCCGATCTGACCTCGAACTCCCAGCCGATGTCGCGTGCGTCGAGCTCGTCCAGCGCGGACTGCATGCGCGCACGATCCGATTCCGATCCGACCAGGATGCCGACAACGGGATCAGCCACCCGCCACCGCCGCGATGTCCCGGCGAAACTGCATGCCCTCGAACGAGATCAACTCGACGGCGCCGTAGGCATGAGAGCGCGCCTTCGCCACGTTGGTCCCTGTTCCGGTCACGGAGAGGATTCTGCCGCCGTTCGTGAGCACGGTGCCGTCACGTGCTGCAGTCCCACCGTGGAAGACGAGGGCGCCCGTGGCCTCAGCTGCCTCGAGACCTTCGATCGGCGCACCCGAATAGTCGCTGCGAGCCGGGTACTCCGGTCCGGCCAACACGACCGTCACGGCCGCGTTGCCGGCCATGGACGCGGTGGCGCCGGACAGATCGCCGACGGCCGCGGCGAGCAGCAGCTCGAGCAGATCGCCCTCGAGCCGCGGCAGCAGGACCTGTGTCTCAGGGTCGCCGAAGCGCGCGTTGAACTCGAGCACCTTGGGCCCATCCGCCGTCATCATCAGCCCCGCGAAGAGACAGCCGATGAAGGGCGTCCCGCGCCGGGCGAGCTCGTCGATCACCGGCTTGTGCACCTGGTCGACGAGCTCGTCTGCGTCTTCGAGCCACGGCACCGGTGAGTACGCGCCCATGCCGCCTGTGTTCGGCCCCACATCGCCATCGCCGATCCGCTTGAAGTCCTGCGCGGCGCCGAGTGGCACGACGTGTGCTCCGTCGGACAGCGCGAACAGCGACACCTCATCGCCTTCGATCAGCTCTTCGATCACGAACTCGCCGCCGAGGGCGCTGACGGCGCGCAACGCCTCGTCGATCTCCTCGGGTGTCCGGCACACGAACACGCCTTTGCCCGAGGCGAGGCCGTCCGCCTTGACGACGCACGGCGGGCGCGCGACCGACAGCGTTTCGGCGGTCGGTACGCCGGCGGCACGCAGCACGTCTTTCGCGAATGCCTTCGATCCTTCGATCTGGGCCGCGCCGGCGCCCGGACCGAAGACGGCGATCCCGTTCCTGCGCAGGGCGTCGGCGACTCCGGCCACCAGTGGAGCTTCAGGCCCGATGACGAAGAGGTCGGCCCCGAGGGTCATGGCCAGGCTCAGCAAGCCGTCTGCGTCGTCCGCCCGGACGGGATGGCAAGGCCCGATCCTGGCGATCCCGGGATTGCCCGGCGCCGCGTGGAGCTCCGTCAGGCCGTCGCTCTGCTGGAGGCGCCACGCGAGCGCGTGCTCGCGCGCACCGGAGCCGACGACCACCACCTGCACGCGGCGAGGATACTTGGCTTGTGAGCGTGCCGCCGTATTCGACAGCCAGGGTCGGAATTGTCCGGGTTCCGGGCGGCGATACCGAGGACGTCGTCGCTGTCGAGGAGCCGCTCGAGATTCGCATCGAGGGCACGCCGGTGGCCGTCACCATGCGCACGCCTGGCCACGACGAGGAGCTGGCGATCGGGTTCGCTCTCTCGGAGGGGCTGCGGCCGGCAGGCGCTCGCGTGCCCGACGATCTCGCAGCGAACACCGTCGAGCTGGCTGCGCCAGGGTTCGATCCGGCTCGGCTCGTGCGCAGCTTCTACACCACGTCATCGTGCGGAGTGTGTGGCAAGGGCGCCCTCGAGGCGGTTGCCGTCGAGGCGCCTCGCATCGAGAGCGACTTCCGCGTGCCGGCGGCGCTGCTCGCCGCCCT
>DATBBH010000160.1:0-22479 GCA_036271075.1 Gaiellaceae bacterium | reverse complement strand
GCCTGCCCCGACCACAGCGAGAAGGGCAAGCTCTTCGAGCTGCTGGGGGCCGAGAGCGTGGGCCTCTCTCTGACGGAGAGCTACGCGATGCTGCCGGCGGCAGCGGTCAGCGGCGTCTATCTCCACCATCCGCAGTCGAAGTACTTCGCCGTCGGACGGATTGGGCGCGACCAGCTCGAGGACTACGCAGAGCGCAGGAACATCCCGGTTGCCGAGGCCGAACGCTGGCTCGGCCCGAGCCTCGGTTAGCCCTCCGCCGACTCGGCTATCCTGACCGGGCAGGCGCCCTCGAGGGCGCCGCACACGTTTTCATGCGGACCACACTGAAGAGAGGCGTCGGCAGAGGAGCCAGCGCAAACGGCAACGGCAAGGCTGTCTTTCCACCCGGGACGGTCAGTGCCGTCACCCGCTATCAGCAGCCACCACCCCCGGCACGCAGCGGCCTCAGGCTGTTCCGCCGGATCCTGGTCGGCACCCTCGTCGCGGTCTCATCCTTCGTGCTCGCCGTCGCGGGCGGCTCGTACCTCTACTTCCACCAATCCGTCGCGAGCGTTCGCGCGCACACCCCGGACGTGGTCCGCGCCGCGAAGAGCCTCGACATCCCGGTTGCGAACCACGCAGCGATCGCGCTCGTGATCGGCTACGACCATCGGGCGGGTGTGGAGGCGAACCGGCCGTCGCTCTCCGACACGCTGATGCTGATCCGCGCCGATCCGCAGACGAAGACGATCTCGCTGCTCTCGTTCCCGCGCGACCTCGATGTCCCGATCTACTGCGGCTCGTCCGCGTCGGATCAGGTCGGCCACGTCGTCACCACCGACCGCATCAACTCCGCGTACTCACGGTGCGGCTCGAAGGGCACCGTGCTGACGATCAAGCACCTCACATCGCTCCCGATCAACTACCTGATCACGGTGAACTTCCACGGCTTCAAAGAGGTGGTGGACAAGCTGCACGGCGTGTGGATGGACGTCGACCGCCGCTACTACAACAAGAACACCGGCTCGTACTACGACAACTATGCGAACATCAACTTGCAGCCCGGTTACCAGCGGCTGACCGGCCAGCAGGCGCTCGACTTCGTGCGGTTCCGGCACACCGACTCCGACCTCTACCGGCTCGCACGCCAGCAGGAGTTCGTGCGCGCTTTCAAGGACCAGGTCGCGCACAACTTCTCGTTCACGTCGCTGCCGAGCCTCGTCAACACGATCACCCACAACATCGAGGTCGGCGAAGGTGGCCGCGCGCTGCAAGGTGACCAGGTGATCTCGTACGCGCTCTTTGCGCAGTCGCTGCCGGCAGGGCATCTCTTCCAGCAGAAGATCGAGAACGTGCAGTGCGGGCTCGGCTGCACCGCCTCGCCGACCGACATCCAGAACGCTGTCGAGCAGTTCGCCAATCCCGACGTCACTTCGTCGAAGGCAGCGAACGCAGCCGCGCTCGGCACGAAGATGAAGCAGAAGACACCGCCGCCGTCTTCCGTCACGGTCACGGTGCTCAACGGCAGTGGCGTCCAGGGCGCCGCGGCGAACACGTCGTACCTGCTCGCTCAGCGCGGCTACGTCACGCAGACGCCGCCGAACGGTATCTCGGCGAACGGCCCGGCCGTGTTCCACTCGAAGATCTACTACGACCCGGCACAGAAGGGATCGAAGCTCGCCGCAAAGGCACTGCAGAACCTGATGCAGCCCACCGACGTCGCCAAGCTGCCGCGCCGGCCGGGGCTCCTGTCGCTCGACCCGGGCTCGATGTTGCTCGTCGTGCTCGGCAGTGCGTTCAGCGGCTCGATCGCGCCGATCCCGCACGCGAACATCCCGACCCACCAGCCTGCGTTCGTGCGTTACGACGCGGCGCCGGCGACCGAGCTGTTGAAGCCGCTGGCGCACAAGATCAAGTTCCCGCTGATGGTGCCGACAGTGCTCGAGCGCAACTCCTACCCGGACACGCTGCCCGGCGATCGACCCGTGCGCCAGTACTGGATCGACCGGCAAGGTGGCCACCGTGCAGTGCGGCTCGTGTTCCACAACGGCAATACGTACTGGGGCGTCGAGGAGACCGACTGGGATGGCGCCCCGACGCTCGCCGACAAGAGCTTCCGCCACGACCTCGGAGGGCGCGAGTTCGACCTGTACTACTCGGGGTCGCACTTGCACATGGTCGTGCTGCGTGCACATGGGGCGAGCTACTGGGTCGTCAACACGCTGCTCGACGATCTCTCGAACGAGACGATGCTCGCGATCGCCAAAGGCCTCAAACCCCTAACAAGCGGGAAGTAGGCTCCTCGCGCGATGAGCAAGGTAGGCATCTTCGGCGCCGGCTGGGTCGGTCTCGTCACAGGTGTGTGCTTCGCTGAGCTGGGTCACGACGTCGTCATCCGCGACGTCGTTCCCGAGAAGATCGAAGCGCTCCGCCTGGGACATGTTCCGTTTCACGAGGAGGACGTGCCCGAACTGCTCGAGCGTCACGCTGGGCGACTGTCGTACACGCTCGATGTCGCCGACGTCGCCGACTGCGAGTTCCTGTTCGTCTGTGTCGACACGCCGCCGACGTATTCGGGCGACGCCGACCTCTCGCGGGTCTGGACTGTGGTCGACGAGCTGCCCGAGCTGAGCGGGCGACCGATCCTCGTGATGAAGTCGACGGTGCCCGTCGGCACCGGCGAGAAAGTGCGTGCCGGGCTCGACCAGCGCGGCCTCGACCACGTCGGGTACGCGTCCAATCCGGAGTTCCTCGCCGAGGGTGGCGCAGTGCGCGATTTCATGCAGCCCGATCGGATCGTGATCGGGGCATATGACGTAGAAGACGGCGACGCGGTTGCGGGCCTCTACTCGTCGATCGACGCGCCGGTCGTGCGCACCGATGTCAACTCCGCAGAGATGATCAAGCTCGCGGCGAACGCCTTCCTGATGACGCGGATCTCGTTCATCAACGAGATAGCGAACGTGTGCGAGGCGACCGGGGCCGACGTCGTCAAGGTCGCAGAGGGCATAGGTCTGGATCACCGCCTCGGTCCGCACTTTCTGCGCGCAGGCATCGGCTACGGCGGGTCCTGTTTCCCGAAGGACTCGCTGGCGCTCAAGCAGCTGGCGTCGAACTCGGGCTACCACTTCCAGCTTCTCTCGGCGGTGATCGAGGTGAACGAGCTGCAGAAGCGGCGCGTGATCGGAAAGCTGAAGCGCCATCTCGGCTCGCTGCGCGGCAAGCAGGTCGCTTTGCTCGGGCTGGCCTTCAAGCCGGACACCGACGACATGCGCGAGGCGCCCTCGATCGTCCTTGCCTCGCGCCTCCTCGCCGAGGGCGCCGAGGTGCGCGCGTGGGACCCCGTCGCCGACGGAACGAAGTTGCCAAAGGGCGTCGACGTGGTGACGAGCATCGCGGACGCTGTCCGCGGCGCGCACGCGGCGGTGATCGTGACCGAGTGGGACGAACTGAGGGGCCTGGCGACGGGCGAGACGCGGTCAGCGATGGCGAATCCGTTGATCGTCGACGGCCGCAACCTGCTGGACCCAGAGGCCACGCGGCGTGCCGGTTTCGCCTACGAAGGCATCGGCCGGCCGACCTCGCTGACGGATGTCTTGCCGCAGACGCCTGAGCCGCAGGCCGCCCAGGAGGCTTAACCCGAGTGGAGGCGATCATCCTCGCCGGCGGCAGGGCCGAGCGGCTCGGTGACGCTGCCGGCGGAGCGCCGAAGGCACTCGTCGAGGTCGCCGGCAGGCCGCTGGCCGCGTACCAGGTCAGCCGTCTCGCGAACGCCGGCGTGACCCGCGTGATCTTCGCTTGTGCCGCCGGCCAGGGAACGCTCTTTCTGTCCCAGCTGTCCGACCTCGGGCCCGAGATCGTCGTCGCCGAAGAGCCCGAGCGGCTCGGTCGTGGCGGGGGGATCAAGTTCGCCGCGACGTTCCGCAGCGAGCAGGGCGAGGTCTACGCGCTGAACGGCGACGAGCTTGTCGACGTCGATTTTGCAGGACTGCTCGCGGTGCATCGGGCAGGCGGCGCGCTTGCGACGATTGCGGTCGCGCAGCCCAAGTCGCAGTTCGGTCTTGTCGACATCGACGACGACGACCTCGTCCGCGGATTCCGTGAGGGCGGCCAGGTGTCGTTCTGGGTCAACTGCGGCAACTACGTCCTCTCGCAAGAAGCAATCGAGCGGTTCCCGGAGCGCGGCGACCACGAGTCGTCGACGTTTCCCGAGCTCGCCGCAGAAGGGCGGTTGCGCGCCTACCGGCACGCGGGCCTCTGGCTGACCGTCAACACCCCGAAGGAGCTGCGCACGGCTTCCGAGCATGTCGAGTCGCATCCGGAGTGGCTCGCTTGACCAACGAAGGCGTAGGCTCGACGGAGCCGCCCAAGAGCGGAGGTGCCGGCTTTGCCGGCGCTGGAGCGGATCTGAGAGGATCGGGCGAAATGGGCGTCGATTCGCCGAACATCGACACGCTCGATCGCTGGGCCTTCGACATTCGGAAGGTCGAGAAGCCGTGGGGCCACGAGCTGATCTGGGCGCTCACCGACCGCTACTGCGGCAAGGTGCTCTTCGTGAAGGCGGGCCATTCCCTCTCGCTGCAGTTCCACCGCGAGAAGGACGAATCGTGGCTCGTGCAGTCCGGGCGGGCGAAGCTCGAGCTCGGCGAGGTGGGGGAGACGGTGCTGAAGGAAGAGGTGATCGGCGCCGGTGCGGCGTTCCACTACGTCCCGGGCACCGTGCACCGCGTCACCGCGCTCGAGGACACGACGATCCTCGAGGTTTCGACGCCGCAGCTCGATGACGTCGTCCGGCTCGAGGACGCGTACGGCCGCGCAGGCACGTCGGCCGCCTAGAACCTTCACACAGTTCTGGTAAGGTTCCCGGCGATGGAGGAGCCGCTGACCGTCGGAGCTGCCGCTCGTGAGACCGGCTGGTCGGCCCGGATGCTCCGTTACCTCGAGGAAACCGGCCTGGTCGCCCCTGCCCGCACGCGGTCGGGCTACCGGCTCTACGGCCTCGCCGAGGTGAACCGCCTTCGCAGCTTGCGTGACCTGCGCAGCCGGTTCGGGCTCGAGCTCGCCGAGCTCGCATTCGCCCGCCGGCTGAGGCGCGATCCTGAGCTGCGCGGCGCGGTCGACGCGTGGCTCGCAGCCGGCGAGGACGCCCGCTCGTGGGTCGAGTGGGAGCAGCGCAAGCACGAGCGGCTCCTCGCGGCCTGATCGAGAAAGCCCCGACTACACTCCCCGCGACTCAAACGAGAAGGGATTCATGGCAACCACCAAGCGACACGACGTCAAGGACCTGTCGCTCGCCCCCGAGGGCGTGCGGCGCATCATGTGGGCGGACCGGCAGATGCCGGTGCTACAGGCGATTCGCGAGCGGTTCGAGCGCGAACAGCCGCTCGCCGGCTACCGCATCGCTGCGTGCCTCCATGTGACTTCCGAGACCGCGAACTTGATGCGCACGCTCAAGGCAGGCGGAGCCGACGTCGTGCTCTGCGCGTCCAACCCGCTCTCGACGCAGGACGACGTCGCTGCGGCGCTCGTCGACGAGTTCGACATCGCGGTGTTCGCGATCAAGGGAGAAGACAACGACACCTATTACTCGCACATCGAGGCTGCGGTCGATCACAAGCCCCAGCTGACGATGGACGACGGTGCCGACGTGATCAGCGTCTTGCACAGCGCCCGCAGAGAACAGCTCGGCGACATCATCGCGGGAATGGAGGAGACGACCACCGGCGTCATTCGCCTCAAGGCGATGGAAGCCGATGGAGCGCTCGCATTCCCGGTGATCGCCGTAAACGACGCGCGGACGAAGCACTTCTTCGACAATCGGTACGGAACGGGCCAGTCGACGATCGACGGGATCATCCGGGCCACCAACGTCCTCCTCGCAGGCAAGCGCTTCGTCGTCGCCGGATACGGCTGGGTCGGACGCGGTGTCGCGATGCGCGCGAAGGGCCTCGGGTCGCATGTGATCGTCACCGAGGTCGATCCGATGCGTGCGCTCGAGGCGCTGATGGACGGTTTTGAGATCATGCCGATGGCCGACGCCGCAAAGATCGGCGACGTGTTCTGCACGGCGACCGGTGACAAGCACGTGATCGCGCGCGAGCACCTCGAAGTGATGAAGGACGGCGCGATCATCTGCAACACGGGCCACTTCAACGTGGAGATCGACATCCCGGCGCTCCGTTCGCTGGCGGTCGAGACGCGGGAGGCGCGCAACTTCGTCGAGGAGTTCAAGCTTGCCGACGGACGCCTGTTGTTCCTGCTCGCCGAGGGCCGGCTCGTCAACATCTCGGCCGCCGAGGGCCATCCCGCGATCGTGATGGACATGAGCTTCGCGAACCAGGCGCTCGCGACCGAGTACGCCGTCCAACATGCAGCATCGCTCGAGAAGAAGGTCTATCCGGTCCCGACCGAGATCGACGAGGAGATCGCCCGCCTCAAGCTGGCGACGATGGGCGTCACCATCGACCAGCTGACCGAGGAGCAGGCCAAGTACCTCGCGTCCTGGGACGAAGGGACATGATTCGAAGCCTGGCTGCTCTGGCCTTCGTCACGGTGGCGGCCTCGGCCGCCGCCGCGACGGGGGTTCGCTGGACACCGCTCGCACAGGGCACGACCGAGCCGAGCGGCGCGCAGGCACCCGTCGGCTATCTCGCGGTCACACGCGCTCAGGAACGCCTCTGGTCGGGACGCTTGACCAGTTCCGACCGCGCGGCACTGCAGAGGCTGAACCTCACGACCTCGGCGGCGGTCGCCGTCTTCCTGGACGGCATGCCGTGCGCGTCGAAAGTCACGGTCTCCGGGGTGACCCGCGCGAGCTCGACCCTCACGGTGCACATCGTTTATACGCCTCTGCCGATCGGCGTGGGGATGTGCGTGCGGACTAGCACGGCCTACTTCGTGCTCGCTGCTGCGCGCGGCTCGCTCGGCCGGCCGGTGCCCGCCCGCGTCGCGGTCGTGGCCCGTGCTCGCGCCTGAGCGCATCCTCCGCCTCGAGGAGGGACGCGTCGTCTTCCTCGACCAGCGTCGGCTCCCGGTCGAAGAGGTCGACGTTGAATGTCACACGGCTGCCGAGGTCGCCGAGGCGATCAAGACGATGGTCGTCCGCGGTGCGCCGGCGATCGGCGTTGCCGCCGCGTACGGAATCGCGCTGGCAGCCGCCAACGGAGAAAGCCTCACCGAGGCCGATCGGGTCCTGCGCGCGTCGCGTCCGACAGCCGTCAATCTCGCCTGGGCACTCGACGAGATGCGCGCTGACCCGTCGTACGAGCATGCGCGTCGCATCCACACCGATGAGGTCGACCGGTGTCGTCGCATGGCAGCCCACACGGCCGATCTGCTTGCGTCCGGCACGCGCGCGCTCACGCACTGCAACGCGGGTGGCCTCGCGACCGGCGGCTACGGGAGTGCGGTCGGTGCGCTGCTCACGGCGTGGGAGCGCGGGCTGCTCGAGCATGTCTGGGTCGACGAGACGCGGCCGCTTCTCCAAGGCGGGCGTCTCACCGCCTGGGAGCTCGAGGCGGCGTCGATCCCCCACGCGGTGATCGCCGACTCGGCCGCGGCGTCGTTGATGGCGGCCGGCGAGGTGGACTGCGTGATCACGGGCGCAGATCGGATTGCTGCGAACGGCGACACCGCGAACAAGATCGGCACGTACTCGCTGGCGGTCCTGGCGAGCCACCACTCGATTCCGCTGTATGTCGTCGCTCCGACGACCACGCTCGACTCGAGCGCGCGGGACGGTGCAGCGATCCCGATCGAGGAACGCGACCCTGCCGAAATCACGACGCGCTTCAAGGCGCACAACCCCGCTTTCGACATGACGCCGGCCGCGTTGATCACGGCGATCGTCACCGAGGTGGGCGTTCATCGGGCACCGTACTCCGAGTCGCTTGCCGGAGCGGTTGGAAGGGCGACGACGTGAAGGCGATCATCCTCGCAGCCGGGTATGCGACTCGGCTCCGGCCGCTCACCGACACCTGGGCGAAGGAGCTTTTGCCGATCGGCGACCGGCCCATCATCGACTGGATCGTCGATGCGATCACCGCTGTCGAGATCGCCGACGAGATTCACGTCGTCACGAACTCGCACAAGGTCGATGCGTTCGCGCATTGGGCGGAAGGACGGAACGTGATCGTCCACGACGACGGCACGACCTCGAACGAAGATCGGCTCGGAGCGATCGGAGACATGTTGTTCGTGATCGAGCACGCGCAACTCGATGACGACCTACTCGTGATCGCGGGCGACAACCTGTTCGAGTTCAGCCTCGCCGACTTCGCTGCGTTCTGGCGGGGGAAAGGACGGGCGAGCGCGGTGGCGGTGCGCGACGTCCGGTCGCTCGAGCTCGCCTCGCAGTACGGGATCGTCGCGCTCGCCGACGACGGCCGCGTCGTCGACTTCGAGGAGAAGCCGGCAGACCCGCCGTCGACGCTCGCCGCGACAGCGACCTACATCCTCCACCGGGACCACGCGCGCCTGATCAAGGCGTACCTCGAGGCCGAGCACGGCGCCGACCAGCCCGGCCGCTTCGTCGGCTGGCTCCAGCGGCACGAGCCGGTCTACGGCTGGGTGTTCGATGCCACCTGGTACGACATCGGAAATCACGAGCAGCTGCTGGAGGCGGACAACCGCCTGCGGCTGGCCGCCGGCCTACCTGTGCGCGACCGCTACTCGCCCGACTAGCGCCTGGAGAAGTGGGACTCTTGTTCCACTTCGGTCACTGACACGGCACACGGTTCGCTCTAGCGTTGGCCGCGTGGCTGATCGATCTCATCTTGCCGCGCCGCTGCGTTGCGTGCGGCGCTGCGGCCGACACGCTCTGTTCCAGGTGCTCGCTCGAGCTCCGTCCCATCGGCCGCCCATGCTGCGGGTGCTGCGGAGCCCCGACCGCCTGGCCCGTCGCGCGCTGTCGCGAATGCTCGGGGCGTCGGCTCTCCTTCAACACTGCGCGCGCGGCGGTGGCGTACGCCGGTCCTGCCCGAGCGCTCGTTCGAGCCTGGAAGGAGCGCGGGCTCCGCCACGTCGCAGCACTCGCCGCCGAGCTCGTCGTGGCCCAGGTCGAACGGCCGGCGGCGGACGTCATCACGTATATCCCGCCCGACGCAGTCCGGCAGCTGCAGCGAGGACACCATCCGGCAGAGCGGCTCGCGGCCGAGCTTTCGAGGCGCTGGGACATCGCGGCAGTGCCTCTGCTCGCCCGGCAGCGGACGATCGCCCGCCAAACCGGCCTGCGCCTCGCCGACCGGCGGCGCAACGTTCGCGGAGCATTCGCAGCTGTCGGCGGCAGCTGTCCGGGGACGGTCGTGCTCGTCGACGACGTCTACACGACCGGGGCGACCGCCGCAGCCGCCGCAGGGTCGCTGCTTGCCGCAGGCGCCCAGGTGGTGGAGGTCGTCACGTTCGCGCGAGTCGTGCGCTAGCGCTAGGGTGAGAACGGGATTGACCACCACCGAAGGAGGCATGTCATGAGGCTTCAGGTGAAGGGCAAGAACGTGGAGGTCAGCCCGTCGATCCGCGAGTACGCCGAGCGAAAGCTCTCGAAGCTGTCGAAACAGCTTGCAGAGCAGACCCAGGTCGAGGTCGAGCTCTCCGAGCAGCGGAATCCGTCGATCGCGGCGAGCCACGTTGCCGAAGCGACGATCTTCACCAAAGGGCCGACGTTGCGCGCCCGCGAGGCGTCACCCGATATGCGAGCGTCGATCGACCAGCTGGTCGAGAAGCTCGAGCGCCAGGTAAAGCGGTACCGCGAGATGCGGACGGTCGAGCCACGTCGGCACGTCGAGCACAACGGCGATCCGAGCTCGGGCACCGCCGCCTAGGCCGTGAGCCTGTTCCGGCGGCGCAAGCCGCTGCATGAGGAGCTCGCCAAGGCGGGCGAGGTCTCGCTCGGCTTCGGCACCACGGCACCGACCGGGCTGAGTGGCCAGCCACCCGGATGGGACGGCGAGCAGCGGGGCGAGCCGGGGATCCACGGCGTCGCACGAGCCCGCCGCTGGGATGCCGTTGCGACCACCGCCGCACCGGGGCTGCGGGGCGACAGCGTTCACTTCGTTGTGCTCGCGAACGGGACGATCGTCGTCGAGGAAGACGAGCCGGACGACGCGCTCGCTCCGCTTGCCGACGCGGTCGAGGCCACGATTCCGCCGCCCTACAGGGCGGAGGCGGTTCGGCGGGGCCCGGAGACCTGGGCGGTCGCGGCCTCACGAATCGAGATCGTGGCGGTGCCGGGGTTGAACGGCGACCGGGCGGAGCTCGTGGTGACCCGGGACGGCCGGACGCTGACCGTCGACGGGCGGGCCACGCTCGGGCATGCGCCTGCCCTGGAACGCGTCGGCCAACTGGAAGGCACGGAGTACGTCGTTCGGGCCGAGCGGGTCGACGGCGACCTCTGGGCGGTCGAGGCGACGGTCCTTTAGGAGGCCGCGTAGGGGTACGACGCGTCGGCGGAGGCCGGTACCCTGTCCTCGCATGTCGTCTGCGCTGGGCACATTCGAGAAGGCACTTCGCTTCGGCGAAGGACGGCGCATGAAGCGCCTCGTCGAACAGGCCTCCTTCATCGCGACACTCGAGCCGGAGTTCACGAAGCTCTCCGACGACGAGCTGCGTGGCAAGACGGCTGAATTCCGCCAACGGTTGGACAACGGCGAGGCACTGGAAGATCTGCTGTTCGAGGCGTTCGCAGCCGTGCGCGAAGCGCGCCTGCGCGAATCGGATCAGCGAATCTTCGACGTGCAGATGATGGGCGGCATCGTCCTGCACGAGGGCGACATCGCCGAGATGAAGACCGGCGAAGGCAAGACCTTCGTCGCGAGCCTTGCCCTGTTCCTGAACGCGCTGCCAGGTACCGGGGTCCACCTCGTCACCGTGAACGACTACCTCGCCCAGCGCGATGCCGAATGGAACCGCGGCGTCTTCGAACGGCTCGGAGTGACCGTCGACTTCATCGAGAACAACATGCCGTTCGACCGCCGCCAGGCGGCGTACAACGCCGACATCACGTACGGAACGAACTCCGAGTTCGGCTTCGACTACCTGCGCGACAACATGTCGATCAGCCTCGAAGGCGTCGTGCAACGCGGCCATACCTACGCGATCGTTGACGAGGTCGACTCGATCCTCGTCGACGAGGCGCGCACACCGTTGATCATCTCCGGCGAGCCGACGACCGCCGCGCGAACGTACTACGACTTCGCGCGCATCGTGAAGGGTCTCGAAGGCGCTCAGTCGAAAGGCACGAAGCTCGAGGACGAGGGGCTCGCACAGAACTTCGACTTTCTCTACGACGAGAAGCACAAGACCATCTCGCCGACCGAGTCAGGGATCGAGAAGGTCGAGCGCGCCGCCGGGGTCGACAACCTCTACAGCCCGGGGAACGTTCAGCTCGTCAACCACCTGATTCAAGCGCTCAAGGCCCAGGCGCTGTACAAGCGCGACGTCGACTACGTGGTGCAGGACGACGAGGTGAAGATCGTCGACGAGTTCACCGGTCGGATCATGGAGGGACGGCGCTGGAGCGAGGGCCTGCACCAGGCCGTCGAGGCGAAGGAGAACGTCGCGATCCAGGAGGAGCACCAGACGCTCGCGACGATCACCCTTCAGAACTACTTCCGCCTGTACGAGAAGCTCGGCGGCATGACGGGCACTGCCAAGACCGAGGAGAAGGAGTTCGTCGAGATCTACAACCTGGGCGTCGTCGAGATCCCGACGAACGTCCGGGTCGCACGCGACGACAAGAACGATCTGATCTTCAAGACCGTCGAGGCGAAGTTCAATGCCGTTGCTCAAGACGTCAAGGAGCGCCACGAGAAGGGCCAGCCGGTCCTCGTCGGCACGATCGCTGTCGAGACGTCCGAGTATCTGAGCGAGCTCCTTAAGCGGCAGGGCGTCCCGCACACCGTGCTGAACGCGAAGGAGCACGCACGCGAGGCCGAGATCATCAAGGACGCCGGCACGGTCGGCGCAGTCACGATCGCGACGAACATGGCCGGCCGCGGCGTCGACATCAAGATCGACGACACGGTCCGAGAGCTCGGCGGCCTCTACGTCCTCGGCACCGAGCGTCACGAGGCCCGCCGGATCGACAACCAGCTGCGTGGCCGTTCGGGCCGCCAGGGCGATCCCGGCGAAACGCGCTTCTACCTCTCCGGCCGCGACGATCTCGTGCGGCTCTTCGCAGGCGACCGCATCCACAACATCATGGAGCGCTTCAAGCTCCCCGACGACCAGCCGATGGAGGCGGGCATCCTCTCGCGCCAGATCGAGAATGCGCAGAAGAAGGTCGAGGAGCAGAACTTCGTCGCGCGGAAGAACGTCCTCAAGTACGACGACGTGATGAACGTGCAGCGGCACGTCATCTACGAGCAGCGCAACCGGGTGCTGCACGGTGAGGATCTCGCCGAGGACATTCGCGAGGAGTGGCTGCCGGAAGTGATCTCGAACGTCGTCTCCGACTACACCGCCGGCGAGGAGCACGAGGAGTGGGAGCTCGGTGACCTCCTCGGCGCAATGGATGCTCTCTACGGCACAGGCGTCACCGCCGACGAGCTCAACGGGCTCGACCGCGAGGCGATCGTGCAGGAGTTCCTCGACGACGCGCTCGACGCGTACGCCGAGCGCGAGAAGGAGATGGAGCAGATCCAGGAAGGGCTCATGCGCGACCTCGAGCGCTACATCGTCCTGCAGACGGTCGACACGCGCTGGCGCGAGCATCTGGAGAACATGGACTACATGCGCGAGGGCATCGGGCTCCGTGGGCTCGCGCAGAAAGATCCGCTGGTCGAGTACCGGAACGAGGGACACTTGATGTTCCAGGATCTGACGCGCGCGATCCGCGAGGAGGTTGTGACGCTCCTCTACCACGCCGAGGTCACGCCCGACGACGGCAGCAACCTGCAGCAGCAGGCGAACGCGGGCAACGGCAGCCTCACCTACGAGCATGAATCGCTCGCCGGTGCCGAGGCGATTCTCGCCGCGGGCGGCTCGTCGACCTACGCGACCGGCGGCGGTGGCGGCGGTTCGGTTGCAACGCCGGTCGCACAGAGACCCAAGGTGAACACGGAGTTCGAGAGCGTCGGCCGCAACGACCCGTGCCCGTGCGGCTCTGGCAAGAAGTACAAGAAGTGCCACGGGGCGTAGCGCTCCTCAAGCAACCCGAACCCCCACTCGCCGACGACGTCATCCGGCTCGAGCCGATCACTGCGGCCCACCACGCGGAACTGCTCGGGCTCGTCGGTGACGACGCGGTGCTGGCGTTCACCCTCATCCCGACGGGTGCGGACGGCGAGTTCATCTCCGGCTGGATCGCACGCTACGAGCACGGCTGGCACGACGGAAGCTGCGCCGGATTTGTTGCCCGCGACGTGCGCGACGGCACATTCCTCGCCTTCGCCGCCATCGTCCAACTCGAGCTCGAGGCCCGCCAGGGCGAGATCGGATATGCGGTTTCCCCCGCGTCGCGCGGCCGGGGCGTCGCCCGGCGCTCGGTCGGGCTCCTCACCGACTGGGGCTTCGATGAGCTCGGCCTGATCCGGCTCGTGCTCGACATCGACATCACCAACCCTGCATCAGAGCGAGTTGCGGAGCGAGCCGGGTACCGGCTGGAGGGGATCCGTCGTTCGACCTACTTCAAGGAAGGCCGGCGGACCGATCTGGGGCTCTGGTCCCGGCTGCGCGATGATCCCCCGGTGCCCTAGGCTGCCCTGTGTGAGCACGATCGAGCGGCGGCTGCTCGCCCGCGAGGCGGCGATCTCCGCGGCTGTTGCCGCGACGTTGACGGGCCTCATCGTCTGGCTCGGCCCACCCGGCGTCGATCTCGCTGCGCACGCCTACCAGCGCACGTTCCTGCTCGAGCACGGCTTCGCTCTCTGGAACAACTTCTGGTACGGCGGTCGCTACTCGTTCGTCACCTACAGCTTCCTCTACTACCCGCTCGCAGCGGTGATCGGGATCAAGGTGCTCGCGGTTGCGACGATCAGCGCGGCTGCGCTCGCCTTCACGCTCGTCGTCTGGCAGGAGTGGGGGTCGACCGCGCGCTTCTCCAGCCGCACCTTCGCCGTGCTGTGGGCGGGCATCGCTCTCTCTGCGGCGTTCCCGTTTGCGCTCGGCGCGGCGCTCGCTCTGCTCGCGATGAACGCATTGCAGAAGGATCGCCCACGCATCTTCGCCGGACTTGTCTTCCTGACGCTCCTGGCGAGCCCGCTGGCGTTCTTGCTGCTGGCGTTGATCCTGGCGGGCAGCTCGCTCCAAGGAAGGCCGCGGCGCGCGACTGTCGTCGTCGTCGCCGCCGCCGGCGTGCTCGAGCTGGTTCTCCGACGCCTCTTTCCCGGCGGCGGCCATTTCCCGTTCTCGGTCGCGGACTTCGTGCCGGGCGTGGCGTTTGCCGTGCTGGGGATCCTGGTGACGGCACGCGTCCCCCGCGCCCGGCGGCTGCTCGGGCTGTTCGCCGTGTTCCTGGCCGCGATCCTGCTCGCGTTCGCAATTCCAAGCGACCTCGGTTCGAACGTCGAGCGCCTCAAGTTCGCGGCGATCCCGATCGCGCTCCTCGCGGCGGCGCTCACCGCTCCCAGGCGCATCGTGCTCGCAATCGCCCTCGTCGGCGTCGCGGGCTTCTGGAACATCTCTGCGCTCGCCCATACGGCCAAGACCTCGACCGCCGACCCCGCGCACACGACGGCGTACTGGGCGCCTGCGATCCGCTACCTGCATGCGCATCTCAGCCCGTCGTACCGCGTGGAAGCGGTCGACACGGCTGAGCACTGGGCGGCCGCCTATCTCCCGGACGCGGGTATCCCGATCGTGCGCGGCTGGTACCGCCAGAGCGACTTCCCTCAGAACGAGCTCCTCTACGACAAGACGCTGAACGCGAATGCGTACGAAGCGTGGCTCCGGAGCCAAGGTGTCCGATACGTGTTGCTGCCCGACGCGCGGCCTGACTACAGCGCGCTCAACGAGGCAGTGTTGATCCGTTCGGGCAAGACGTCGCTCGTGCCCGTGTTCCGGTCCGCGCACATCGTTGTCTACCAACTGCCCTACGCGACACCGCTGATCACCGGCGCCGGCGACGCAAGCGTGGTCTGGATGTATCCGACGCACGTCGTCGCGCTCGTCGACGCGAAGGGCCGCTACAAGGTGCGGGTTCGTTGGTCGCCTTACTGGCGCGCCTCCAGCGGGTGCGTGTGGCGCGGCCCCGACGGGATGCTCCGTCTCCTCGCGGCCCGTCCGGGGCTCGTCGACCTGAGCGTGTCCGTCGACGTCAAGCGCGGCCTCGAGACGCTCACCGGGCTGACGCCCCGGCGTGTGTGCAGTAGCTGACGGCTACCATCCGGTCCATGATCGAAGACGGGACATCACTCACGGATCAGCTCTCCGAGCTCGGGGCCCAGCTCGACTGGGTCCGTGAGTACCTTTGACCCGGCTTCACTCGAACAGCGCGTCGTAGAGCTCGAAGAGCGCATGAACGCGCCGGGGTTCTGGGACGACCAGGCCACCGCGGCGAAGGTCTCGGCCGAGCACGCACGCGTCTCGCGCCGGCTAGAGGGGTACCGCAAGCTGACCCACGACTACGAGGATGCCCGCGAGCTCGCGGAGATGGACGGCGGCGAGATGGAAGGCGAGATCGCCGCCGCGCTCGTGCCGCTCCGCACCGAGCTCGATCGTCTGCAGGAGGCGGCCCTCTTCAACGGCGAGTACGACACCGGCGACGCCGTGGTCACTCTCCAGTCGGGCACCGGCGGGACCGACGCCCAGGACTGGGCCGAGATGATGCTGCGGATGTACGAGCGCTGGGCTGCGAACCGCGGTTTCAAGGTCGAGCTGCTCGAGGCGAGCCCGGGCGAAGAGGCAGGGTTGAAGTCGGCCACCTTCACCGTGGCCGGGGAGAACGCCTACGGGATTCTGAAAGCGGAACGCGGGAAACACCGTCTCGTGCGCCTCAGCCCGTTCGACCAGGCTCATCGCCGGCATACGGCCTTCTCGACCGTGATCGTCGCGCCGCTTCTGCCCGACGACGCCGAGATCGAGATCGACGAGGGCGACCTGAAGATCGACACCTACCGCGCGCAGGGCGCGGGCGGGCAGCACGTGAACAAGACCGACAGTGCGGTGCGGATCACGCACCTGCCGAGTGGGATCGTCGTTCAGTGCCAGAACGAGCGCTCGCAGTCCGCCAACAAGCAGACCGCGATGCGCGTCCTAAAGGCGCGGCTCGTCGAAAAGGCCGAAGAGGAGAGGGAAGCGGTGATGTCGAAGGAGCGGGGTGGTTCCGCCGACACCGGCTTCGGCGGCGAGTCCGTTCGGTCCTACGTCCTGCAGCCATATCAACTTGTGAAAGATACGCGTACCGGTTACGAAGTAGGCAATGTCCAGGCGGTCCTCGATGGACAGCTGGATCCGTTCATCCGCGAGTATCTGCTCGCTCGGGCGGCCGGAAGGGCAGCCTAGGGGTGGGGTACACTGGACTTCACCTTCGCACCTGGGCGCCTCGGTAGGCGACGCCCTCTGAGAATGACCGTGCAGGAACCCGAGCTGACAGACATCCAAGCGACCATCGTCGTGGAGGAGCCGATTGAGGCGACGCGCCCCGGCGCTTCGTCGATGATCGTGTTCGAATCGGTGACGAAGGTCTACGAGCCGGACGTGGTAGCGCTCCGCGACGTCACCTTCCACATCGACAAGGGCGAGTTCGTGTTCGTCGTCGGCGCGTCGGGCTCGGGCAAGTCGACGCTCGTTCGGCTGCTGTTGAAGGAGCTCGAGCCGACGACTGGCAAGATCGTCGTCGGCGGCCGCGAGCTCGGTCGCCTCAAGCACTCCAGTGTGCCGAGGCTCCGCCGAAACATCGGCTGTGTCTTCCAGGACTTCAAGCTCCTGCCCCGCCGCACCGCCGCCGAGAACGTCGCCTACGCGCTCAAAGTGCAGGGCGAGTCGGCCTCGTCGATCCGGAAGAAGGTGCCGGAGGTGCTGGCGATGGTCGGCCTCTCACACAAGATGAACTCGCTTCCCGACGAGCTTTCCGGTGGCGAGCAGCAGCGCGTCTCGATCGCGCGCGCGTTCGTCAATCATCCGCCGCTCCTCGTCTGCGACGAGCCCACCGGCAACCTCGACCCCGACACCTCTGTCGGGATCATGCAGCTGCTCTACCGCATCAACCGCAGCGGCACGACGATCCTGATGGTCACGCACGACCGCGAGATGGTCGACAAGATGCGCAAGCGGGTCATCCAGCTGGAGGACGGCCGCCTCTCACGCGACGAGCGCCGCGGCGGGTACGCGGGCGAATGAGCGCGCGTTTGAAACTGCTGGTGACGGAGGCGTGGCGCTCGCTGGGGGCGAACCTCTCGACGACCGTCGCAGCGACGATGACGGTGCTGATCAGCATGTTCATGCTCGGGCTCTTCATCGGCTTCGGCACGTGGATGGACTCGTGGTCGACGCATGTGAAGAGCGAGTTGCTCGTGAAGATCTACTTCATGCCGAACGCGACGATCCGCGAGAAGAACACGCTCGCCGCCCAGCTGCAGCAGAACCAGTACGTGCTCCAGAACGGCGTCAAGTACGTGTCGAAGGAGGCCGCGCTCGCCGACATGAAGCGCCGGTTCCCCGCACTCGTCGCAGGTGTCGCGTACAACCCGCTGCCCGACTCGCTCCAGGTGAAGCCGAAGCGCGGCGAGGACATCGACAAGCTGTACAACGCGATCGTCTTGCCGAAGCTGCCCCCGGGCGTCGCCAAGGTGCAAGACGCAAAACAGAAGTCGCACGCGATCCTGCGCGTCGCGCACTACATCGACGTGTTCTTCATCCTCGCTGCGGGTGTCTTGCTGATCGCCTCGGTCCTGCTGATCTCGAACACGATCCGATTGTCGATCTTCTCGCGACGAAGAGAGATCGAGGTGATGAAGCTTGTCGGCGCGACGAACTGGTTCGTGCGCGGCCCATTCATGCTCGAAGGCGTGTTCTGCGGTCTCGCCGGGGCGATGCTCGCAATCTTCTTCCTCGTGATCGGCAAGGCGGCGATCCTGCCGGCGATTGTGCCGCGGCTGACGAACGACCCGGAGGTCCACTCGTGGGGCTTCCCGCTGATCTCCCTCGTCGTGCTCCTGTTCGGGCTCGGTGTCGGCGCGTTCGGGTCGGGGATCACGATGCGGCGCTTCCTCAAGGTTTAAGGCCTAGCTGGCCGAGCAGCGCATCGTCGTCGAGGTCGGTCGCCGCGGGAAGCTGATCGTCGGCGAGCCGTACTTCACCCCCGGTGTGCCGGTGGTTCTCGACTCGAAAGGAATCGGGGACGTTTCGCCGGGGGATCTCGCCGTCGTGCACACGGGCCGCGGGCGCGCCAAGGTCGAGGAGATTCTCGGCCCTGCGGATCATGTCGAGAGCGTGCTCGAGGCTTTGCTCGTCGAGCGGGGCGCGCGGCGTCCGTTCGAGCCGCACGATCCTCCTGAGCCGGACTTGTCCGGCCGCATCGACCTGCGTGACCTTCCGACCTACACGGTCGACCCGGACACTGCGAAGGACTTCGACGACGCGCTGTCCTTTCGTCGCGAGGACGATGGCATTCGGGCTTGGGTGCACATCGCCGACGTCTCGTTCTTCGTCGGCGCCGGCACGCCGCTCGATCACGGGGCCTCGGAGCGCGCGTTCTCCACGTACGTCCCCGGGACGGTCGCGCCGATGTTGCCGCACGAGCTTGCCGACGACCTCTGCTCGCTGCGCCCGAACCTCGACCGGCTCTGCGTGACAGTCGAGCTGCCGCCGAACGGCGAGCCGCAGTTCTATCGCTCCGTGATCCGCTCCGACGCTCGGCTGACCTACGGCCAGGCTGAGCGCCGGGAGGCGCCGCCGCAACTGCTCGAGCAGTTGGCGCTGAACGACGAGCTCGCGACGACACTGCGCGGACGCCGTTTCGCGCGCGGGGCGTTGCAGGTGCAGACGCCGGAGGAGGTGTTTCGCTTCGACGGCAAGGGGGGTGTAGCCGATGCGTGGCTCGAAGGCGAGCCGCATGCGCACATGCTCGTCGAGGAGCTGATGATCCTCGCGAACGAGCACGTCGGCGCATTCCTCGCGGGCCGCCAACGCGAGGCGCTCTATCGCGTGCACGAGCAGCCCGACCCGCAGTCGGTCGAGCACCTGCTCGCGAAGCTGACCGACCTCGGCGTGCCGACTCCACCGGTGCCGGAGCGGCTGACACCGCGGCAGGCGGCGACGCTCGCCGGTGAGACCTCGAAGCTCGTCGCGCAGTACACAGCGCAATCTGGGCGCGGGCGAGAGGCGTTCCCGGCCCTCGTGCTGCGCGCGCTCAAGCAAGCGCGCTACGACCCGAAGAACCTCGGCCACTCCGGGCTTGCGAGCACCGCGTACTGCCATTTCACCTCGCCGATCCGACGCTATCCCGACCTGATCGTGCATCGCGCGTTGCTGCGCGAGCTCGGCCTGTCCGATGACCCGCTGCCCGGCGACCTCGCGCAGCTCGCCGAGCACACCTCGGCCCGTGAGCGCGAAGCCGGCCAGATCGAGTACCTGGCCGACGACATCTGCCTCGCGTGGTTGCTGGAACGCCGTCTCTACGAGCTTGGTTGGGACGAGCGCTTTGCGGGCGAGATCACGGGCATGATCGGCTCCGGGCTTTTCATTCGCTTCGCCGAGGTGTTCGAAGGGTTCCTGCCGGCGCGGCGCCTGCACGGTGAGTTCTTCGAGCTCAACCAGCTCGGCACCGCGCTCGCCGGGCGCACCACGGGGCGCACGTACCGCCTCGGCGATGCGATCGAGGTGCGAGTCGAGTCGATCGCACGCAGCGAGGGGAAGGTCGAGCTGGCACTCGGGTGATCCGGGCAAAGGGGTAGCGTCCACCCGATGGATGCGCTGCAGGACGTCGTCGCCGCGCTCGCCGACGAGTTGCACGTGCCCGGCGTCGCCGTCGGGATGCTCCTCGACGGCCGGGAGGAACACGCGTGCCACGGCGTCACCAGCACCGAGAACCCACTGCCGGTGAACGAGCGCACGCTCTTCCTCTGCGGCTCGACGACCAAGACGTACACAGCGACGGCGATCGCCCGCCTCGTCGGGCAGGGGCTCGTCGATCTCGACGCGCCCGCCCGCACGTACGTGCCGGAGCTTCGAGTCGAGGACGAGGAGGCTGCAGCGTCGGTGACCGTCCTCCAGCTTCTGAACCACACATCGGGCTGGGACGGCGACTTCTTCCGAAACACCGGCGACGGAGACGATGCGCTAGCGCGATACGTCGAGGCGATGACCGGGCTGCGGCAGCTGACGCGGCCGGGTGAGGCCGTCTCGTACAACAACGCAGCGTTCGGGGTGGCCGGCCGGCTGGTCGAGAACGTGACTGGATCGACGTACGAGGCGGCACTTCGCGAGCTGCTGCTCGAGCCGCTCGATCTCCACGACACGCTGTTCTTCCCGCGGGACCTGCTGACGCGACGGGTCGCGGTCGACCACCAGCGCCTGCAGGACGGCGGCACGAACATCCTGCCCTTCGGGTTCCCGCGTGCCACGAACCCGGTTGGCGGGCTCGCGGCCACGACGCGCGACCTGATCGCGTGGGCGCGCTTCAATCTCGGCGGTGGCTCGCTCCTCTCGCCGGAGCTCGCGCGCCGAATGCAGGAACCGACGGTCGAGGCTCCCGGCTGGGCGCAAGGCGACGCGGTGGGGATCTCCTGGCTGCTCAGCGACGTGGCCGGTCTCCGAGTGGTCGGCCACGGTGGCGCGACTCTCGGGCAGCTCTCACTCTTCAAGCTCGTCCCCGAGCGCGGTTTCGCCCTCGTCTCCTGCACGAACTGCGGCCCCGTCGGTGCCTCGTTCAACGAGCGGATCATGCAGTGGGCGTGGGAGGCCCTGCTCGACGCGCCGATCCCGGAGCCGGAGACTGCAGTGCGCACGGCCGACGAGGTCGCGCCGTACTGCGCCCGCTATGAGACGGTCGCGAACCTCATCGACATCACACCGAGCGGGGACGGCCTCTCGCTGCTCGTGACTGACCGGCCGGAGTTGCTCGAGGAGTTTGGCGTCGAGCTGGAGCAGGAGCCGCCGGTCCCGTTCCTCTTCCGGGCCGGCCATGCCGACCGCATTGTCTGCACGACACCGCCGTACCGTGGCAGCAGCGGTTTCTTCCTGCGTGACGAGTCGGGCCGTGTGACGGCCATGAACGCCTTCGGGCGTCACGCCGTCCGGACCAGCTGAGTCGCTCGACCTTGTGCTGAACCTGGTTGTCGACCAGGTTCAAGTCTTCAGCTTCCCGACCCTCGTTAGCGTTCGGATCGGTGCGACGGGCTTGCGTGCTCCAGCAACGCGCGGACACTCTCTTCGTCGAACGCGACGCGAGCTCCCCGGGCTCGCGCCCACGCTGCCGCGGCCGCCTTCGAGCTGTGGACCCGCTCCTCGCGAAATCGCCACATGCGGCACGCGGTGAGCGCCATCAACTCCTGGTGTGGTGGGTCGTAGCCGATCTCCTTCCACCGCTCGGCGACCGCGACTCCCACCTCGTCGACCCACTCGTCGGGCACAGGACCGATCACGTCCGTGTGGCCGAGTTGCCGGCACACCGAGAACTCGATCACCAGGTCCGGCTCGTCTCGATTTTGCTCGACGTACAGGCCGTGCTCATCGGTCAGCGAGACGTACAGAGTCATGTGTGGCGTCTTGGTCGGCCGAGCCGCGGCTGCATACGTGACGACGCGCAGGTCGAGGTTCGTCGGGTCCTGCCTCCACACTCGCTCCACCGCCGCGACAAGTCCCTCTGTGGGCAGGTCGCTGATCACGAGCAAGTCGATGTCGCTTCGCCCCGGTCTGAAATCGCCGAGCGCGAGCGACCCGTGGAGGATCACCGTCGCATCTGGCAGCGCGGTGACGCATGCGCGGGAGAGGCTGTCGACGAGATCCATTTTGGCGCTGGGCTAGATCAGGCGCCGCTCGTGCGCCCAGCGGGTGAGCTCATGGCGCGAGGAGAGTTGCAACTTCCGCAGGACGCTCGAGACGTGCGCCTCGACGGTCTTGACCGACAGGTGCAGTCGCGCCGCGATCTCCTTGTAGCGGTAGCCGCGGGCGATCAGTTGCAGCACTTCGCGCTCGCGCGACGTCAGGGTCTCGAGCTCCGCGTCCGCCCCGACCGGGTCACCGTCTCGGAAGGCGTCGAGCACGAAGCCCGCGAGCCGCGGCGAGAAGACGGCGTCGCCCTCGGCCACGCGCGCGACGGCATCGGTGAGCTCGTCGCTCGAAATCGTCTTCGTCACGTAGCCCCGCGCGCCCGCTCGGATCACGCCGATCACGTCCTCGGCGGCGTCGGACACCGAGAGCGCGAGGAACTTCACCCCGGGCCGCTCCTGTGCGACGCCGGCGATCACCGCTTCGCCGCCGCCGTCCGGCAGGTGCACGTCGAGAAGGACGACCTCAGGGTCGAGCTCGCGAATCAACGGCACGGCCTCGGCAACACTGCCCGCCTCGCCGACGATCTCGACGCCGGTGCCGAGCTCACCGCGGACACCGGCGCGGAACAGCTCG
>DATBBH010000159.1:0-3049 GCA_036271075.1 Gaiellaceae bacterium | reverse complement strand
GTGTGCTCCACCAGGAGCCTGGGCCCGCGGTCTCGGACGCCGCGCTCGACCTCCGGGGCGGTGAGCTCGCCATCGTCGTGCCGCTCGTCGTGTGCCTGCTCGGCTCTCCGCCTGGCCGAACCTGATCTCCGGGCACGCGTTCGGGGGCAACCAGGCGAAAGCAGCGATCGTGCAGGGGCTCGGCAAGTGATCGACACGCCGCACGTCGACTGGTTCGCGATCTCGCCGTCGCTCGCCCTGCTCGCCGCGACGGGGTTGCTGCTGATGATCGCCGTGTTCGTGCCGACAGGCGCGCGGCGCGCCGTCTCGACGATCACTGGCCTGGTCGGGTTCGTCGCGGCATTTGTGCTCGCCGTGCTCGTCTTCGACCGGAGCCCGGTCGCTGTCACGATCATCAACGACTCTCTGTTCCGCGACCGTTGGGCCGCGCTCGCTCAGGTGCTGATCGCCGGCGCCGGTGCCGTCGGGGTGCTGATCGCCTACCGCGAGCGGATGCGCGACGAGCACATCGCGGAGTACTTCGCGTTGCTCACCGCGGCGGGCGCGGGGATGGCCTTCTTCGTGCAGGCGGCGAACCTGATGACGCTCTTCCTCGGACTGGAGTGGTTCTCGATCGCGCTCTACGTGCTGACGGCGATCGACATCGACCTGATCGGATCGCTCGAGGCGGGCCTCAAGTACCTGGTCGTCGGCGCCGTCGGCTCGGCGACCCTGCTCTTCGGCTCGGCGCTCGTCTACGGCCAGACCGGCCAGCTCTCGTTCGACAAGATCGGCGCCTACGGGCACGGCCACTCCTCGATGCTCGTGGTCGGGCTCGCGATGCTGATCGTCGGGCTCGCATTCAAGGCATCGGCGGCGCCGTTCCACATGTGGACACCGGACGCCTATCAGGGCGCGCCGACACCGGTGACGGCCTTCATGGCCTCGGCGACGAAGATCGCCGCGCTGGTCGTCACCTATCGAGTGCTCGAGACGGCCTTTCCGCACGACGAGCGCCTCTGGCGCTATGCGATCGCCGTGATCGCGTGCGTCTCGCTCGCCTGGGGGAACATCGGCGCGCTGGTGCAGCTGAACGTGAAGCGGATCCTCGCCTACTCGTCGATCTCGCACGCCGGCTTCATGTTGATCGCGATCGCCGCCGCGAGCCCGCTCGGCGAACGCGCGCTCATGTACTACCTGATCCCGTACTCGGCCATGACGCTCGGTGCGTTCGCGGTGATCGCGGCGCGCGAGCGTGAGCTCGGCGTGCCGGTAACGTTGCAGAACCTCGCCGGCTTCGGCTGGGAGCGGCCGTTCCTCGGCGTCTCGATGTGGATCTTCATGCTGGGCATGCTCGGCTTCCCGCTCACGGGCGGCTTCATCGGCAAGTTCTATGTCTTCGCTGCAGCCTACGACCGCGGTTTCTGGTGGCTGATCGTCGCCGGCGTGATCGCGACGATGATCTCGACGTACTACTACCTCGGGATCGTGCGCGCGATGTACTTCCGCGATGCGGCGGAGCTCCAACTGGCCCCGGCGGGCGGCTCACCGCCGCGGGAGCTGGTGCTCGGCGCCGGCGTGGTGCTCTGCGTCGTGGTGACGGTCGGCTCGTTCTTCGCCGTCCAACCGCTGATCGACGCGGCCGCCAAGGCCGCCGCCGCGCTGCCGGTCTAGGGGGGCTTGGCGGAATGCCGTTCGTTGCAGGGGTGCGATGGCCGTTCCGAGGCAAGGACGCAGGGAGCCCCGATAGCCAAAGCTATCGGGGCGACTGAGGACGCAGCATCGGGACGGCCAGCGCGGCCCTGCGACACAACGCTGTATTTCGCCAAGCCCTCCTAAGGCTTCGCGGGATGGAGGGACAGGCGCCGCAGATGCGGGGCGCCGGCGAGCACGAGCTTGATTGCGAACACGCCGAGGCAGGCGATCAGAGCCGATGCGCCGAGCGGCGGCAGCGTGTGCGTCTGCGTCGCCGGCGAGCGAGCAGCACACGAGAGCACGAGGAGGGCGAGCGCGAGGGCCCAGAGAAGCGACTGCAAGCCGGCGAGGGAGCCCTGGCGATGCTCGAGGTATTCGCCGAAACAGACGAGGGCGGTGACAGCCGTGAACGGGACGGCGGCGAGCAGCGCGTCGAACGCGAGCCCATGCGCACCGCGCGCGTCCGCCACCGCAGCGATGACAGCTAGGAGAGCCGGAAGCACTCGACGTCCCACGAGCACTTAGCTTCGCCCTCGGGTCGGACGGTCCTTCTATGCTCACCCCGTCCAGAATCCAGCGGAAAAGGAACCTCTCTATGGCGACACTGACATGGCTCGGGCACGCGTCGTTCCGCCTCGACACCAACAGCGGCAAGCGGATCTACGTCGACCCGTGGGTGAGCGGCCCAACTTGCCCCGACTCGGAGCGGGAACCGGAGCGCGCGGACGTGATCGCGCTCACGCACGGGCACGGGGACCACGCCGGCGACGCGATCGCGCTGCAGCAGAAGCTCGGCTGCAAGGTGACCGGGATGATCGAGCTGATGAGCTGGCTCGCCGCAAACGGTGTCTCTGAGGACGCGCTCGTGGCGTTCAACAAGGGTGGCACCGTCGACATCGACGGCGTCCGGTTCACGCTGACGAACGCGCTTCATTCGGGCTCGGCGCCGGACGGCACCTACGCGGGCGAGCCCGCCGGGTTCGTCATCCGCACCGAGGGCACGTCGGTGTACTTCGCCGGCGACACCTGCGTCTTCGGAGACATGCAGCTGATCGCCCGGCTCTACAGCCCGCAGGTGGCAGTACTCCCGATCGGCGACCACTATACGATGGGCCCCGAGGAAGCCGCCGTCGCACTGGAGCTCCTCGGCAACCCGCGCTGCGTGCCGTGCCACTGGGGGACGTTCCCGCTGCTCACCGGCACGCCCGACGCGCTTGCCAAGCTGACCAAGTCGCAGGTCGACCGAATCGAGCCCGGAGACACGGTCGAGTTGTGAGAGAGCGCTGGTTCGGAGCAACTGGACGGCGCGTTCCGGAGATCGCGCTCGAGGGCGAGCTCGACCTCGACGATGCGCTCGTCCTCGGAACGGTCGAGG
>DATBBH010000158.1:0-18324 GCA_036271075.1 Gaiellaceae bacterium | reverse complement strand
GGAAGAGCGCGATCACGACCCACGCCAGAATGTGGCGGGCGATCCACACGACCTCGAGCGTGACCGCGACCGCAATCGCGATCAGCAGGATGCGCAGGATCGTGCGGGGACGCAGATCGATTACGCGCTCGGGCGTCATCGCCTAAGGATCCCCGGCGGATCGGACGTTGGTACGGTCTCGCTGTGAGCCTTCGCTCGGCACCGGTGATCGAACACGCAACGCTCCCGCGTGGTGGTTCGGTTGTGGTCTGGGTCGGCATCCCCGACGACCCGTACATCAACGACAAGTCCGCGCTGAGAACCGTTGACCTGCAACTGCACGAGGGGAATGCAGTGATCGCCTCGGTCTCCACCGTCCTCGAGCCGGGCCAGGCACACGAAGCGCTCGAGCTCGCACGCGACGTGAAGGCCGCGATCGAGGCGGGCGAGATCGGCTTGCACGCGCACGAGCTCGAGCCGTTCGCAGATCAGCTGCGCTAGCTCGAAGAGCTCGCCCGCCTAAGCGGGTGGCGGGAATCGAACCCGCGTAAGTAGCTTGGAAGGCTACGGCTCTACCATTGAGCTACACCCGCGTGCGCCGACTAGGTTAGCCACGGTGCTCCTCGCGCACACGCATTCGCCGTACGCCTGGCAGGCGGACGTCGACACCACTGTTGTCGTGCCGGTGCTCTCGTTGCTCTACCTCTTCGCCGTCGGCCGGTTCGGCGCGCCCCGCTGGCGCATCGCCTGTTACGCCGGCTCGATGGCGCTGCTCGCGATTGCGTTCTGGTCGCCGCTGCACCACCTCGGCCTCCACTACCTGCTGACCGCCCATCTGCTCCAGAACGTGATCCTCGCGGAATGGGCGCCACTCCTCGCCGTGCTCGGCGCCTCGCGACCGATGGCGGAACGGCTCGCGCGATTCCGGTGGTGGCGGGTTGCGACCCACCCGGGCGTCGCCTTGCCGCTCTGGCTTGCCAACTACTTCTTCTGGCACGCGCCGCCGATCTACGACGCCGCGCTGCGGCACCAGTCCTGGCTGATCCACAGCGAGCACGGCTGTTACTTCGCGACCGGGATCCTCTTCTGGTGGCCGCTCGTGCAGGACCTGCCGCGCCGGCTAGCTTCCGGCGCACGCGCGGCCTATGCCTTCGCAGCATTCGTGCTCGCTGCGCCGCTGGGACTACTGCTCGCCCTGGTGCCCAGACCTGCCTACGACTTCTACGTGCATGCGCCGCGGTTGTGGAGGCTCTCGGCGATCACCGACCAACAGATCGCCGGGGTGACGATGGCCGGCGAGCAGGCGATCGTCCTCTTCGTCGTCTTCCTCTACTGGTTCCGGCGGTTCCTCGCCGAGGAGGGCGCTACTTGAGGCAGCTGGTGATCAGGTCGAGGTCGGCCTGGCTCCAATGCTCGTGCCAGAGCGTGACCGCGTTCTGGTCCTGATTGAGGACGTCGTTCACGCCGACGTTCTTCGCGGCGAACCTGCGGTACGCGGCGGCGATGTTGTCGGCGTCGGCGATCGACGACCCGAAGACAAGCGTGAGGAAGTTGTCGCTCGTGTGAACCTTCACTGCGCCGCCGGTGGCCGTGCTCGCGACGAAGTCGAGCGGACCGCCAAGCCGCACAGGCTTCGTCTTGAGACACGCCTTCGTCTTCCCCAGCGAAAAGAGGTGCGGCGAGCTCGCGCCGCAGCCGGCCAAAACGGTTGCAAACAGTGCTCCGAGAACGATCATCCGCTTCACGGCGGGTCAGTGTACGGGGCGATCCGGCGACTCGGTGCGGTAGCTTCCCGCCGTGCCCGGAGCCGAAGAGCGTCTCTCCAGTTATGCGCGACTCGCCGTCCAGGTCGGCCTCAACCTTCAGCCCGGCCAGGTCCTTGGCATCAACGCCTTGATCGAGCACGCACCGTTCGCGCGTGCGATCGCCCGTGAGGCCTACGCCGCCGGGGCCAAGTACGTCGACGTCCTGTACACAGACCAGCACGTCCGGCGGGCGCACATCGAGCTGGCGGGCGAGAAGCTGCTCGGCTACTCGCCCCCCTGGCTCGTGACGCGCCTGCGCGAACTCGGCGAGCTGGGCGGTGCGCTCTGTGCGATCGCCGGCAACCCGGAGCCGGAGTTGCTTGCAGACCTCGACGGCAGCCGCGTCGGCCGGGCACGCATGCGTGCGGTCGCCGAGGAGTCGCTGAAACTGACCGACGGGCTCTGCAACTGGACAATCGTGGCGTACCCGAACGAAGGTTGGGCGCAGGCGGTGTTTGGCGAGGCCGACGTCGAGCGCCTGTGGGAGGCAGTCGGACAAGCCGTGCGGCTCGATCAGCCCGACCCTGTCGCCGCCTGGCGCGATCACCTCGGCCGCTTGCAGGACCGCGCCAATGGCCTGAATGAGCGGCGATTCGACCACCTCCGTTATCGCGGCCCAGGAACCGACCTGACGGTCGGCCTGCATCCGGACGGCGACTGGCAGGCAGCACTCGACGAGTCGAACGGGATCAAGCACGTCGCGAACATGCCCACCGAGGAGGTCTTCACCACCCCTGACGCGCGCCGTGTCGAAGGGACGGTCCGCTCGACCTTGCCGCTGCAGATCCAGGGCAACATCGTTCGCGGGCTCGAGGTGCGGTTCGAAGGCGGACGTGCCATGGAGGTGCATGCCGAGACAGGCGAGGAGGTCATGCGCACCCACATCGCAACGGACGACGGCGCCACGCGGCTCGGCGAGGTGGCGCTGGTCGACGGACACTCCGCCGTCGGCAAGACGGGGCTCGTCTTCTACGAGACGCTCTTCGACGAGAATGCGTCATCGCACATCGCACTCGGTGCGTCGATCGTGCAAGCCCTGCCGTGGGCGGCCGACCTGTCACCGGAAAACCGACACGAGCGCGGCGTGAACCATTCGTCAATCCACACCGACTTCATGATCGGCTCAAACGACCTCGAAGTGGACGGCGTGACAAAGAACGGCGAAGCCATCCCACTCCTGAGAAACGGAGAATGGCAGCTGTAGCCCGCACAAGCCGAACACCCGGGCTTCGCCCGGGTGAGAGCCATGAGGCAAGTGCATTCCCGCAACGCGCGCGGCGCAACAAACGTGTGCACCCGTGTGCGCAAGGAGGGGGCCACTGGGGGAAACCCGGTTTCCCCCAGTTCTAATCGGGACGGTCGGATTCGAACCGACGGCTTCCGCCTCCCAAAGGCGGCGCTCTGACCAGGCTGAGCTACGTCCCGTCGCCGAGCAGTGTAGGCAGCCGGTCGGCCTACTCGCGCTCGAGCAGCGCGCGCAGCTCCGAGAGCTTCTCCCGGCGGAGATCGTCGCGTTCCCCGCGCTCGACGCGCTCGATCAGATCGCGAACGAGCGGCGCGAGCTCGATCGGGTTGAACGGCTTGGTCACGTAGTCGACCCCGCCGAGGTCGATCCCGCGTGCGCGGTCGCGCAACTCGGCCCGAGCGGTGAGGAACACGATGGGGATCGCCTCGGTGCGATCGTCGTCGAGCAACTCCTCGGCGACACGCCACCCGTCGAGGCCGGGCATCATCACGTCGAGCAGGATCACGTCGGGAACTTCCGCGCGCGCCTTCTCCAGCCCACTCGGGCCGTCCGCGGCCTCCAGCACCTCCATGTTCTCCGCCTCGAGGTTGACCCGGCAGAGCAGCCGGATCGGCGCTTCGTCGTCGATCACCAATACGCGCGTTGCCATTCAGCCCGTTATTCCTTCCTGATCGAAACTCACACCGCATTACCCTGAGCGGCCGGGAGCTCGAACGCGAATCGTGACCCACGTCCTTCCTCCGAGTCGACCCAGATCCTGCCGCCCATCTCGCGCACGAGACCCTGCGCGATGAAGAGTCCCAGACCGGTGCCCTGCCCGCCACCTGCCTTGTAGAACTTCGCAAAGATCCGCTCCTGCTCCGAGGCAGGAATGCCGACGCCCTGGTCGGCGACCGCGACCTCGACTGCATCCTGGCGCCGCTGCGCTGACACGCTGACCAAGCCTCCTCCCGGCGAGTACTTGACCGCGTTCGAGATGAGCTGGTCAAGTACCTGCCTCAGCTTCTCGGGATCCGCCTGCGCCGCGAGCGGCTCAGCGCCGAGGTCGGCGACGATGCGATGGCCGTTGTCCGAGGCGCCCGCTGCGATCACGACATCCGTGACCACCGATGCGACATCGGTCGGCACGAGCGAGACACGCAAATCGCCGGTGTCCAGACGCGCCACGTTGAGCAGAGCGTCAACGATCGTCGTCAACCGCTCCGCTTCACGGGAGATGAAGTCGATGAACGTACGCCGCTCGGTGTCACCAAACGTGATGTCCTCGCGCAGCAACGTCTGGGCGAATCCGTAGATCGTCGTGAGGGGCGCGCGCAGCTCGACCGAGACCGTCGAGACGAAGTCGGACTTCATCTGCTCGACTACATGCTCTGAGGAGATGTCACGAAACGCGAAGATTCGCCCGGCGACCGCCCCCGTAGGATCGCGCATGACGGCCTCTGACAGCGAAAGCCAGACCTCGCGATCGCCGTTCACGATCGCGATCTGGCGATTCGGGCCGCCACTCTCCGACTCGAGGTCGCGCTGCAGCACCTCGACCGGCGTGTGCCCAATCGCCTCGGCAGCCGGCACCCCGGTGATCTCCTCCGCCGCGCGATTCCAGAGGACAACGTGTCCTTCGCGATCAACGGCAACGATCCCGTCGGCGATGTTCGCGAGGATGGCGACGCTCTGCTCACGCTCCACCGCGACGTGCTGATAAAGCTCGGCATTTGACAGCGCAGCGGATGCATTCGCGGCGAGCGCCACGAGCGCCTGGATCTCGTCCTCCCGCCACAGGCGCGGCTCGAACGCGTAGACGGAGAGCACTCCGTGCAACGCATTCTCCCGACCGGCGAGCGGCACCCCAAGGTAGGCCTTGTGGCCGAGTGCGAGCAGCGCGTCCGACTCCGCCAGCCCTTCGATCGAGCTCGCATCCTCGAAGGAGACCGGCGCGCGGGATTGCACGACATCGCCCGCGACCCAGCCCGTCGCGGCCGAGCGGGAACCGAGTGCCTGCTCGGCTCCGTCACCGACCGCGGCGGTGACCACGAGCTCTTCGCCTTCCAGCGCCGCGAGCGCCGCGGCGTCGACCGCAAGCAGGCTCACCGCCTCGGTGACGACCGCCTCGAGCACTGCCCCAGGATCGAGCTCGGTCGCAAGCAGGCTCCCTGTGCGCGCAAGCTGCTGGGAGAGCGAGCGGGCCGTTCGTTCGGCCTCGAAGAGACGGCTGCGATCGAGCGCCCCGCTCGCAGCACCCGCCACCTGGTGCGCCAGCTCGAGGTCGTCGCGGGTGAAGTCGCGCTCCTCTTCGAAGAAGACGAGCACGAGCCCCGCGGTCTCCCCGGCCACCGGAATCGCGAGCAGGGCAGCGAATGGGGCCTCGCGCCATTGACCATCGAAGCGCTCGTCGTCGGAGATCCGGTTGGCCGTGAGCAGGTGGCCCTCGAGAGCTGCCGCATCGAGGGCATACGGGGGTTCGAGGGTGCGCACGCGGTCGGGCAGAGCATGGCCACCGACAAGCCGTAGCCCGGTCGAGCTACGCACGAGCACGGCGGCGAAGTCTCCTCCAAGCGCCTCTGCCGCCGCGTGAGCGGCTGCACCGTAGGTCTCGGAGAGCGATAACGGTTCGCCGAGCAACGATGCGATGCGATAGAACCCGCGCTGAACGCGGGCCTGGCGTGTCCGCTCGGCGAAGCTCTCGGCGTTGCGCAAGGCCAGCGACGCAAGCGACGCAAACGCCTCGAGCAGCTCCACGTCGGCGTCCGAGAACGATTTGGTCGCGTCGCGTATGCCGACGCCAAGCACGCCCCGCGTCTCGCCCGCCCAGATCATCGGCGCAACGAGGGCGCGAGCGAAACCCTCGTAGGCCGGGTTCGACTGCACGAGACCGTCGGCCGCCAGCCCATGCTCAGGCGAGAACTCGAAGCCGACCAGCGTCGGGTCGAATCCATGGACCGCCGCGCAGCGAAGAACGCCGCGTTCGGCTTCGACCAGGTAACAGTCGGCCGCGTCTGCATCGAGCAGCTTGGTCACCTCCTGCACGAGGCGCTGGAGCACCGCTTCGATCTCGAGCTCGCTCGTCACGACCTGAGCGGCGTGCAGCAAGGCGGCCTGCTGGTCGAGCCGACGCCGATTCTCGGCCAGCAGCCCGGCGGTCTGCAAGGCGGCGTCGACCTCACGCTGCACGCTGTCGACGAGAAACTGCTCCCCGGGCTGGAGCTCGCGATCGACGATCACGCGCGCCCCGCCTTCGACCGGGATCGAGACCGCGGCGTCCAGCTGCAAGGCGTCGCGTAGCTCCGTGCGCGCGACCTCGAGAACCGCGTCTGGGTCGAGCTCGGCACGAATCCGCCGGACGACCTCTCCGATCAGCTGCTCGCGCGCCAGCGCATCGGCAAGCGCTGCGGCCGAGCGCAGCCGCTCGAGCGCCAGCGCGGCTTCCGATGCGATCGCCTGCAGGAGTGCGAGCTCATCGGCCGGGAAGGTGCGTTTTGCAGCGGTCGACGCCACGACGAGCACACCGATGACCCGCTCTTCGGCGATCATCGGCACCCAGGCGCCGCTGTGTGCGCCAACCATCGCCGCAAGCCGTGGACTGACGCGCGGCGAGCTGCTGATGTCGTACACCGTCACCGGCGCCGCGTCGAAGACTGCACTCGCGATGCCCGACGGCTCGTTGCGGATGTCGACCTGCACGTCCTCCCACCACGCCGCGGGCTCGCCTTTCAGCTCCGCGTAGACACCGCTTGCGACGTCGTTTCCATCGGCCACCACGACCACGCCCGCGAAGCCAACGCCCAGCAGCGTCGTCACCTGGCGCACGAGTGGGCGGGCGGCATCTGCCGGAGTCCGGGCTCGTGCGAGAGCATTGGAGATCTCTGCGATCGCCTCGAGCTCGCGGTCTCGCACCGAAGCGCGTTCCTCCGCCTCGCGGGTGCGGCCGATCCCACCCACGACGAGCGCGCGGTCGCGCCACCGCGCCAGCAGCAACGCCGCGGGCGTGAGCGCCACGAGTGCCGCCGCGAACGAGAGCCAGGTGTGCCCCCCGAACGGTCGGCCCTCATAGACAACGAGCGCGCCGAAGATCCCGGCTGCGACGGCGATCCCAGGGAACACGAGCACGACCGACCAGTCGAGCGGGTGCGCTTGGCGACGCTCCCGCCACAGCACCGGCAGGATCGCGCCGGTCACCGCGGCGTAGGCGGCGGCCAGCAGCAACAGCGGTACGCCGTTGAACAACACTGCCTCGGTTGCCTGGCTCATGGTCCGACCACCATCTGGGCCGCCCAATGGTACGCCGCGGGATCGGTACGCGCATGTCTTGCAAAGATGGGCCTTCCGGCCTATTTCATCCGCCGCCCGGCCCAGCTAGCGTCCTCGCCACTGGGCGATGCGAACCGCGGCGGTTCGATCTGGTCATGTGCCGCGGTGAGCGATCACGAGAAGCCCGCTGCGACGACCCCCCGTGCAGCGGGCTTCTTCGTCTCTCTGGCCACCCAAGCGCACCCGCTCACGGGCGGCGGAGCCGCCCTCCGCGGGGGCTCGACCCGCTGGCCGCACGTCGCTCTCCGGGGTCGTGCGATTGCACTGCCCCCTCCGGCGCCGCACAGCCAGCGGGTCGTCTGGATGGCCAGAGTGGCCGGTACGCTGGTCGTATGGTTCGCAAGGTCCTGCTCGCGTCACCTCGCGGTTACTGCGCCGGCGTCGAGCGCGCCGTGGAGACGGTCGAAAAAGCGCTCGACCTGTACGGCCCGCCGGTGTACGTGCGCAAGCAGATCGTCCACAATCTGCACGTCGTCCGCGATCTCGAGGCGCGCGGCGCGGTGTTCGTCGACGAGGAGACCGAGGTCCCCGAGGGAGAGACGGTGGTCTTCTCCGCGCACGGGGTGGCGCCTTCCGTGCATTCGAACGCGCAGGCCCGACAGTTGAACACGATCGACGCCACCTGCCCACTCGTGACCAAGGTGCATGTTCAGGCGCGGCGCTACGCGGCGGACGGCTACACGGTCGTGCTGATCGGCCATGAGGGCCACGAGGAGGTCGTCGGGACGATGGGCGAGGCGCCCGACGCGATGGTGCTCGTCGAATCGGTCGAAGACGTCGACCTGTTGACATTCCCAGCTGACACGCGGCTCGCATACGTGACGCAGACAACTCTCTCGGTCGACGAGACCGGCGAGATCATCACCGCCCTGCGCAGGCGCTTCCCGAACATCTACGCGCCGAAGAAGGAAGACATCTGTTATGCCACCTCCAACCGCCAGTGGGCGGTCAAGGAGATGCTCAACGAGATCGAGCTGCTGCTCGTGATCGGCTCGCGCAACTCATCGAACTCGAACCGGCTCGTCGAGACCGCGCGCGCGGCAGGCATTGCCGGCCATCTGATCGACGACGAGACCGAGATCGACGAGAGCTGGCTCGAGGGTGTCGAGGTCGTCGGCGTCACCTCCGGAGCCTCGGCGCCCGAGAAGCTCGTCGAACGCGTCTGCGACTGGTTCCGCCTCCGAGGCGTCACCGAGATCGAGCCGTACCGCCTCGTCGACGAAGGCGTCGAGTTCCGCCTGCCGACCGAACTACGCCGCGAGCTCGCGCTCGCCGAGAACCAGCCGGCCTACGAGGCCGAGGGCGGAGGGCTCGAGCCCGCGTCGCCCGGGCATTTGTCGGCTCGGTAGTCGCGGAAGCGCCAGGGCGGCAGGATCCACGTCCACTTCCCGTGGTCGGCGACGACGTGGACCGTGTGCACGAGGTGGAACCCGCCGGCGAACCCGAGCCGCACGTGAACGGCCTTGCTCTGCACGAACGAACCGTCGCCGATCCCGACCGACTCGTCACTGACGCTCACAACCTTGGCCGAGAGAGGAGCCGTGAGCACCGGCGTGCGCTGCTCGCACTGCACGTACTCGGTGGACGGCGCGACCTTCTGGTCGGTTGGATGAAGATCGTCCCAGGCCGTGGTGTAGCGGTTGTGCGTGATTTGGTCGACGACCTTGACGGCGAACACTCCAGGGTCGCCCTGCGGCTGCCCGGAACTCGAGCTCCCGCAGCCGGCGACCACGGCGACCGCGGCGAGCAGGACGAGTCGCCTCATGCCTTGTCGATTCGCAGCTCGCCGAGCTCGATCGACACCGCAAGCGTCTCGGCCGCGAGCCGGTCGCGGTAGCGCTCGATCAGGTCGCCGTCGGGAATTCTGAGCTTGATGCGGTCGGTGATCTCGAGGCCGGACTCCTTGCGCAGCACGTTGACCTCGTGCACACGGTCGAGCAGTTTCGCCTCCAGCAGCAGCTCGTCGTCGAGCGCCGTGTCGAGCGCGACCGTGACGCCGTCTTCGCTTGCGACCGCCCAGCCCTCGCGGCCGACGCGTTCCACGAGCACCTCGTCCGGCTCGAGCACGTGGCCGTCGACCTGGAAGCGACCGTCCGCGAGCTCTTCGAACTCGCCGCGCTGCAGGCTCTCGCGCACCGCGCGCAGCGCCGGGCCGAGCTTCGGCCCGAGCACGGGCAGATTCGGCTTCACGCGCAGCTCCGACGACTCCACGTCGCCGAACTCGACCACCTTGACGCGCAGCTCCTCGGCAATCTCGTCGACATGGCTCTGTGCGAGCGACGCGCCCGCGACGACAAGCCGGCGCAGCGGCTGCCGCAGCTTCAACTGCGACGCCGACCGTGCCTGGCGGCCGAGCTCGACGATGCGCCGCACCTCGGCGATCTCCGCGAGCAACGAGCTGTCCGGCTCGACCGGCTCAGGCCACGGGGCGAGATGCACCGACGTGGGCCCGTCCTGGACGAGGTTCCGCCAGAGGTGGTCTGAGAGAAACGGCATGACCGGCGCGATCACTCGCAGCGATTGCACGAGCGCGAACCACAGCGTTCGGAACGCCGCCTCGTCGAACGAGTAGAACCGCCGCCGCGAGCGGCGGATGTACCAGTTCGAGACGTCGTCGACGAACGCGTCGAAGGCGCGAATCACGTCGATCGTCAAGGTTGCCTCGTAGCCCTCGGTCGCTTCCGCGACGAGCCGCTTCGTCCGCTCGACGAGCCACTGGTCGAGCGGACGCAGGTCGACATCCGGCTCGAGCTCGTCCCAGGACGGCGCGAAGCCCTCGATGTTTCCGTAGTCGACGAGGAACTTCACCGAGTGCCAGAAGGTCAACAGCTTGCGCTTGATCTCGTGCGCCGGGCCAAACCCGAAGAGGAGGTTGCGGTCCGGCGGCTGCGCGCAGAACTGCCAGCGCATGACGTCCGCGCCCATCTGCGCGAATGCATCCTCCGCGGGAATCGTGTTCCCCCACGAGGCGTGCATCTCGCGTCCCTGCTCGTCGAGCATCTTCTCGTAGCCGAGCACACGCTTGTAGGGCGAGCGCCCGATGAGGACGACCGACATGAAGAACTGCGAGTAGAACCAGAGCCGGATCTGCTCACGCATCTCGCTGACCCAATCGGCGGGGAACCATTCCGCCCAATACGCATGATCGGGCAGATCGGCTTTCGTGAGGCCACGAGCCGCGCCGGTCGCATAGCCCTCCGTCACCCACTCCGGGTTTTCCCAGCCGAGCGTGGAGAACGGGACGATGCCGGCGTCGAGCCAGACATCACCGACCTCCGGGATGCGTGTGACCGTCTCGCCGCACGCCTCGCAGCGGATCGGCACGCGGTCGATCCACGGCCGGCGCAACTCCTCGAGCTGCTCGAATCCTTCGGTCGCAAGCAGTTGCAGCTCCGACTTCGAGCCGACGACATTCAGGTGACCGCACGCACACGGATAAAACGGCAGCGGCAGGCCGTAGTAGCGGCGGCGCGAGATATTCCAGTCCCCCATGTTCCGCAGCCAGTCGTCCATCCGCTTGCCCATGTACTCGGGCACCCACTGCACCTTCGCGTTCTCCTCGAGCAACTGCTCGCGGATCCCGTCGACCGCGATGAACCAGTCATCCGAAAGGCGAAAGATCAAAGGTGTGTCGCAGCGCCAGCAATGCGGATAGGCATGCGTGTACAGCCCGGCTTCGACGAGAAAGCCCGTCTCGCCGAGTCGCCCGATGATCTGGTCGGCGGCCTCGGTGGTCGAGAGACCGTGCAGCCAGCCGTAGTTGTCGTAGAACCGTCCTGACTCGTCGACCGGCGTGAGCACAGCCAGGTCATGCACCTTCGACAGCTCGAAGTCCTCGCCACCGCAGCCCGGCGCGATGTGGACGATGCCGGTGCCCTGGTCCATCGTCACGTTCTCCCACGGGATCACACGATGCTCCACCTCGGAGCCGGCCTGAAGGTCGTCGAACGGGCCGCGGTAACGCCAGCCGACCAGCTCCGACCCTCGCAACCGCTCGACGTACGAGTCGTCGGGGAACAGCTTGACGGCGACCCATTCGCCGTTCTCGCGCCGCCCGTATTCCTCGTCGGGATGCACCGCTGCGGCGACGTTCGCCGGGAGCGTCCATGGAGTGGTCGTCCAGACGACGACGTACTGACCCTCGCGATCGAGCAACGGGAAGCGGACGAAGAGCGACGGGTCGGCGCGGTCCTGGTAGACGCCTGCCTGCGTCAGCTCGTGCTGGGAGAGCGAGGTCCCGCACCGCGGGCACCACTCGGTCGACCGATGGCCCAGGTAGAGCCAGCCGCGCTCGTGGACGATCTTCAGAAACTTCCAGATGTACTCGATGTTCATGTCGCTGAAGGTGAAGTAGTCGTTGCCCCAGTCCATCCACTGCCCGAGGCGAATCGAGCCGCGGGTCAGCGCGTCAGACGACCTGACGACGACCTGCCGGCAGCGGCGCGCGAACTCCTCGAGCCCGTATTCCTCGATCTCGCGCTTCGAGTTCAGCCCGAGCTCGCGCTCGACGCCCACTTCGATCCAGAGCCCCTGGCAGTCGAACCCGTTCTGGTAGCGCTGGTCGAAGCCCCGCAGACCCTTGTAGCGCTGGAAGACGTCCTTCAGCGTCCGACCCCAGGCCGTGTGCACGCCCAGCGACAATCGGTTCGCAGTGACCGGCCCGTCGACGAAGGACCAGCGAGCGTTGCCTCGGTTTCGGTCGCGGAGCTGCTCGAAGGTGTGCTCCTGCTCCCAGAGCTCCAGGATCTCCAGCTCGAGCGCTGGGTGATCCGGTTTGTCCGGGAGGGGCGTGAACATACGTCGATCCTAGATGCTTGCTTCCGGGAACAAACGTTCCCGGCCCGGCGTTGACCTGCACGAACACCGAGAAAGGAACCAATTGGCAACCAACGCAACAACCGACACGTTCGACAGCGAGGTCCTGAAGTCCGACGGCAAGGTGATCGTCGATTTCTGGGCCGAGTGGTGTGGCCCGTGCCACGCCGTCTCCCCTGTGCTCGACCGGATCGCGGACGAGCATCAGGTGAAGATCGTGAAGGTGAACATCGACGAGCAGCAGGACCTTGCGCAGCGCTACGGGGTCGCGTCGATCCCGTTCATGGTGCTGTTCGAGGACGGCGAGCCGCAGGCATCTGCCATCGGCGCCATGCCGAAAGGCTCGCTCGAGAAGGCTCTGGGGCTGGCGGAGGCCTAGGCCTCCGCACCCATCCGCCTAGGCCGAGGCTTCGTCGAGAAACGTCAGAAAGGCGAGGTGCTTGGCGAGGTAGTCCTCGACCTCGCGCACGCCCTCCCGCGCCAGCTCGTCGATCCACGTGTGCGAGAGGTCGTTCTCGATCAGGTGCAGGATGCCGCAAGCCTCCATCGGCCGATGATCGACCGTCGTGCGAGCAAGCGCATGAGCCGATCGGCCCATCTTCGCGACCCGGAAAGCCCAGCCAGGCGCGCTACGACTCCAGCTGCCGCGCAACCCACTCGCCCAAGACGAGGTTCTGCCCCGGGAACGCGAGCTCGGGCAGCTCGTCGGGCCCGAACCAGTGGAGCTCGGCGACGTCGTCGGCAGCGACCGGCTCGCCGTCGCCGACCACCAGCCAGGTGACGGAAAAGACGTGGCGTCGGTCGTAGGGCTCAATGTCGATGCGCAGGAGTTGCACCGGTTCGACGTCGAGGCCCGTCTCCTCACGAAACTCGCGCCGTAGCCCCTCGACGGCACTTTCCGTCTCGTGCAAGAAGCCGCCGGGGAGATCCCAGAAGCCGCGCCGCGGCTCAATGCCGCGGCGTGCGAGCAGCACGCGCCCGTCGCGTTCCAGGATGCCCTGCACGGCAGGGATGGCGTTCGCCCAGTACTGACCACCGCACGCCGAGCACGCGAGATGATCAGCCGCCGGAGCGAGCTCGCCCCCGCAGCGCGGACAGAACTGCCAGTCGTCGAGCACACCCATCGAGCACATGATGGAGAATCACGCCGTGGCAAAGGTTGTCCTCCTGCACTCGGCCCTCGGCGACTCCCGACTTTGGCACCACCAGGTCGAAGCACTGCGAGCCAATTTCGACGTCGTCACCCCTGACCTGCCCGGCTGGGGCACGACGCCGCTCCCGACGGAACCATTTTCGATCGTCGACTTCGTCGCCGCCGAGTTGCCCGCCTCCCTTGTCGGCAACTCATTCGGCGGCGCGGTTGCGCTCCGCACCACGCTCGCCCACCAGGCGAAGGTCGAGAAGCTCGTGCTCGTCGGCTCGGGACTGCCCGCCTGGGACTGGACGGTGGAGATGCGCGATTACTTCGCCGCGGAGGAGCAAGCGATCGACGCAGGCGACCTCGACGCCGCGACCGAGATCAACCTCGAGTTCTGGGTCGCGCCGGCCCACCGCGACGAGGTGCGCCCTCAGCAACGCCGAGCCCTCGAGCTTCAGACCGCACACGAGGAGCCCGAGGTGCTCTGGCCCGAACTGACTCCGCTCTCGTCGCTCGAAGTGCCGACGCTCGTGATCGTCGGCGAGGACGACAAGGCGGACTTCCTCGCGATCGCTCAGCACCTGGCCGAAGAGATCCCGGACGCCGACCTGGCGATTGTCCCGGGTGCGGGGCATCTCGTCGGGATCGATCAGCCGGACGAGCTGAACGCTTTGCTGCTGGAGTTTCTCTAGCGCAGGATGCCGGTGTGGCCGAGCGAGTACCGGCCCGGCTGCGGCCAGACACAGAGGCCGTGCGGCCCGTCGCCGACCGGGATGCGGGCGAGCAGCTTTCCGTCGCGCGTCGAGATCGCGTAGACGACGCCGTTGTAGCGTCCTGAGAGCCAGAGCACCTTGCCGTCGGCGGAGACGCCGCCCATGTCGGGACTGCCGCCGCCGGGGATCCGCCACGTGTGCACGACCTTACGCGTCGCGAAGCTCAACACGGAGATCGAGCCCTCCCCACGGTTCGTCACATAGAGGTAGCGCGCGTCACGGCTCGGATAGAGACCGTGCGCACCGGCGCCTGTGTGGATGACCGAAAGGATGCGGAAGCTGTGCGCGCCGACGACCCAGATGCCGTTCGTCATCATGTCGGCGACGTAGAACACGCGACCGTCCGGCGAGAGCTTTACATCTTGCGGCATCCCCCCACCCCCGACGTCGAGGACCTTGACGATGCGTTGACCGGGAACGTCGAGCTCGAGCAACTGTCCCGAGAATTCGCAGCTGACGAGCGCCTTCGTACCGTCGGCGGTGAAGTCCATGTGGTCGACGCCGCGACACGGCGTCGGAACCGATTTCACGAGGGCAAACGTGTGCGCGTCGCGGAAGTCGAGTCGTGCATTGCGCTCGGCGACGACGATCGCGTACCGCCCATCGGGCGTGAAGTACATGTTGTACGGATCGTCGACCGGGATCGTCCGCGTCGGCTTTGCCGTCTGCGGGTTGATCTCCGTGAGCGTGTTGCCGGTGTCGTTCGTCACGTAGAGATGCTTCAGGTCATAGGCGGGCACGACGTGTTGTGGCAGGCCGCCCACGGCGAAGTGATCGACGATCTTGAACGTGTGCGGATCGATCACGTCGACCGTGTCCGACTTCGAGTTCGGCACGTAGATCCGTGGAAGCGCAAGCCGGGCAGCGCCGCTCAGATCGCGCGGGCTGTCGGCGGCGTAGACGTTGTGCGCGTCCACGAGCTTCGGAACGGCAGCGGTTGCCCGCCTCGTCGGCACGAGCTCGGAGATCGTCGCGACCGTGCCTGCGCTGCCTCGGCCGCCGGCGACCAGGATCTTGCCCGGCAGGCCGACCGCTGCCAGGTCGGAGCGCGCCGAGTTGAGCGTGCCCGCAGCGACCACCTTGTGGGCGATCGGATCAACCGCCTCGATCGCCGCCGTCGGCGTGTCCACGGTCGCGCTGCGACCGCCGATCACGTAGACGCGACTACCGAGTGTTGCGGCGGCGGCGTGCGTGACCGGATTCGGAAGGCGACCGATCCGTGTCACCCGTCCGCTGGCCGGGTTGAACGAGAGCACGGCGTCGCTTGCCGTTCCCGCGGGGGTCGAACCGCCCGCGATCACAATCCGACCGGCGACTGCAGCCACCGCCGCGTAGCGGAGCGCACCCGGCAGGTGTCCGACGACGCGGGCTTGCCCCCCGGGTTGCCAGCGGACGATCGTGTTCAGCCACCTCGTGCCCGTGTAGCCGCCGACGACGTACTCGGCGCCGTTCCAGACCGCGCCTGACTGATCCGAGCTCGGCGCCGGCAGGTGCCCGACCGTGGCCGGAGCGCCGGGCGCAACTCGGATGATCCCGTCGAGCTGACGCACACCGTCGCCGCCGCCGAAGAGGTAGACGGAGCCGCCGAGGGTGCCGGAGGTGGCGTCGTGCAATGCGAGCGGTAACGGGGAGACGCTCCCCGTCGTGTGGACGAGCACTACGTTCGAGGTCGAGGTGTCGGCTGCGGTCAGCCCACCGGCGAGGATCACGCCGCTGCGCCACCGCGCCGAGGTGGCGTCTTGGACCGGGGACGCCAGGCTTCCGAGCGCACGCTCGGCCAGGGCCACCGGGACCACGCGGACCACGCGGCGAACCGGAGTCGTCTGTGCGATGCGCTGCGTGCTCGACGCCGTCTGGTGGGCGGCGTTGCCGCAGCCGGCAGCCAGCACGCCAAGCCCGCAAAGCGCGAGGAACGGCTTGACCATCCCCGCGGAGCCTAGGCAGTCGAAGGCCAAGCTGCGTAAAGAGTCAGCCAACCCCAGCAAGCACCGCGTCAGCGAGCCGCGGCCAGGCTTCGACGGCCCAATCGCCGAACGCGAGGTCGGTGAGGCAGCCGAGTGCGATCCCGGCGACGGGGTCGATCCAGAGGAAGGTCCCGCTGCGCCCGAAATGCCCAAACGTCTCGGGGGAATTGTGCGTACCCGTCCAGTGCGGCGCCTTCGCATCGCGCAGCTCGAGCCCGAGGCCCCAGTCGTTCGGGTCCTGACGGCCGAAGCCGGGCACCACACCGCCGAGACCCGGGAACTGCACCGCGGTCGCCTCGGCGAGCGTCTCGGGTGCGAGACGCTTCGGCTCCTGCAGTTCGCGCGCGAGCGCGAGCAGGTCGGCGAGCGTCCCCTCGACACCCGACCCGGCCGAGCCGTGCAGCCGGGCGGTCGTTCCCTGCCAGACATGCGCGAAGTACTCCGCGAACGGCATCTCTGCACGCCGCTCAACGAGGGCGGCCGCGACCTCGAAGCCGTAGTTCGAGTAGATGCGTCGAACGACCGGTCGCGAGATCGGCGGCCCCGGGTCGAATGGCAGACCGGAGGCGTGCGCGAGCAGATGACGAAAGGTCGATCCCGGCGGCCCGGCCGGCTCGTCGAGGTCGATGAGACCCTCTTCGGCTGCTACGAGCATCGCGACCGCTGTCGCGAGCTTCGTCACCGACGCCCAGGCAAACCGGCGCTCCACGTCGCCGTGCGTCGCCGTGACGGCACCGGTCACTCCGACGGCCACGTGCTCGCACGGCCAACTGTCGACCTGGCGCAGGGCATCCACGAACGGCGAGACTAGCGAGCATGGAACGCCGGTTGATCTCCTCCGGTGCCGCGTTCGAGGAACGCGTCGGCTACTCGCGGGCCGTCAGGGTCGGTGACCGCGTCTGGGTGTCGGGCACTGCGCCGATCATGCCGCGCGACGCCGACCCGCCGCCGACGCCCTACGAGCAGGCGCGGGTCTGCCTGGCGATCATCGAGCGCGCGCTGGCAGAAGCCGGATCGTCGCTCGACGACGTCGTCAGAACCCGCATCTACGTGACCGACGCGGCTCACATCGACGAGGTCGGCCGCGCGCACGGCGAGGCCTTTGCCCAGGCGCGACCGGCGACGACCGGCATCGTCACCGCGCTGCTCGATCCGCGTTGGCTCGTCGAGATCGAGGCCGAAGCGGTGATACTGACGGCGTGAAACAGATCTTCCCGCCTTCGATCACCGGGAAGGGCTCCGAAGGGCTGGGCTCCGCCCGCGCGAGCGTCCTCGACCATTCGTTCGGGACGAGCGATCCGTACACGCTCGGCGTCGAGGAGGAGTACATGCTGCTCGACCCAGAGACGTGGGACCTCGTGCAGCACATCGACTCGGTGCTCGCAGCAGTCGAGCATGGCGAGCACCGGAACCAGATCCACGCGGAGCTCATGCAATCGGTGCTCGAGGTGACGACGCCGGTCTGCAGGACTGCGGGCGACGTCATGCACTCGCTCTCTCAGCTGCGCGGCTACGTCGCCGAGATCGCGCGCTCGGAAGGGTGCCGGTTCGGCTCCGCGGGCACGCATCCGTTCAGCCTCTTCGAGCGCCAACGCATCACCGCGCGCGACCGCTACAGGCAGCTCGTCGACCAGCTGCAGTACATCGCCCGACGCGAACTGATTTTCGGGATGCATATGCACGTCGCCGTGGACGATCCGGAGAAGGCGATCCAGGTGATGAACGGGCTGTTGGTCCACTTGCCGCAGATGCTCGCGCTCTCTGCCTCGTCGCCGTTTTGGCGAGGCGAGCCGACCGGGCTCGCGTCGAGCCGCCAGATGGTGTTCGCCGCGTTTCCGCGCTCCGGCCAGCCGCCGCGCTTCAACGACTACGCCGACTACGCGGAGGTCGTCGGCCAGCTCGAGCGCACCGGCTGCATCGCCGACTACACCCACATCTGGTGGGACATCCGCCCGCATCCGCGGCTCGGCACGGTCGAGATCCGCATCTGCGACGCGGTCACCCGGGTCGAGGACGCGGTCGCGCTCGCTGCGTTCTGCCAGGCCCTCGTCAAGCACTACTGCGAGCGCTACGAGAGCGGCAAGGAGATCCCCTCGTACCACCGGATCCTGACGAGCGAGAACAAGTGGCTAGCCGCGCGCTACGGGCTCGAGGCGCCGGTGATGGACCTCGAGCGAGGGACGCGCAACCGCGTGCCGGTCGCGCAGCTCGTACGGCGGACGCTCGCCGAGATCGAGCCGCACGCACGCGAGCTCGGGTCGGACCGGGAGCTCGAAGGCATCCAGGAGATTCTCGGGCG
>DATBBH010000157.1:0-7749 GCA_036271075.1 Gaiellaceae bacterium | reverse complement strand
ACGACATCAAACCGGATCTGATCACCTGCGCGAAGGGGCTGTCGTCGAGCTACGCGGCGATCGGCGCGGTGCTGATCGCGGACAAAGTCGCGGACGCGTTCACGAGCGAGACAGCGATGTACGCGCACGGGATCACCTTCGGCGGGCATCCGGTCGGCTGCGCGATCGCGCTGAAGAACCTCGAGATCATGCAGCGCGAGCAGATCATCGAGCACGTCGCGGAGACCCAGGACGATTTCCGGGTGCAGCTCGAAACGCTGCTCGACCTCGACATCGTCGGCGACGTGCGCGGCACCGGTTACCTCTACGCGCTCGAGCTCGTGAAGGACAAGGAGACGCGTGAGACGTTCAACGACGAGGAGTCCGAGACGCTGCTGCGCGGGTTCCTCTCGCCGGCGCTGTTCGAACATGGTTTGATCTGCCGCGCGGACGATCGCGGCGACCCTGTCGTCCAGATCTCGCCGCCGCTCGTCGCGCAGCAGGAGGAGATGGGGCAGATCGTTGGAATCCTCGGTGAAGTCCTCACCGAGGCCTGGAGTCGAATCACGTAAACCACGAGCCAGGAGGAAACGGCATGGCGGTCGCCGAGGAGACCACAGCATTCGCAGTCGCCGAGAAGAGCAAGCTGATCAAGTCGCTCCGCCGGTTCGACATGGTCTTCTTCACCATCTGCGCGTTCGTCGGTCTCGACACGCTCGGAACGGTCGCCTCGAACGGCCCGCAGGGCTTCCTCTGGCTCATCATCCTGGCCGCTGTCTTCGTCGCGCCCTACATGCTGCTCATGGCCGAGGTTGGCTCAGCGTTCACGCAGGAGGGCGGTCCGTACGAATGGACGAAGATGGCGTTCGGTCGCCTGCACGGCGGTATCGCTTCCATCCTCTATTGGGTCACGAACCCGCTTTGGGTCGGCGGGTCGCTCGCGTTCATCGCGCACGACGCCTGGAGCGCGAACGTCTTCAAGATCGGGACTGCTTCTTTCGGTGACTACACCTTCAAGCTGATCTTCATCTGGATCTCGATCGGCGTCGCGATCATCTCGCTGCGCTACGGCAAGTGGATTCCCAACGCCGGCGCGATCTTGCGCGGGGTTGTGCTCGGATTCTTCTCCATAACGGTGATCATCTACGGCGCGAAGCATGGCTTCGCGGGCTTCCAGTTCGGCCAGATCAGCCCGACGCGTGCAGTGTTCTTCGGGCTCGTCCCCGTCCTCCTCTTCAACTACGTCGGCTTCGAGCTGCAGAACGGCGCCGCCGAGGAGATGGAGAATCCCCAGCGCGACGTACCACTGTCCGTTCTGCGCAGCGGCATCACCGGCGTCCTGATGTACGTCATCCCGATCTTCTGCATCCTGCTCGTCCTGCCCGCCAGCAAGGTGACATCGATTGGCGGCTTCATCGACGCGGTCACTCTTACCTTCCACGGCGTCTATGGCGGCGCCGCTCATGCGCTCCTGATCCTGATGACGCTGGGCTTCGTTCTGGCGCTCGTCACGTCGGGTGCCGTCTGGATGATCGGCTCCGACCGCATCCAGGCGGTAGCGGCCTACGACGGCGCGTTCTTCCCATACTTCGGCGTCTTCAACAGGCGCCTCGGAACCCCGGTGCGCGTCAACGTGATGTCGGGCATCGCAGCGAGCGCGTTCTGCGTCACGGGCATCTATCTCCTGCGGAACCAAAGCACTGCGAACGCGTTCACCGTCGTTCTCGACATCGCGATCTCGACGACGCTGATCTCGTACCTCTGGATCTTCCCGACGGTGCTCAAGCTCCGGTATTCGCATCCGAACGTGGAGCGTCCGTACCGGCATCCGTTCGGCATGTCCGGGCTCTGGATCTCGACGATCCTGACCACGGGCTGGATCGCCCTTGGCTCGTACGTCGCGATCTTCCCGGACACGCTCGAGCGGGTCTTCGGCGTCGGCTACGCGTTCAAGGACAGCTGGGGCGTGAGCGAGGGCAAGTTCGAGGCGCTGACGCTCGGGACGCTGGCGGTGATCGTCGTGTTCGGGCTGCTCGGGTACGCCGCCGGCGCGAAGGTCCGCCGCCAGGTCGTCGTGATCGAGGGCGACGCGCCCGGGCCGGTAGCGCCACAGCCCGGCGTGTAACTACCCTGATCGCCATGCGCAGGTCGACCGGGATCATCCTCGTGGCGGTCGCCGCTGCCTTGTGGGGGCTCGACGCCTGGATCCGCAAGCCGCTCGCCCAATCCACTGACGTCGCGACGATCGTGTTCGGCGAGCACCTCGTGCTCGTTCTGTGCACGCTCCCGTTCCTCGCCGGGGCGCTCGCCGCCGTCTTCCGGCTTGGCTGGCGCTACGTGCTCGCGGCAGTGGTGATCGGCGCGGGGTCCTCGGCGCTGGCCACGATCCTGTTCACGCAGGCCTTCGTGGACGGGGACCCGGTGACGCCCGTCGTGCTCCAGAAGGTGCAGCCGATCATCGCCGTGGTCGCTGCGCGGATCATCCTCGGGGAACAGCCTCGCCCGCGCTTCGCCCTCTACTTCGTGCCCGCACTGGCGGGCGTTTGGCTGATCGGCGTCCAGCATCCGTTTCATCCGACGGCGCAGGGATTGAAGCCCATGCTCTTCGCGCTCGGGGCCGCGGCGCTCTGGGCGCTTGGGACGGTGCTCGGTCGTTACCTCTCGCAGCGGATGAAGTTCCAGCACGTGACGACCTTGCGCTTCGCCTTCGGTCTGCCGGCGGCCGCGATCGCCTTGCTCGTGCTCGGCGCGCCGGCATTCGCCTCGGGCCATGACACCGTCTGGATCGCCGTGCTCGCGCTGGTCACCGGGCTCGTCGCGCTCGGTCTCTACTACTACGGCCTGCAAAGCACACCGGCGGTCGCGGCAACGATCGCCGAGCTGGCCTTCCCAGTGAGCGCAACGCTCGTCGGCTACTTCAAGTTCGGGTACGTGCTCACCGGCTGGCAATGGGTCGGCGTCGGGCTCACTACCCTGGTGGTCGCTCTGCTGCCGGCCAGTCCGATCGACCGGATCGAGCGCGTGCCCGCACCGGCACCGGCGCCCGCCTAACAGTCCCCGTTCTCGTCCGGTCCGGGCTCCGCTGCGAAGGCACGCGCGATGTCGAGCGTCGAGAGAACGCCGATCGGCAGGCCGGTGTCGGCGATGACGAGCAGGTGGCTCGTCTCGTTCTCCGCGAGCAGCGTCGCTGCGTGCTTCAGCGTCAGCTCGGGCGTCACGGTTACGACAGGAGAAGCGGCGACAGCGCCGGCATTCGCGTGCGTGCCGATCGCGCCCACCAGGTCGAGGTCGGAGATCACACCCCAAGGATGGAGACGGTCGCCAGATCCGAAGACGACGATCGCGTGCACGCGGTGGCGCGCCATCATGCGCGCGACTGTCCGCAGCGGAGTGACTGGCAAGCACGTCAGGACGCCGGGGTTCATCGCCTCGGCGACCGTGCCGGTCTCGAGCTCGGTGTATGTGACGGTCATCGCTGTACCTCCTGCTTGTCGCGGGCTACACCCGCGGTGACGGCAGCTTCGCCGACCGCGCGGGCGACACTCGGTGCGACGCTGCGGTCGAAGACGCTGGGAACGATGTAGTCGGAAGCGAGTTCGTCGTCGGGGATGGCCTGGGCGATCGCGTGTGCGGCGGCGAGCTCCATCTCCGGTGTGATCGTGCGAGCCCGAACGTCAAGGGCGCCGCGGAAGATCCCGGGGAACGCGAGCACATTGTTGATCTGGTTTGGATAGTCGGAGCGGCCGGTGGCGATCACCGCGGCGATGTGCTCGACCTCTTCCGGCTCCACTTCGGAGCGCGGGTTCGCGAGCGCGAAGACGATCGGAGCGTCTGCCATGCTCGCGATTCCGGCGGGCGTGACTGCTCCAGGGACGGAGACGCCGATGAAGACATCTGCGCCGGCGAGCATCTGGTCGGCACTGCCGCGTTCGCCTGTCGGGTTCGTGAGCTCCGCGTACTCCTGCTTCGCCCCGTTCAGGCCAGGTCGGCCCCGGTAAAGCGCGCCACCTTCGTCGCAGCCGATGATCGCCCGGGCACCGGCCGCGAGGAGAATCTTCGTGACGGCTGTTCCGGCCGCGCCGCAACCGGTGGTGACGATCTTCACGTCTTCGATTGGCTTGTCGACGACGCGTAGCGCGTTGATCAGCGCTGCCAGCACGACGATGGCGGTGCCGTGCTGGTCGTCGTGGAAGACGGGAATGTCGAGCTCCTGGCGTAGGCGCTCTTCGATCTCGAAGCAACGGGGGGCGGAGATGTCCTCGAGGTTGATGCCTCCGAACCCGACGGAGATCGCCCGAACGACGCTGACGATCTCATCGACGTCCTTGGTCGCGAGGCAGATCGGAAAGGCGTCGACGCCCCCGAGTTCCTTGAACAGAATCGACTTTCCTTCCATCACCGGCAGGGCAGCCTCCGGGCCGATGTCGCCTAACCCGAGCACCGCGGAGCCGTCGGTGACGACGGCGACCATATGCTGCTTCGTGGTCAGTGCCCAGACCTTTTGCGGGTCGTCCGCGATCGCCCTGGAGACACGCGCAACGCCGGGCGTATAGGCCATCGACAGGGCGTCGCGCGTCTTGATGGGTGAGCGGGGAACGACCTCGATCTTGCCGCGCAGGTGCATCAGGAACGTGCGGTCGGAGACGTGCAGGACCTCGACACCGTCCACGTGCTCGACCGCGGACACCACAGTGTCGAGATGCGTCGCGTCGGCGGCCATGACGGTGACGTCGCGCACCTTCGTATGGCGCTCGACGCGCACGATGTCGATCGCACCGAGCGAGGCTCCGGCTTCGCCAATCGCAGCTGCGAAACGGGCGAACGAGCCCGGACTGTCGTCGAGGCGAACGCGGACGGTGGCACTGAACGACGCGGAGGGATGCATGCCGTTCACGGTAGGAGCCGCGCCGCACCGGGACGTCGGGGGAAACTACGGGAGATGGACGTGACGATCTGCGACGTCGGGCCGCGGGACGGGCTCCAGAACGAGCCGGAAGCGCTCGCACCGGCGGTGCGCGCGGAGCTGGTCTCGCGGCTCGCAGCGGCGCGCTTGCCGCGCATCGAAGCAGTGTCGTTCGTCCGTGACGATCGCGTCCCGCAGATGGCGGGCGCAGAAGAGGTGGTTGCGGGCGCCGTGCGCGGTGCTGCGGAGCTGTCGGGGCTCGTGCTGAACGAGCGGGGCTTCGAGCGCTTCGCTCAGACGGGGCTCGACCGGCTGAACTGCACGCTGGCCGCGACGGAGACCTTCAACCAGCGCAACGGAAACGCGACGCTGGACGAGGCGGTTGAACGCGTCCGGTCGATTCTGGCCGCAACGAGCGTGCCGGCAACGGTGACGGTCTCCTGCGCCTGGGGCTGCCCGTTCGAGGGTGAGGTCGACCCTGCGGCGGTCGCCGACCTCTGCGAGCGGCTCGACGGCGCGGACGAGCTCGTGCTCGCCGACACAATCGGCGTCGCGACGCCGCGCCGCGTCCGGCGGCTCATCGAACGTGTCTCGATCCTCGGCAAGCCGGTCGGTGCGCATCTCCACAACACGCGCAACACCGGGTACGCGTCCGCGTGGGGTGCGCTCGAAGGCGGGGCGACCGTGCTCGATGCGTCCGTCGGAGGCCTCGGCGGCTGCCCGTTCTCACCGAACGCGACCGGCAACGTCGCGACGGAGGATCTCGTCTGGCAGCTCGAGCGGGACGGCGTGCGCACCGGCATCGAGGTGGACGCGGTCGTCGAGATCTCGCGCTGGCTGGAGGAGCTGCTCGGCCGTCCGCTCGAAGGCGGGCTCTATCGGGCGGCGCGCTGGCCGGCGTAGACCGCGAGCGTCCGCTCGACATCTGCGTCACTCGTCAGCCAGTTCGAGACCGAGATCCGGATCGCGGCCCGTCCGTCCCACATCGTTCCGCCCATCCACGCCTCGCCGCTGTCCTGCAATGCGCGCAGCGCTTCGTTCGTCTCCGCGTCCGAGGCGAAGCGGAACAGCACCTGATTCAGTTCGACGTCGTTGAGCACCTCCGCGCCGAGATCCTCGAGTCCCGCTGCGAAGCGTCGCGCGTGACGGCAACAGCGATCGACCAGCTCGGCAATCCCAGCACGCCCGAGCGAGCGGATCGCCGCGTAGACGGGAAAGCCGCGTGCGCGCCGTGAGTGCTCTGGGTTCCAGTCGATCTGCTCGCGCGTCCCATCGTCGGCGACCAGGTAGGGAGCACGGGCAGAGAAGGCTCCGCTGTGCGACGCGGGGTGCGCGGTGAACGCGATTCCGGAGTCGTATGGCACGTTCAGCCATTTGTGCGCGTCCGTCGCCCAAGAGTCGGCGCGGTCGACACCGTCGACGAGGTGGCGCAACTCTTCGGAGACTGCGGCCCAGAGGCCGAACGCGCCGTCGACGTGCACCCACGCGTTCGGAGCGGCGTCGCGCGCGTCGGCGATCGCATGGAATGGATCGAATGCGCCGGTGTTAACCTCACCTGCCTGTGCGCACACGATCGTCGGCTCGTCGCCGATGCTCAGCTTGTCGGCGAGCAGCCGGCCATGGTCGTCGACCGGGACCAGCTCCGCGGGCGCGCCGAGGCCCAGCATGCGCAGGGAGCGATCGATCGTTCCGTGCCGCTGTTCGCCGACGATCACGCGAATCCGCGGTGCGCCGGTCAGCCCGTCGCGCTCAACGTCCCAGCCCGCCTTTCGCAGCACGTGGTGCCGCGCTGCCGCGAGGCCGGTGAAGTTCGCCATCTGGCCGCCCGTCACGAAGCCGAACGACGCGTCCTCGGGCAGGCCGAGCAGCTCGATCAGCCAGGCGCCTGCCACTTCCTCGACGATCGCCGCTGAAGGTCCACAGATGTAGAGGCCGGCATTTTGATCCCAGGCGGATGTGAGCCAGTCCGCCGCGACCGACGCCGGCACGGCGCCGCCGATCACGAAGCCGAAGTAGCGGCCCGCGGTCTGCGCGACGAGCCCGGGGTCGGCGGCGGCCGCGAGCGCCTCGATCACGACCCGCGGATCGGTCGGTTCCTCAGGCAGCGGCGCCGCGAACGCCTCGCGCAGCTCGGCAGCCGTCACGCGCGGGAAGACGGGGCGATCCGCCAACGTGTCGTAGAAGTCGGCTGCGAGGGTGGAGGTGAGGTCGAGCAGCTCACGCAGGTCGTCCATCCACCAAGCCTAGACTCGCCGCATGGGCTCGCAGAAGCTGCTCGCCGAGCTCGAGCCGATCCTCGGGCTGGCGCAGGAACTGTGGCCGGACGGCGAGTGCACGTACAGCCAGATCGCGTGGTGGGCGGCGAACATCCCGCACGGTGAGACGGAGGTGCGTGTCTGGCGCGACGGGAACCGGCTCGTGGGTTGGGGCTGGGTGACCGGTGGGACGGAGCTCGAATTCGACGTGCGGCCGAGTCACTATCACGTGCTCGATCAGATTCTCGAGTGGGCGCAGCCGCTGGAGTTGCTGGTCCGCTCCGACAACGAGGACGCAATTGCGCGCATCGAGGCGCACGGACTCGTGCACGATCCTGACGCCGCGTGGATACGGCTGAACGCGCGCTCGCTCGAGCAGGTCGACGATCCGCGCGTGCCCGACGGCTACCGCCTGCGCACGGTTGAGGGAACGCGATTGGCCGTCTCGGGTCGAGGCGCACCGCTCGGCCTTTCAGCCCTCGCGGTTCCGCGAGGACGTCTATGCCCTCGTGCGATCGACCCCGGCGTACCGCGCTGATCTCGATTGCGTCGTCGAGGCGCCCGACGGCTCGATCGCCGCGTACACGCTCGCCTGGCTCGATGAGGTGAACG
>DATBBH010000156.1:0-8276 GCA_036271075.1 Gaiellaceae bacterium | reverse complement strand
CTGACGGAGAAGACCGCGTTACCTGCTCCTGCCACGCCGTAGCCGGGGGGCGGCTTCAACCCGTGCTGCTCGAGTGACCCGCGGTAGGCCTCGAGGAGGCGAATGTGGTACTCGAGCGGCGCGCCGTCGGGATTGTCGCGGCCGAGCGGCGTCGTCGGCTCGGGGCACCACGTCGTGAAACGCGGCGTGATCCCGCGGCTCATGAAGTAGTCGAGCCCCTCGGTCGTCGACGCGATCGCTTCGTCGATCGTCTCGAACCCGAACGGCTTCGCCATCTCGACGCCGGCGACGAAGTTCGGGATCACGTAGCGCGCGCCGAACACGTCGGCCGCGTCGAAGATCCGGCGGTGCCATTCTTCACGGCCGACGTAGCGTTCCTTGCCCGGCGAGATGATCTCGAACAGGCGCTTGTCCCACACCTCGTAGTTCGGGTGGTAGATCGTGATGCCATAGTCCTTGTAGCGCTGCACGTCCGCCTTCGGCAGCGCCTGCGCGACGACCTTGCCGATCCAGCGGTTCGGGAACCGCTCTTCGATCGCCTGCGCGTAGCGCCCGTAGAAATCGGCTTCGGCGAGCCCGTCGACGGTGCTCGTCACAGAGCCACCGGTGAGCGTGTACGCCTTCGACACATGTGCGGTGTCGTAGCGGTCGATCAGGGCAAGCGCCTCGAGGACGTCGTCGACCGGCTTGACGCCGGTGTACGGACGACCTTCTCGCTTGTGCTGGCGCCAGTTGTGGTTGATGTCGCAGAAGCCGCACTCTTCCTTCGCACCGAAGTACTGACAGAGCCGCAACACGGTCAGATAGATCAGGTAGCCCCACTGGATCGTCGGCGCCGTCTCCATGACGGTCTTGCCGTTGGCGAGCTCGTGCCGGTAGTACTCGGGCATCGGCGGCAGGCCGACGTCAGCGACCGCGCGACCGTCCAGCGACAGGAGCAGCGTTCCCTCTTCGGCCCGTGTGACGCGGTACGGCGAGTCCGGGTTGACGCGCACCGAGACGATCGTGCGGCGCAGCGCGTAGGGGCCGCCGGTCAGCGCGATCTCCTCGGGCGGGCGCCGCCTGGCCGCCTCGCCTAGCTGCGCGAGCGGTTTCTGGTCGAAGGAGAAGATGAAGTACGACTTCGGCTTGATCTCGCCGTCGAGATTGTCGGTCAGCGCCGCATCCTCGAAGTCGATGCCCGTCCGAAGCAGATCCTCCTTCAGCACGGCTTCCGGCGGGATGTGCGGGAACCGCGCCATCAGCCCCTCGACCAGTTCGGTGCGGGCGCTCACACCCTCAACCTAGCGCGAACCAGACAGCGCGCGCCGCCGACGGCGGCGCGCGCTTGTCCCTAGGTCGTTCAGTGCCTCTTGTCGATGTCGGTCAGCGTGTTCACGGTGCCGACGAGCGAGCAGCGGATCTGCGCGACGTCGCCCGGCTTGAACTTGGCGTTCACGTCGGCGGACTTGGCGGTCGGAATCGCGCAGGTCAGGCCTGCCACGGTGATCGAGGTGGCCGAGAGGGCCGAAATCGTCCCGTGCGCCTCGCTCTTCTCCGCGGTCGGGTGCGACGGCTTGCAGGATCCGCTCACTTCGACAGCAGAGCCGCCGGACGTGCCGCCGCCGAGCTTGCCGCCCGTAAAGCCGCCCGCGGCTGTGAAGCCGGCCGACAGGTTCGCGATCAGCCTCGCGGAGGGACCATGTCCACGTCCGGTCGCGAGACCGGCGATGTTGCCGTTGTCGTAGACGGCGGTGTACATCGCCTTCGTGTCGCCACCGGAGGTCTGGTCGATCCTGAGCGAGCCGCTCACGACGCCGACCTTGTCGGTGGTGTTGATCACGCTGCGCGCGCGCAAGGTGATGTTGCCGGTGAGGTCCGGACTGCCCGCCGCGGCGCCGGTGTACTTGCCGTCGGTGACGACGATCGTCTTGCCGTCGCTCGTCGTGCACGTACGGCTCGAGGTGCTGGTGCCGGTTGCCGAGAAGAGGCTGGTAACGGCAGTCGCAGTCTTTGCGCCCTCGATCCCGTCAGCCACGGCATACCCGGTCGCAACGAGCCCGACGAGCAGCGCGGCAATGTACGTCAACTTGCGCATTGATTCCCTCCAGTTGTGCTGAGATCGATTGTCCGAACCTTCGTTGCCCGGCGTGCGCTACCCGCAAGGGCCACGTAAAACGGATGTAAAGCACCGCGCTCCTGCGGCTTGGCTACCCTCGGCCGGGGTCATGCTCCGCCGTATCTCGACACTCGCTGTGCTGGCGGCGGCAGTCGCCGCGCCCGCCCACGCGCAGGGCACGCAGCTGCTGCCGGGGGTCACCTACGACAAGACGGTCGAGTTCACGCCCCACGGCGCCGTGGTGTTGCACGTGCTCACCGCGCCGCGGCCCGGAGACCAGAACGGCCTCTATCAGCTGACGCCGGTGCTCAGCCGGTCGACGCTGACCGGTGGCCGCGAAAGGGTCACTCAAATCGAGAGGGACGTTTCGGCCCAGGCGACGGTTGCGGGGATCAACGGCGACCTCTTCAACGCGACGAGCGGACTACCGGCCGGCGTCTTCATGTCGGGCGGGGTGCTTGCACATCCGCCCGTCGGGACACGATCCTCGATCGGCATCGACTCTTTCGGCGCGCTACACGTCGACCGCGTCAAGTTCTTCGGCACCTGGAGAGGGACGGGGCAGCGGCGCCCGCTGAACGGCCTCAACCAGGTGCCGGCGCAGGGCCAGGTCGTCCTGCTGACACCCGCCTTCGGCTCGAAAGCCCCTTCGATTCCCGGTTCGGCCGAAGTGGTGCTCGAGCCGTTCCCGGCGACGGCGGCGAACGTCGATCTCTCCGCCTCGGTGAGTGCCACGGGCTCGAACGGCGGCGAGGCGATCCCTGCCGACGGGGCAATCCTGCAGGCGACCGGCTCGCTCGCTGTCGCCCTGCGGGCGGAGGCCTCTTTGGGCACCAGGATCGCGACGCGGTTGATCCTGCAGCCGGCGTGGGGTGGGATGGTGTCGGCGCTCGGCGGGGGGCCGATTCTCGTGCGCAACTCCGCGCCGGTCTTCCGCTCCGGCGAAGACTTCACGAACGATCAAGTGACCGCGCGCTCGCCGCGCGCAGGTGTCGGGCAGCTTGCGGACGGGCGCATCATCCTCGTCGCGGTCGACGGCGACCAGCCGGGCTACAGCGCCGGTCTCACCGGCTTCGAGCTCGCGCAGACGATGGCGCGGCTCGGCGCCGTCACCGCCGCGGGCGTTGCGTCGGGCCCGGACGTCACCGTTGCGTTCGACGGTCAGCTGTTGAACAGGCCGAGCGCACCGGGCGGCGAGCGCGCCGTCAAGGAGGCGCTGCTCGTGCAGTACTTCGGCGTCTACGCGCCCCCGCCGCCGCTGCCGCTGCTGACCGGGGAAGCGGGAAAGAAGCAAGAACAGCTCTCGTACAAGATCGTCCGCCCGTCGCAGGTCACGGCTCAGCTGATCGGCCCTGACAACCAGCCCCGTGTGCTCGAGGCGAGCGTCCAGCACGACCCCGGCTCCTACGCGTTCACCTACTCGAGCTTCGACGTCGAGGGCACCTGGCACTGGAACGTGATCGCGACCGACGACGCGAAGCGCACATCGACGATCGATCGCGTGTTTCGCTACGACACGACGCTACGCGGCCTCAGCGTGCCCAAGCCCGCGCGTGGGACGGCTGCGATCCGGTTCACGCTGTCGCGACCGGCGAGCGTGAGGCTGCGCATCGAGACGACGAACGGTGTGCTCGTGAGAGAAGTGCCGCCTGTCAGCCTGCCGGCCGGCGCGCAAGCCGTCGTCTGGGACGGACGTCTGCCGCACGGCACCCGCGCGTACGGGGGCCGCTACGTCGCGCACGTCTTCGTCACGAGCTCCGTCGGCACGTCCGATCTGTCCCTGCCGTTCTCGTTCAGGCGCTCAGGTTAGATTCAGCCCGTGACCTCCTGGCTCGCACACTACGGCGTGGCCGCCGTGTTCTTCCTGATGATGATCGACGCTGTCTTCCCGGCGGCCAGTGAGCTCGTGATGGTCTACGGCGGCGCGCTTGCCTCCGGTGCGCTCACCCACGAGTTCGACATCCTCGGCTGGCACGCAACCGGGCTCAGCGCCTATCTCGCCGTGGTGCTCGCGGGCGTGCTGGGGTATCAGATCGGCTCGATCGGCGGATGGTCGATCGGCGATCGCGGCGGCGGACCGTTCGTCGAGCGCTACGGACGCTGGTTCCATCTCACCGCCGCGAAGCTCGAGCGGGCCGAACAGTGGTTCGCGCGCTGGAACGACTGGGCGGTGTTCGTCGGACGGATCACGCCGGTCGCCCGCTCGTTCGTCTCCATCCCGGCCGGGGTCTTCGAGAGCCCGTTCCGCCGCTACAACGTCCTCACGCTCGCCGGCAACTCGCTCTGGTGTCTCTTCTTCGCCGGGATCGGCTGGGCACTCGGCTCGAACTGGGACACCTTCCACAAGAACTTCCGCTGGGTCGAGTACCTGGTGGTGGTGGGAATCCTCGTCGCGGTGGCGTATTGGGTCCTCCGGATCCGCCGCTCATCTACGATTGCCTCCGCCGATGACGATCCCCCACGTTGACGTCAAGGCGCAGTACGCGCCGCTGATCCCGGAGCTCCAGGAGGCCTTCGCCCGCACCCTCGAGTCGGGCCGCTTCATCTTCGGGCCGGAAGTCGAGGCGTTCGAGCGCGAGGCGGCCGAGCACCTGGGCACGCAGGACACCGTCAGCTGTGCGAACGGCACCGACGCGTTGGTGCTCGTCATGGACGCGATGGGGATCGGCCCCGGTGACGAGGTGATCTGCCCGACGTTCACCTTCTACGCGACCGCGGAGTCGATCGCGCGGCGTGGCGCCACGCCGGTGTTCGCCGAGATCGATCCGGTGACGCTGAATCTCGATCCGGCTGACGTCGAGCGGCGGATCACCGAGCGGACCAAGGCGATCATCCCGGTGCACCTCTTCGGTCGTCCCGCGGGGGATTTCAGCGACTTCGGTTTGCCGGTGATCGAGGACGCCGCGCAGGCTTTCGGCGCGAGCGGCATCGCCACGAGCGTCGCATCGACCTTCAGCTTCTTCCCGACGAAGAACCTGTTCGCGCTGGGCGACGGCGGTCTGATCTCCGTCAACGATCCCGAGCTCGCACAGCGCATCCGCATGCTGCGCTTCCACGGCTCGGCTGCGAAGAAGGAGTTCCTCTACGTCGGCTACAACTCGCGCCTCGACGCGATGCAGGCGTCGTTCCTCCGCATCTTCCTGCGCCATCTCGATGACTGGAATCGCCAGCGACGGGAGGCGGCCGCCCGGTACACGGAACTGCTGGACGGGCTCGTCGAGACGCCGGTCGACGAGGCCGGCCACGTCTACCATGTGTACTGCGTCCGCTCGTCCGAGCGCGACCGCCTCGCCGCCGCGTTGAAGGAAGCCGACATCGGTTTTGCTGTCTACTACCAGCCGCCGCTCCATCTGCAGCCGGCGCTGAGCTATCTCGGCTACGCCGAGGGCGACTTCCCCGAGACGGAGAAGGCGTCGCGCGAGAATCTCTGCCTGCCGATGTGGGCCGGGATCACCGAGGAACAGCAGGCGGAGGTCGTCTCCGTCCTCAAGCGCGCTTCGGGTCTCGTCCGGTCCTGATGCGCATCCCGGTCAACCGACACCGGGTCTGGCAGCTCGTCTTCGATGCGGTCCTGATCGTCGCCGCCTGGCGGCTCACGTTCTTCCTGCGCTTCGACAAGACGACACCCGTCTTCTACCGGCACCTGCTCGACTGGCAGGTGGTCGCGGTCGTCGTTGCCATCAACCTCACGACCTTCGTGCTGTTCGGCTTCTACAACCGCTGGTGGCGCTACGTCTCGACGCGCGACATGTGGGGTGCGGCGCGCGGCGTGACCGTCGCCTCGCTGCTGACGTACCTTGCGCTGTATGCGTTCCCGCCCGCGCAGACCGCGCGGTTGCCGCGTTCGATCGCGGCGCTCGACTTCTTGTTGCTGCTCGCGCTCGTCGCGGGCTCGCGGCTGCTCGCACGCACGTTGATCGAACGGCCACCGGCGGGCCTCGTGGCGCGCGGCAAGGAGGTGCTGATCGTTGGTGCCGGCGACGCCGGCCAGTTGATGGTGCGTGAGCTGCAGCGAAACCGACAGCTGCACTACACGCCAATCGGGTTCGTCGACGACGATCCACGCAAGCGTGGCGACCGCATCAATGGAGTGAAGGTGCTCGGCACGACGGACGAGCTTGCGCACCTGCTGCGGGACAACAAGCCGGACGAGGTGTTGATCGCGATTCCGTCGGCGCCGGGTCGGGTGCGGCAGAAGATCGTCGAGACGTGCCTGGCCGAGCACGTCATCGTGAAGACGCTGCCAGGCCTGCACGAGCTGATCGCCGGTGACCTCAACCTCGGCGCGCAGATCCGGCCGGTGCAGGTCGAGGACGTGCTCGGCCGCCAGCAGGTCGAGGTCGATCTCGGGCTCGTCTCGTCGTATGTCAAGGACAAGACCGTGCTCGTGACCGGCGCAGGCGGTTCGATCGGCTCGGAGCTGTGCCGCCAGCTGGCGCGGCTCGGCGCGGCGCGGCTCGTGCTCGTCGACAAGGGCGAGTCGCCGCTCTTCGAGATCGAGCGCGAGCTCGTCGACGAGCGCGACTACCCGGCTGCGATCCCGGTGCTCGCCGACACAGGCGACAAGGCGAAGATGCGACAGGTCTTCGAGCGCTACCGCCCACAGGTGCTGTTCCACGCAGCTGCCTACAAGCACGTCGGCATGCTCGAGGCAAATCCCTTGCAGGCCGTCTCGAACAATGTGCTCGCGACGCGAGCCCTGGCCGAGGTCGCCGTCGAGTTCGACGTGGAGCGGTTCGTCCTCATCTCCACCGACAAGGCAGCGGACCCCAAGAACGTGATGGGACAGTCGAAGGCGGTGTGCGAGTGGATCATCGAGTCGTTCGCGCTGCACCCGGAGGTGGACACGCGCTTCGTCGCGGTGCGTTTCGGCAACGTGCTCGGCTCATCGGGCTCGGTGATCCCGATCTTTCGCAAGCAGATCGAGCGCGGCGGTCCCGTCACCGTGACGAACCCGGAGATGACGCGCTTCTTCATGACGATCCCCGAGGCGTCGTCGCTCGTCGTGCAGGCCGGCGCGATGGGCGGCCGCGGCCAGGTCTACGTGCTCGACATGGGCGAGCCCGTGAAGATCCTCGACCTCGCCCGGCAGATGATCCATCTCTCGGGCAAGGACGAGTCGCAGGTGCAGATCGTCTTCACGGGCGCGCGCGCCGGCGAGAAGGTGCACGAGGTGCTCTGGAACGCGGGTGAGGCGGTCGGGCCGACCTCGCATCCGAAGATCATGCGTGCGGCCCGGCCGCAGATCGACTCGGCGTGGCTGGAGGAGTCGCTGGCCGAGCTCGAGCGCCTCGTCGCTGACGGCGACACGCTCGAAGTCGTCTCGAAGCTGCGCAAGATGGTCGCGGAACCAGTGCGGACGGGGCGCGAGGCGGTTCTGGAAGACACGTTGCACTGACGGCGCACTTGCCCGCCGGGCTCGCCGGTACCGTGGCTCGATGGACCCGCTCGACGGCCTGAACCCGGAGCAGCGCCGCGCAGCGGAGGCGGTGCGCGGACCGGTCTGCATCCTCGCCGGCGCCGGCTCCGGCAAGACGACCACCATCACCCGCCGCGTTGCGCAGCAGGTCAAGGAAGGCGCGTTCGCGCCCACGCAGATCATGGCGGTGACGTTCACCGACAAGGCGGCGGGCGAGCTGAAGGGACGGCTCGCCGCCCTCGGCGTCTCCGGCGTCCGCGCCTCGACCTTCCACTCCGCGGCGCTCCGCCAGTTGCGTCACTTCGCGCCGGCCGCGGTCGGGCGGATCCTGCCGTCGAAGGCGCTCGCACTCCGCCAGATCGCGAACTCGCTGCCGGCGCCGTACAAGTTCCGCCCGGCGGGCGACCTCGCGACCGAGATCGAGTGGGCGAAGAACCGCCGCATCTCCGCCCGCGACTACGACGGTCGCGAGCCGCCGATTCCGATCGACTTGATGCAGCGGGTCTACCGCGAGTACGAGCGGCGCAAGGCCGCCGAGGGCCTGGTCGACTTCGAGGACCTGCTCGAGCTGACGGTCCGGCTGTTCGAGGAGGACGCCGCGGCGCGCGAGACGTTCCGCGCTCAGTATCGGTCGTTCACCGTCGACGAGGTGCAGGACGTGAACCTGCTGCAACAGGAGCTGCTCGACCTCTGGCTTGGCGAACGCGACGATCTCTGCGTCGTCGGTGACGATTACCAGTCGATCTACGGGTTCACCGG
>DATBBH010000155.1:0-7465 GCA_036271075.1 Gaiellaceae bacterium | reverse complement strand
GAGGCGTTCGCGCGGGGCCGCATGGTCGTGGGCACGAACGGCGGTGGCATACCCGACATGGCGACCGACGGGGTCGACGCGATCTTGATCCCGCGCGCCGACACGGCCGCCCTCGTCAGTGCGCTCGAACGGGTGCTCGAGGACCAGGAGCTGGCTGTTCGCCTTGGAGCTGCGGCGCAGGTGACCTACGCGCGCTGGCATCAGACCGTGACCGACTTCGCGGCTTCGTATCGAGGGCTCATCGACGTCGTACTCGAGGGGGCGCGTTGAAGCTCGTCTTCGTCACGCAGGAGGTCGACCCGGATCACGCGGCTCTGGCGCAGACGGTCGACCTGATCGGCGCCCTCGCAGCGCGGGTGGATGAGCTCGCGATCGTCGCTCGCGACGTCGAGTGGGACGGCGTCCCTGCGAACGCGGCTGTTCGAACCTTCGATGCGGCAGGGAAGCTCGGCCGCGGTTGGCAGTTCGAGCGGTCGCTGAATGCATCGCTGGGCGGTGCCGACGCGGTGCTCGTTCACATGGTCCCGCAGTTCGCGGTTCTGGCAGCACCCGCGGTGCGCATCCGTCGGGTGCCGCTCGGGCTCTGGTACACGCACTGGCACTCCGGAGCGACGTTGCGCGCTGCGACGACCGTCGCCGATGTTGTTTTCAGCGTCGACTGCTCGAGCTTCCCGCTGGCGACGCCGAAGGTGCGGGGAATCGGCCACGCGATCGATGTCGTGCGCTTTGCGCCGGGGCCGCCGCCGATGCACGAGGGGCCGCTGCGCCTGCTCGCGCTCGGCCGCACCGCCCGTTGGAAGGGTCTCGCAACGTTGCTCGACGCAGTCTCGCTCGCGGTTGATCGTGGAGCCGACGTCCAGCTCGAGATTCGGGGGCCGTCGCTCACCGACGACGAGCTGCTGCACAGACGGGAGCTCGAACGGCGCGTTGGGAACGACGATTCACTGCGCGCGCGCGTCGCGATCCTCCCCCCGATTCGACGCGACGAGATTCCGGCGCTGATCGCCTCCGCCGATCTCGTTGTCAGCCCCAACGAGCCGAGTTCGGGCGCGACGCTCGACAAGGCGGTGTTCGAGGCCGCGGCCTGTGCGCGACCGGTCCTCTCGACGAACCCCGCGTTCGCCTCGCTGCTCGGCGAGCTCGATCTTCCGTTGCTTGCGCCCGCTCGCGACCCCGAGGCACTCGCCGAGGCGATCGTGGCCCTGGCCGACGCCGGCCGGGTGGCGCTGGCGCGAGCGGGCGAGCAGCTGCGCGCACGCGTCGTGGCCGATCACTCCCTCGACCACTGGGCCGACGCCGTGATCGAAGTCCTGCGGGAGATACGATCGCCGCGTGCGAGAGCCGGTTCTGAGCGGACGCACGGCTAGGCCGCCCAATGAGGTCGAGGATGTCCGCTCCGCGCGGCCGTACTTCCTCGCGCCGACACCCCTGAAGACGATCGCGCGGCGGGTCGGCAGTGCGCTCGCGCTGGTCGTGATCGACATCGCGGGACTGGTGCTCGGGCTCTTCGCGGCGCTGACGGTTCGCTCGCTGATCTTCGACCCGAAGCCGATCCTCTGGGGGTTGCTCTGGGATCACGAGACGAGCTGGCTGGCGTTTCTCATCCTGCTCCTGATCCTCGTCTTCTGGCAGGCTCGGCTCTACGCGCCGCGTGAGATCCGCGAAGGCGCCGGTCGGGTCGTGCCGAGCGTGTTCCTCGTCGCTGCGCTGTCTCTCGCGTTTGCGATCGGCACCGGGCAGCACTTCACGACCTTTGGGCTCTACGTCGTCGCTGCGACCTTCGTCTCGCTTCTGATCGCGCTGTTTCGCGCCAGCTACGAGCTCGTGACGGGGATGATGCTGCGCGCAGCAGGAGTGAAACGTCGCGCAGCTCTGGTCGGCGATCCCGGACAGCGCGCGCATCTGCGTGAGACGCTCGGCTCGAGTCGCGGCGGAATCGACTACGAGTTCGTCGGAGAAGTCGCGCCCGGGCCTGAGGTCGAGGAGCTACTGGCCGCCGCTCAACTCCACGAGGTGATCGTCGCCGACTTCGGCCTGGCGGACGACCGGCTCTTCGAGATCGCCGAGGCCGCGCACCGCCGCGGCGTGAAGGTGCGCGTCGCACCGAGAACGACCGAGTTGCTCATCGAGCGCGGCAAGTACGTCCCCGGTCAGGGCCTGCCTCTCTTCGAGCTCCGGCCGCCGATCTTCGCGGGAACGCAGTGGGCCGTGAAGCGTGTCTTCGACGTCGTGGTGGCGATCGCGATTCTCGTCATCGGCATCCCGCTGTGGCTGATCATCGCACTCCTGATCAAGGTGACGTCGCGCGGCCCGGTCCTCTATCCGGACGTGCGCGTGGGCCTCGGTGAGCGGAACTTTCGGATGCTGAAGTTCCGCACGATGGTCGAAGGCGCAGCAGGCCAGCAGCCGGCGCTCGAGGACGCAAACGAGGCGTCCGGTGCGCTCTTCAAGATCCGCGACGATCCGCGCGTGACGCCGGTCGGTCGCGTGCTGCGCCGCTTCTCCGTCGACGAGGTGCCGAACGTGCTCAACGTGCTCCGCGGTGAGATGTCGCTGGTCGGGCCGAGGCCGCTGCCGCTGCGCGACTACGACCGGCTCGAGGCGTGGCACAGGCGGCGCTACAACGTGCTGCCGGGGATGACCGGGCTCTGGCAGATCGCCGGCCGCTCCGACCTGACCTTCGACGACCTCGTCCGGCTCGACTTCTATTACCTCGAGAACTGGTCGATCTGGCTCGACATCTCGATTCTCTTCAAGACGCCGTTTGCGGTCTTTGCCCGCAAGGGAGCGTACTAGCAGAGCTTGCTGATCGACGTGCGCCGAAGGCTGCTCCACACCAGAACTAGCGCGTCATGCGACTGAGGCTTGCGTCGCCGGTTGCGGCGGCGGTTCTGATTGGACTCGCGTATGTGGCTTGGGCAGGCTGGTATACGCACTATCACCAGGTGGACACGCTGGTCCACGTCAGTTCGATCTTCCAGTCACGTGCGGATACCAGCGCACCGATCAAGCGGCTCGTGCCGACAGCGGGTACCACGGTTGGGTACGACGGACAGTTTTACGCGTTCATCGCAGCCGACCCCGTCGGTGCTCGGCCCTATCTCGACAACGCGGCGTACCGATACAGCCGTCCTGTTTACCCGCTCTTGGCCGGCCTGGCGGCAGGGTGGAGTCCGGATGTCGTTCCGTGGACGCTGCTCGCTCTCGGGATTCTTGGAGTGATGGCGTCCACTTTCGCGCTGGCGACAATCGTCCGTAGTCGAGGCGCCTCGCCGTGGTATGGCGCGCTTGCAGGCGCCTACCCTGGGCTCTTTCTCGCAGTTTCGAATGACCTCGCCGAGTCTCTTGCTTACGGCCTTTTGTGTCTTGGTTTGATGGCGTGGACGGTTGGACGTCGACGGTTGCTCGTCGCCTCACTGTTGTTCGGCGTCGCTGGTGCTACCCGCGAGACAACACTCATTTTCCCTCTTGTCCTCGGCTGCTGGCTAGCTTTTCGGGACCGCCGAGTCCGGGACGGACTCCAGGTTGCATGCCTAGCGCTCGCACCGTATGTCGTGATCAAGGTCGGACTTGCTGTTTGGCTCGGTTCTTGGGGATACGCCCGCGCGACCCAGCTGGCGCACCTGCCGTTTCTGGGACTTGCGCGTCAGTGGCCTTGGAGTGACTACCACGTGCAGCAGATCATCGCCGTGGTCGCCCCGGCGCTGTTGGCGTTGCTCGTCGTGTGGTACGCAACGCGGTCCGCCTCGGTCGAGTTGTGGTTTCTCGTCCTGAATGTGCTCGTCCTCGTCGTGTTTCTTCCTGAGCCGTCATATGTCGGTTACCTTGCTTCGGGACGAATCGCGACAGGGGTCGTCATAGCGTTCGTCCTGTGCCTGCCTGCGGTGTTGGAGCGAGGGAAGACTGCACAGGCGTGGCTTCCGATCGTGCTTTGGATGCTCCCGTGGTACACCGTGCTTCCGGTGGCCGTCAGACGCTGATGGTGATAGTTCCCCGAGCCTTGCCCGGTTACGGCGCGCTGCCTAGGGGACGCGACCCTTGCGCAGGTGGGTCAGGCGCCGAGTCGCTCCGCGGCGAGCTCGGTGCCTTGGATCCGGGCGCGGATCTTTGCGAATGCCGTTTCGCGTGCAGTCGAGTCGTCATCCGCAAACGGTGAGAAGCCGCAGTCGTCGGTCGTTCCGAGCTGCGCGACAGGGATGTGCTTCGCAGCGAGCAGGACGCGATCGCGAACCTGTTCCGCGGTTTCCACTTCCGGATTGATCGGGTCTGTGACGCCGACGAAGGCGCGCTGCTCGGGCCTCAGGTTCGCCGCTACCGCCTCGAGCACTGCTTCCGGGTCGGTCTCGCCGGCAAGCTCGAGATAGAACGCGCCGGCGTGCAGCTCGAAGAGCAGCGGCAGCAGCTGCGCATAGTCGACGTCGGCGCTATGTGTCGAGTCATGGTCGCCCCCGGGACAGCTATGAACACCGATGCGGCGACCGCGCTCCTCAGCGGTGAACCGATCGAGCACGCGGTTGTTCAGATCGACAAAGCTGCGGAGCAGCCCGCCGGACGGGTCGAGCTTGAGCGAGAGCCTCGCTTCCGTGAAGTCGATCTGAACGGTGTGCGCGCCGGCGTCGAGACAGCCGCGGATGTCGGCCTCGGCCTCGTCCACGAGATCGTCCAAGAACGCCTCCTGCGAGTACCCGTCGATCCCCTCAGCGGGGTAGAGCAGGCTCAACGCCGACGCGGAGATCACCGCCTGCTTCAGCGGCCGCGTCGCCACTTCTTGCGCGGCGACCAGATACGAAGCGGCATGCGTTCGATACCGGAACGGCCCTCCAGTCAAGACCGGCAGCTGGCGCGTGTGCCCATCCGCAAACGGAATGACCACACCGTCTCCGGCCAATGTCTCGAGGCCGGCGACCGGGTAGGTCGCGAAGCTCGGCTTGCGCTGCTCTCCGTCGGTGATCACCGGTGAGCCGGTCGCCTCGAACTCCGAGACGGTGCTGCGCACCGCCTGATCGAACAAGGCGTCGAGCTCGGCCTCGGAGATGCCGCCCTCGGCGGCCCTCTGCATCCACGCAAACAGCTCGGGCGGTCTCGGGATACTTCCGATTGGCTCAGTCGGGATCGCCATCGCCAGCAGGCTGACACGAGGGCCTCGAGTAGTCAACGCCCAATTCGCGCCGGTCGGCCACATCCGCCACACCGGGGCTTGCGGCGGGATGGAGTCGCCGCTATAGTTAACCATCATGTTAAGTGTTGTACCGGAGCCGACGAGCGAAGATCTCGATCTGCTCTTCGGTGCGCTCGCCGACGCCACCCGGCGGGGCATCGTCGAGCGACTCGCCGTCGGTGAGGCGACGGTCACGGAGCTCGCGGCTCCCTTCTCGATCAGCCTCCCGGCGATCTCCCGACACCTCAAGGTGCTCGAGCGTGCGTCGCTGATCACTCGAAGCCACCAAGGCAGGTGGCGGCACGCGCGACTCTCCCCGACGTCGCTCGCCGGCGCGGCGACGTGGCTCTCGCTGCAGGAGCGGCTCTGGGCCGAGAGATTCGACCGGCTCGACGATCACCTTGCTCGACTGCAGCCGACGTCACAGACCAAGACCAAGAGAGGTAGGCCATGATCACGACGACCCCACAGCTCAGCCTGACGCACATCGTCAACGCGCCGCGCGCGCTCGTCTACCAGGCGTTCACGGACCCTGATCACTTCGCGGCGTGGTGGGGCCCGATCGGCAACTCGCTGCCCCGCGACGAGATCGAATTCGATGTGCGCCCGGGCGGCTATCAGCGGTGGTCGGAGGTCTTTCCAGGCGAGCCCGGCATCTGGACCCACGGCCGCATCGACCTCACGGACGTGGTCGACGGCGAGGTGCTCGATGGCGTCATGCACATCACCGGCCACCTGCCGGGGGGCTTCAAGCCGTTCGAGACGAGGATGCGAGTCGAGTTCTACGACGAGGCCGATGGACGGACGCGACTCGAGATCCGCCAATGGCTTCCCGAGCCGTATGTGTCGCCCAGCGAGGGGGGTTGGCTCGAGGCGCTCACCAAGCTGGACGCCGTGCTCGCCGCGCACGCAGCCCGCTAGGCCCTTTACGGCGCCGTAACCAGGCTCTGCGACACTTCGGGCCGATGCGCGCGCCGAGAGTTCTCGCTGTCGCGTCCGCGGTGGACCTCGACTTTCGCTACGGGTGCACGCCGGCGTGGTGGCAGCTGTGGAAGGGCCTCTATGAAGAGGGCGTCGACCTCGTCGTCACGCCCTACCGCGGTCGGCCGATCGAGTCGCCCTGGTGGCGGACGGCGCCCAATCCCGCCTACGTCGAGGGAGAGTCATTCGCGCGTGCGCGCGACGCGGTCGCACGTCTGAAGGGTGATCGGTACCTGCGGCGCGCCGAGGACAGCCCCGAGGACGGGTTCGGCGACCGCATGACCCGCGAGCTGATCTGGCGCTGGGTGACGCCGCGCTGGCGCCGCCACCTCGAGGCGCTCGTCGAGCGTGAGCGGCCGGACGCGGTCGTCATCTTCACCGTGCCAATGGCGCATCTGCGCGGAATCCCAACGGCGTTGCGCGAGCGGTTCGGCATCCCGGTCGTCTTCTACGACGGTGACGTCCCGATGAGCCTGCCGGAGTTCGGCGGCATGGACACCGGGTTCAACTGGTACCACGACGCCGAACCGTCGGAGTACGACCTGCTTGTGTCGAACTCGGAGGGCGGGCTCGACCGGTTGCTCGAGCTGGGCGCGCGTCGGGCGGAGGCGGTCTTCTGGGGCGCCGATCCCGAGTTTTTCGCGCCGCACGACGTGACCAAGGAGATGGACGTGCTCTTCTACGGGTACGGCGACAAGTTCCGCCGTGACTGGATGGAGGCAATGGTCGGAGCGCCGTCGCGCGAGTTGCCGGACGTCGACTTCGCGCTCGGCGGACGAGACTTCCGCGGCGACACCGGCAACGCGAGGGAGGTCGGGGACATCCCGTTCAACGTCTTCGCGCGGACGATCTCGACGGCGCGAGTGAATCTCTGCATCACGCGCCGCTCGCACGCAACCGTGTACGCGTCTTCGAGCTGCCGGCCGTTCGAGCTCGCCGCCGCGGGCGCCGCGATCGTCTCGAACCCCTACAACGGGATCGAGCGCTGGTTCGAGCCGGGATCGGAGCTCCTGGTCGTGAACGACGCTGCGGAGGCGGTTGCCGCCTATCGCGAGCTCCTCGGCGATCCTGCCCAGGCTGAGGCGATGGGCCGGCTTGCGCGGGAGCGTGTGCTCGACGAGCACACCTATCGTCACCGCGCTCGGCGGCTGCTCGAGCTCGTCGGGCTCGAGGTGCACGCGTGAAGCGCATCGCAATCATCCCGGCGTTCAACGAGCAGGACGCGATCGGCCTCGTGATCGACGAGCTCGTGGCGTTCGACCCCGGCGTCGACGTGCTCGTCATCGACGACGCGTCAGAGGACGCGACCGCCGAGCGCGCGCGCCG
>DATBBH010000154.1:0-7708 GCA_036271075.1 Gaiellaceae bacterium | reverse complement strand
GCTGCTCGCCGACAGGATCGTCGACGGCTGGATGGAGCTTCCGACCCTGGTGTTGAAGGGCGTGAAGCGCTGATGGCGATCATCGTCGACAACGACACGAAGCTCGTGGTCCAGGGCCTGACCGGTTCGGAAGGGCGCTTCCACGGGCTGCGCAACCGCGCCTACGGAACGAACCTCGTGGCCGGCGTGACGCCGGGCAAGGGCGGCCAGGACGTCGAGGGCGTGCCTGTCTTCGACACGGTGGCCGACGCGGTTTCCGAGGCAGGCGCGAACACCTCGCTGATCTTCGTGCCGGCCCGTTTCGCGCCCGACGCGATCTACGAGGCCGTCGACTCGGGGATCGGGACGGTGATCTGCATCACCGAGCACATCCCGGCGCACGAGATGCTGCGCGTCTACACGTACAGCCGTCCGAAAGGTGTGACGCTGATCGGCCCGAACTGCCCGGGAGTGCTGTCGCCGGGCAAGTCCAACGTCGGGATCATTCCGGCCGAGGTGTTCGCAGCCGGCTCAATCGGGCTCGTGTCGCGCTCGGGCACCCTCACGTACCAGATCGGCTACGAGGTAGCGCAGCGCGGGCTCGGCAACTCGACGATCGTCGGCATCGGTGGTGACCCCGTCGTCGGCTCGAGCTTCATCGACATCCTCGAGAAGTTCGAAGCCGATCCGGAGACGAAGTACGTCGTCCTGGTCGGTGAGATCGGCGGCGACGAAGAGGAGAAGGCCGCGCGCTTCGTCGCGGAGCACATGTCGAAGCCGGTCTTCTCGTACATCGCCGGCTTCTCGGCCCCTCCCGGCAAGACGATGGGGCACGCCGGCGCGATCATCTCCGGCTCGTCCGGGACCGCCGCAGCGAAGAAGGACGCCCTCGAGGCGGTCGGCATCAAGGTCGGCACGACGCCGACCGAGGTCGCCGAGCTCGTCGTCGCAGCGGCGTCGTAGCCGGCGCTAGGCCGAGGCCGGAAGGGTCAGGTGGAAGCGCGCGCCGCGCGGCGAGCTTTCGACCGTTGCGTCGCCGCCGTGCGCCCGCGCTGCTTCGCGGACGATCGCCAGCCCCAGCCCCGCGCCCGGCTTCGAGCGGGCACCCGCCGAGCGATAGAAGCGGTCGAAGATGCGAGCGACGTCCTCATCGGCGACACCCGGGCCGTGGTCGGCGACGATCACCTCCCCCTCGCGAACCGTCACCTCGATCGGGGCGCCGGGCGGGCTGTATTTGACCGCGTTGTCGAGCAGGTTCAACACGGCGCGCTCGAGCAGCACCGGATCTGCGCGCACGACGGTCGGCGAGAGCGAAGTCACGAATGTCGCATCGGGTGCGCGCGACTTCGCGCGCTCCACCGCCCCGCCGACCAGATCGTCCAGGTGGACCTCTTCGACCCGCAGCTTCCGTTCCTCTCCGCGTGCGAGCTCGACCAGATCCGAGACGAGCGTCGTCAGCGCGGCCAGCTCGACTGCCGCCTCGTCGAGCGCACGGCGCGCCTCATCTTCGGGCAGGCGTCCCTCGCGCAGGAGGTCGATGTTCGTCCGGGTCGAGGTGAGCGGCGTCCGCAGCTCATGTGAGGCGTCGGCGACGAGACGGCGCTGGCGGCCGACCGATTCCTCGAGCGCGGCGAGCATCGCGTTGAAGCGCGTTGCAAGCCGTCCAAGCTCGTCCTTGCCGCCCCCGTCGACGCGCTCGGTCAGATCGCCGGTGGCCGCGACGTTCTCGGCAGCGGCAGTCAGCCTGCGCACCGGCAGGAGGGCCGCCGTGGCGACGAGGGCGGCAAGCCCTGCCGCCAGCGCGATGCCGATGATGCCGACCAGCAGGATCCAGAAGCGAATGCGCGAGAGGGCGTGCTGCGTCGGTGCCAGCGGGTAAACGGAGATGATCGCGCCACCTCCGGGGAACGGGAGCTGAACGACCAGCTCTCGGGCCGAGACACCTTCGATCGTCGTGTTCGTCGTGTAGCCGGAGCCACCTCTGGCCACGCGAAGAGCGCGGGAGGTGACGGGGATCGCGTTGTTGCCGGTCCGATCCCCATCTGCGTGAATCGTCAGCGTGTTACCGCCGCCGAAGGGCCCATGGTCGCTGTTCTGTGCTTGGACCAGCAGCGTCTGATCGAGCTGCGCGTACAGCTCGTGCTTCGCCACGACCCACACCGCCGCCGAAGCTCCCGCAACCGTCACGGCGATCGCAAGCGCCGTGAACAGCATCAACCGCTGTCTAAAGCTCATTCCCGCTCCGGCGCCGGCGAAGCCGGCACCTGCGCTCCTGGGTCGCCTCCGTCGAGCCTACGGCTCATGGTTCCTCGCGGAGCGCGTAGCCGACGCCGCGCACCGTGTGCAGCAGGCGCGGCTCGCCGCCCTCTTCCAGCTTGCGCCGCAGATAGCCGATGTAGACCCAGAGCGCGTTCGAGGTCGCGCCGAAGTCGTAACCCCACACGCGCTCGTAGATCTGGGAGCGCGTCAGCACCTGTTTCGGGTTGCGCAGGAAGAGCTCGAGCAGGTTGAACTCGGTGCGAGTCAGCTGCAGGCGGCGTTCGCCGCGATACACCTCGCGCGTCGTGACGTCGAGCGTCACGTCACTGAACTGCACCGCATCGGCGCCGGCGCCGGTTCGGCGGAGCAGTGCGCGAACGCGTGCTCGGAGCTCCTCGACGGCGAAGGGCTTCACCAGGTAGTCGTCTGCACCCGCGTCGAGACCTTCGACCCTGTCGTCAACCGCGTCCCGCGCGGTGACGACGAGGACCGGGACCGGGTCGCCGCGGTGGCGGAGCGAACGGCAAACGTCGAGCCCGCCGATCTCCGGCATCAAGAGGTCGAGGACGATCGCGTCGGCCGGCGCCGAGGAATGCTGAGCGAGCGCATCAGCGCCGTCGACCGCCTCGCCCACCTCGTAGTCGATCCGGAGGGCACGGGCGATCGCCGAACGAACGGCGGGGTCGTCATCGACCACGAGAACACGGGTTGTCATGCCTGCATTGTCTCCTTCGTGCCTAAGAGCGGGCTAAAGCGTACGCCGCTCGCTAGTCTGGCCCCATGGCGACGATCTCGTTCGCGCGCGGCGTTCCCGCTCCTGAGTGCCTTCCGGTCGACGAGCTGGCGGACTGCGCGCGCGTCGCGCTCGAGCGCGACGGCCGGACGATTCTCTCCTACGGGCCGTCGCCCGGCTACGCGCCGCTCCGCGAGTGGATCGCAGACCGGCACGGCGTCGACCCGAGCCGTGTCTTTCTGACCAACGGATCGCTCCAGGGCTTCGTCTTCCTGGCGCAACGGCTTGCTCCGGGGAAGCGGGTGGTCGCCGAGCTGCCCACGTACGACCGGCCGCTCAAGATCCTGCGCGAGCTCGGTGCGGACGTCGAGCTGCTCGCCTGTGACGACGAGGGCCTCGACCCAGACGCGCTGGAGCAGGCGCTCTCGAGCGGTGCGCCGCCGGCGTTCCTCTATCTGATCCCGACGTTCCAGAATCCGAGCGGCCGCACGCTCAGCGTGGAGCGCCGCCGCCGCATCGTCGAGCTTGCCCGCGAACATGACCTGCTCGTGCTGGAGGACGATCCGTACGGCCTGGTGCGGTACGAGGGCCAGGCGATGCCGTCGCTGCATGAGCTCTCGGGCGGCGAGGTCACCTACAGCTCTTCGTTCTCGAAGACCATCGCCCCCGGGCTGCGTGTCGGCTGGTTCGTGTTCCCGGAAGCGCTGGCGCGCGAGATCGAGGCGACCGCCACCGCGACCTACATCACGCCCGTGCTGCTCGGCCAGGCGACGGTGAACGAGTTCGTGCGCCGCGGCAGCTTCGAGCCGAACCTCGAGCGCGTCCAGGGATTGCTCGGCGCGCGCCGCGACGCCATGCTCGAGGCACTCGACCGCGAGCTGCCCGGGGTGCGAACGACCCGGCCGGAGGGTGGCTACTTCCTCTGGTTGGAGCTCGGCGGCGTCGACGCCGCCGATCTGCTCGTCCGGGCCGAGGAAGCGGGGGTGACCTTCGTCAAGGGCACCGACTTCGGCGGCGCGCCCGACACCGCGCGGCTTGCCTTCAGCTTCGTCTCGCCCGACGAGATCCGTGACGGCGTCGCTCGGCTCGCTGCGGCGCTGCCGGTCGTCGCCTAGCTAAGCCGCCGCGCGCGCGAGCGGCACGAGACGCGGCTGGCGGGGCGGCTGGAGGGTGCGCGTCGCCGCGCGGAAGGTGGGACAGGGACGCTCCGGAGCCATCGCGCAGAGGGCGTGACGACGGAAGTAACAGTCATCGCAGGTCGGAGCGTTGTGTCGGGTCATCGGGTTCCCTTCCGGGGGTTCGGCGGGGGTCGCGGGCTGGGCCATGCTACGACGGGTGATCGCGTCCGCAAAGGGCTTGTCCAAACGGAAAACGTGCATTTTCCGGCAAGTTCGAATCGCCCGAAAATTGCCGTTTTCTCTCTCGCTAACGGAGTGTCGCCAACGCGTGCAACGCCTGTTGAAAACTCTCCACAGGGATGATCCGAAGGCCGTGCGCCTCCTTGCGTGCCTCGATGGCGTTCTCCCCAGCCGGCACGAGGAAGGCGTCCACACCCGCCTGGCGCGCACCGATCGTTTTCTGCCTGATCCCGCCGATCGGGCCGACGGAGCCGTCCGGGAAGATTTCGCCCGTCGCAGCGATCCTGTGGCCGTGGAGGACGTTGCGGCCGAGCTTGGCCAGCACCTCGAGCGCAAACGCCAGCCCTGCGGACGGCCCGCCGACGTTGCCGGCGTCGATGCTGACCGGGAACGGCAGGTGAATGTCGAGCGCGGGCTCGACGACCACGCCGACGACCGCGTGCTGCGGCTGCGCCTTGCCGGACGACACCGACCGCATTCGCTCGACAAGCGTCTGCTTGCCGCGACGGACGGTGATTGCCACGACGTCGCCGACCTTGTGCGATGACATCACGGTGAAGACGTCATGAGGGCTGCGTATCCTCTTGCCGTCGATGGCGACGATCACGTCGTCGGGCTCGAGTTTCCCGGCGGCCGGCATGCCCGCCGCGACCCCGTCGATCAGCGCACCGGTCGAGCGCAGCACGACGTGCTTGCCGGCAGCACGCAGTGCAACGGCTGCGGCGACCTGTTGTGAGTGATGCATGTCTTGCAGGTCGATGCGGCGACGCTGCTGGTCGCCGACCCCGGGCGGGTTGACGGCGCTCGCCGGGTAGAGGTCGGCACCGTCGTGCAGGCCGCCGAAGAGCTTCTCGAGGATCGTCGCCTTCCGCACCACGATGTCGACGAAGTAGACGCCGCCGTGCAGTGGGTCATGACCGCCCTGCACCGTCACGAGCGGCGCAACGGGGTGCGCCCTGTCGGGGAGGAAGATGTACTCGTTCGAGGGGGCGATGTAGAGCCCGAGCGCGACTGCGAACAAGATGACCCCGAGCGCGAGGAGCCGGCCGGGGGTGATGAGCTTCATACGAGCCCGCGCGAGCTGCCGCCGTCGACGAGGACCGTCGTGCCGGTGACGTACGCGGCGCGGTCTGAGGCGAGGAAGCAGACGACGTCGCCGAACTCGCGGGGGCTGCCCAGCCGGCCGAGCGGGATCTGCGCGAGCTCTTCCGGCGGCGGCCCGTCCGCTCCATAGAGCTCCGTCATGCGCGGCGTGTCGATCCGGCCGGGCGCGACGCAATTCACGGTGATCCCCGCCGGGCCGAGCTCACGCGAGAGCGTTTTCGCCCAGCCGGTGAGGCCGGGGCGGAGCGCGTTCGAGAGCGCGAGGTGGGGCGTGGGCTCCTTGACGGTCGCCGAGGTGATGAAGAGGATGCGGCCCGCGTCGCTCTTGCGAACGTGTGGCAGCGCGAGGCGCACGAGCCGGACCGCCGGCTGCAGGAGCAGCTCGAACGCCGACTCGAGCTGTTCATCTGTGATCTCCGACGCCGTGCCGGCCGGGGGGCCGCCCGAGTTCCAGACGACGATGTCGATGCCGCCGAAAGCCTCCAGCGTCCGCTCGACGAGTCGTTCGAGATCGGCGCCGTTGCTCACGTCACCTCGTACGGCGAGCGCGCCGATCCGGTTCGCATCGCGTTCGAGCTCGTCCCGGCGGCGAGCGAACATCGCCACGTTCGCGCCCTCTTCGCCGAGTGCCTCGGCGGACGCGCGCCCGAGACCGGAAGAGGCGCCGCACACGATTGCGGTCCTGCCGCGCAGACCGAGCTCCATGACGGGCGACGGTAGCGCGTTCAGGCTAAGAGCTGTAGAGGAATGCGCTCGCGAAGGCGCAGTTGCCCTCGAGCTCCCACTCGAAAGGCGCGTCGTCGACGGTGAACGAGTCGGCGTAGAGCTCGGTCCCGGGCTGGTGGTAGCCGGGAATCCCGCAGGTCACCGGCAGGTCCGTCTCGACGGGGCGCGTCGCGGTCAGCGAGACGGACTCGCCGACGCGAAGGAGATGACCGTCCGGGCCGTCCTCGAGCCGGATCATGCTCGTGCGCACGTCGATCAGGTTGCGGGGCTTGCGCACCCAGGGCAGGCGGAGCACGTCACCGCCGAGCTCGCCGAGGAAGACCTGCTCGAGCGCTGCGCGCTGCACGAGGTCCCCGCGCGCGTCGACGTGGAGCACGATGTCCCAGGGCGAGCCGCGCTCGTCGTCGTCGTAGCGGATCGTGAGCGACGCGGCGAGCCCGCTGAGGTCGACGCTCTCAGCGTGTCCCTCGTCGATCCGCCACCCGAGCGCGCCGTAACAGATGCCGTAGGTGGAGCGCCCACCAGGCACAGTGCCGATCATCCTGCACGGGCAGATCGCCGCGCAGTTGCACGATTCGAAGTAGGCGCCTGCGATCCGCCAGCTCATAGGTGCCGAGCTTACGTCGTGAGAACGGCTACGACTTCGCGGACGGCGTCGGCGCTCTTGCCGAGCGCCTCCTGCTCCGCGGCGTCGAGGTCGACCTCGAGGATCTCCTCGATCCCCTGCGAGCCGAGCTTCACCGGAACGCCCATGTAGAGACCATCGATGCCGTACTCGCCCTCGAGCAAGGCGGTGCACGGCAGTACCCGACTCTCGTCGAGCATGATCGAGTCGACCATCTGCGCCGCCGCTGCGCCCGGCGCGTACCAGGCGGAGGTGCCGAGCAGTTGCACGACCTCGCCGCCGCCCTTTGCAGTGCGCTCGACCATCGCGGCAATCTTCTGCTCGGAAACGAGCTTGCGGATCGGCACACCGCCGATCGTGGTCGCGGAGATGACCGAGACCATCTGGTCGCCGTGGCCGCCGAGCACGACGGCGCTGACGTCCTTGATCGACGCGCCGGTCTCCCACGCGATGAACGTTCGCAGGCGGGCAGTGTCGAGGATTCCCGCCTGGCCGAAGACGCGCTCCTTTGGGAAGCCCGAGACGTTCTTGGCGACGTGGCACATCGCATCGAGCGGGTTCGAGACCACGATCAGGATCGTTCCGGGGCTTTGTGCAACCACTTTCTCGGTGACGTCCTTGACGATCTTCTCGTTTGTCTGGACGAGGTCGTCGCGGCTCATGCCGGGGGAACGGGGGAGCCCGGCGGTGATCACGACCACGTCGGAGCCCGCCGTTGGCGCGTAGTCGTTCGACCCGGTGACGCTCGCCTCGTAGCCGAGCACGGCGCCCATCTGGTTGATATCGAGCGCCTTGCCCTGCGGCAGGCCCTCCTTGATGTCGACGAGGACGATGTCCGCGTAGTCGCGCTGCGCCAGCACCTGCGCGCACGTCGCGCCGACGTTCCCGGCCCCGACGACCGTGATCTTCCGCCTCTTCGACATC
>DATBBH010000153.1:0-1658 GCA_036271075.1 Gaiellaceae bacterium | reverse complement strand
GACGACGTGAAGTTCGTCGGCAACGTCGATCAGGCTGGGCTGTTCACGCCGAACCTCGACGGCCCGAACCCGCAACGCTCGTCGAGCCGCAACAACGTCGGCGACGTGTGGGTCGTCGCGACGTATCAGCCGCCGGGCAAGGCCGGTGGTAACGGCGGGCGTCCGTTGCGGGCGCGCGCGCAACTCATCGTGACCGTGCCCCTCTATATGAAGTTCGCGCCGTGGAAGATGCAGCCATGATGCAGCTCAGGCGCGGTGAGTATCACAGCTTCCGCGGGGGCGATGCCCGCTTCCTCTACCTCGTGCCGTCGGCGGCCGTCGTTCGCCTCGACGACGTCGCGGAGGCAGTGCTCGAGACGCTGGCCGAGGGCGACCGGTCGGCGACCGAGCTCGCGGCCTCGCTCGAGGCGCGCTGGAGCGCAGAGGTCGTGCGCTCGTCGATCGACGAGCTGCTCGGGGTGCGGGCGATTCACACGGTCGCCGCGCCGCCGCCCAAGCCGATCGCCGAGAAGCCCAAGCGTCGGATTCCGCTCCAGACGCTCGTGCTCAACGTGACGAGCAAGTGCAATCTCTCGTGCGGCTACTGCTACGAGTACGGCGAAGATCGCATCGTCGAGGCGTCGACCAAGCCGCGCTTCATGAACGAGGAGACGGCGAAGCAGAGCGTCGACTTCATGTTCAGCGAAGCCGGCGACTCGCCGCAGGTGAATCTGACGTTCTTCGGCGGCGAGACGCTGCTCAACTTCAAGATGTTGAAGTCGGCGCTCGCCTACGCGCGAGAGCGCGCCGAGCCGCTGGGCAAGCAGGTGAACGCGAGCCTGACGACGAACGCGACGCTGCTGCGCGAGGAGATCATCGACTGGATCGTCGCGAACGACGTCGGTGTCACGGTGTCGATCGACGGGGCGCGCGAGCAGCAGGACAAGTTCCGCGTCTTCTCCAACGGGATGGGGAGCTACGACCTCGTCGTGCCGAACGTCAAGGAGCTGCTGCGGCGACATCGGCGGCGGCCTGTTGGCGCGCGGGTGACGCTCACCGGGCAGAACCTCGACGTCGCGTCGATCTACCGGCATCTCTACGAGGAGCTCGGCTTCTGGGAAGTCGGCTTCGCCCCGGTGACGACGTCGTGGCAGCGCGAGTACGCGATCGAGGATGCGGGTTTCCAGCAGCTGCTCGCCGGTTTCCAGACGCTAGCGGCGGAGTTTCTCGACTCAACGCTCGCCGGCAAGCGGCACGGGTTCTCGAACGTGCGCGACACGCTCGAGGAGATTCACAAAGGGATGAACAAGGCGTACCCGTGCGGCGCGGGGCTCGGGCTCATGGGCGTGGCGACCGACGGCGACGTCGCGCTCTGCCATCGCTTTGCCGGATCAGACGAGCACAAGCTGGGCAGCGTGTTCGACGGCATCGACCACTCGCGCCAGGACGACTTCCTGCTCAAGCACCACATCGCCAACAAGACGGACTGCGCGACGTGTTGGGCCCGGCCGCTGTGCGCGGGCGGCTGCTACCATGAAGCACACACGCGCTACGGTTCGACGGTCGAGCCGAACCTGCACTACTGCGAATGGATTCGCGCCTGGACGAACACCTGCCTGGAAGTGTACGGCGTGCTTGCCGAGAAGAAACCTGAATTCCTTGCGCAGTTCGACTGACCC
>DATBBH010000152.1:0-8328 GCA_036271075.1 Gaiellaceae bacterium | reverse complement strand
CTGTCACGAGCTCGTCGCCCGGCGCCGCCTCGAGCTCCGAGGCGGCGTCGGCGATCCTCGCGAGATCTGCCTCGTCGAGGCCGTCGAAGAACGGAATCGCCGTGAGGCGGGAGAGCTCCACCACCAGAACGTAACGGGCGCGTCTGGCAGGAAGGCGTCGAAAAGGGAGACGGGTGGTGACGAAGTGGTGTCACCCGCGTCCCAGTTACGGGGTTTTAGTGTGGAGGGCCAGGGGCAGATATCGGTCCGCCGGCCTCGCGGAGAGGGGCGGGCGGTCGGGTAAGCGATACGAGAGGGGGCCTAGATGGCTCAGCGCACTTCGAAGTGGTTGATCGCTGGGATGGTGCTCGCGCTTCTGGCGGTTGGCTCTGCATCGGCCACGGTGCAGCCGGCCAAGCCGGATGTCTCGGCCCAGTTCACGACGGTTGGCAGCGTCGATCCGCAGTTCCTGCCGAATGCGTTCACGATCCCGCATTGGACCTTCCAGTACACCGATCCGACGAACCACGCCACGTACCCGATCACGATGGTCGGTTCGGATCCCCGCGGTGGTGCTTCGACGGCGATCCACACCGTGATCGTCCCGTTGACGCTGCGATTCGTCGCGGCCGGCCAGGACACTTCGGCCCTGAACAACCTCGGCTACGCGGGTTTCACGGCACCCCCGTTGAACCACACCTTCGACGGTGGGCGGCGAGTGAACGACGTCCTCAACTCGCCGATCTTCAGCAACGGGTTCACGACCCCCGGTGTGATGGGCGGCGACACGGCGCAGGCCGGCGATGCGTTCGTCAGGGCCCAGTGGAACAAGATCGGCTCCGGCTACCACGTCAGCCTGGTCAATGACGCCGTCGAGCCCGCGACGCTCGACGTGCCGGCGAGCCAGGGGATCGCGTACCAGCGGCCGGTCGGAGCTTGGCGCGAGGCGAACGGCTTCGGCGCGACCGACACGATCACCGGCGTCGCGGATTCGAACTGGTTCTCGACCCAGCTGCAGTCGCTGATGGGCTCGCTCAAGATCAGCGCCGACACGGTGCCGATCTTCCTGACCGACAACGTTCTCCTCTACAGCGGTCACGCGAACTACACCAACTGCTGCATCCTCGGCTACCACGGGGCCGGGATGCCGATCGGCCACGGCGCCGGTTCCGCCAACGGCAACGGCAAGCAGCCCGTGCAGACGTTCATCTATGCAGCCTGGACGACTCCGGGAACCTACTCGGGCTTCCTCCAGGACTACACGAACCCGACCCGGACAGCGCCGAACCCCGTTCGGGGGCTCGCCGACATCCACGCTCTGAGTCATGAGGTCTCGGAGTGGCTCGACGATCCGTACGTGAACAACGCCGTGCAGCCCTGGCTGACGCCAACTGCGCCGCAGTACGGCTGCACCGGTGTCCTCGAGACGGGCGATCCGGTCGTCGGCGTCTGGTTCCCATACAACGGGAACACCGTCGGCGCCGAGGATGGTTACAACTACTACGGCCAATACCATCCCGAGGACGAGGTCAACGCCCAGTGGTTCGGCCGCGGTGGCGTCGAGCCCGTGCTCGGAGCGGCCTACAACAGCCACCTGACGTTCATGGGGCCACTGACCACCGGGCTCGGCGGGCCCTACGCCGGCTTCGGCTCGTACGCTCAAGGCTGTTAGATCAACGATCGCTGGTTGGACAGACGAAGGCCCGGCGCACACGCCGGGCCTTCGTTGTTCTCCTGCTGGTTGGTTGACCTGGGAAGCTGTCTAGCAGCCCGTGGCCGGCTGGCGGAAGCCCGGATACGGGTTCAGGTCGCCCATGAGTGTGTAGCGGCCGATGTTCGTGCTCGGCGACTGCGTTGGCTCCGAGATCGTGTTCGGCGAGGTGCGCGCGAACCACGGCAGGAAGACCTCGTCCTCGGGATGCCAGGTGCCGTCGTCGTAGGGACTCGCGGCGCCCGTCGCCAGCTTGTCAGCGGGGAACGGGTTGGTTCCGATGTTGAAGCCGATGCCAACGACCGGATCGCCGGTCTCGAGGAATGAGCTGCAGCCGTACTGGGGGGCTGTCGGCGTCAGCCACGGGTTGACGAGATTGTTCACGAACGGGTCGTCGCCCCACTCGCTGACCTCATGGCTGAGGGCGTGGATGTCGGCGATGTACGGCGACACAAACAGGCCCGGCGTCGAGTAGGCCGAGAAGATGAACGTCTGCACCTGCTGCTTGCCGTTGCCGTTCGTCGAGCCGGCGCCGACACCGATCGGGATCGCGGCCCCGTGATAGCCGATCGTGCAGCAGCCGCCGCCGGTCTTCGCGTCGAAGAGCATGACGTTGTCGGTGAGGACGATCGGTAGATGTGATGCGTCGATCTGGTTCGAGCCGAGAATGTTCATCATTTGCGTCGAGAACCAGTGGCTGTCGACGAGCCCGTAGACGATGCCACGACGAGTGACGAACGCGGAGCCCTTGCCGGCCGGCACCTGCAGCGTCACCGTCGGGTGCACGGTCGGCTGGCCGAGCCAGACGTGGTAGCCCGTGTGGACCCTGTTGAACTGCGAACGCATCGTCGCGTCCTCGAGCTGACCGACGTTACCCGGCGAGAGCGTGCCCGGGCCGCCGCTCGAATTCGAGACCGTCGAGTAGTCGTTCGACTGGAAGATCGGCGAGGCCTCGACGGCGGCCACCTTCGACGTGCCGTCGAGCGAGTAGCCACCGTTCGCGTTGAAGACGACGTTGACCGGGATGATGTCGGTTGGCGTCGTCGTCGAGCTATTCGTGGACGGCGCGTGGCCGACCATCGTGAACGCGTAGGTCTGACCGTTGGTTGGATCGGTGAAGTTCCCCGACCAGTGGTCGACCGTATTCGCGTCGGCGAGCGGCGTGGCTCCGCCTTGCTCGGTGAACGCGGGCGTGTCGCCCGACGTGTCGCGCTGCGGCAGCGCTGAGCCGTTCCCGCCGGCGAACGCCGAAGCGGCGATCGTCGCAGCGAGAGCCGCGATCGGTGCAAGTGCAAGCGCCAGCTTGCGATTCATGCAGTCCCTCCCTTGTCCTGACGGTTGAACCCGCGGACTTTCCGAGCGCCGCAGGCCGGCGTAATATAGACCCGTATTTCAGCTGCTGCCAGCCCAGAGGCCGTCTCGACTTGGTGGCGACGAAGGCGTAGGGTCGAGCACCAACTCGATCAAGAAGAGAGGGCACACCATGGCGGAGCTCGTTGGCAAGCGGTTTGAATCCCCTGACGAGGTTCGGAAGTTCACGGACGAGATGGGTCACGTCGAGCTCGTCGACCTGAACGGCCACTCAGTCGGCCGCGGCACGTTCGAGCCTGGTTGGCGTTGGTCCGTGAACGTGAAACCGATCGCGGGCACCGATTCGTGTCAGGTCGACCACATCGGCTACGTCATCTCGGGCCGCATGGCGCTGAAGATGGACGACGGAACCGAGCGGGAGTTCGGCCCCGGAGACGCCTTTCACATGCCGCCGGGGCACGATGCCTGGATCGTCGGCGACGAGCCGTGCGTGCTGATCGACTTCGGCGGCCTCAAGGGCTACGCCACTCCGAGCTGAAAGAGGGTTGCTGAACCCGGTTCTCGCCACAGGCGAAACCGGGTTCAGGTCGTAGACTGGCTCAGTGCCGGAGCACGCGTTGAAAGCGATGGGAGCTGACGTTGTCAACGCGCTCGAGCACATCAACATCCCGAGCTACGTGATCGACGCGAGCGGAATCATCCGTTGGGTCAATCCAGCGGCCTCACACCTCGTCGGCGACGTGATCGGTCGCCAGTTCACCTCGGTTGTTGCGCCCGAGGACACCCGCCGCGCGCGCGAGCTCTGTGCTCGAAAGCTGCTTGCGACCTCTGTGGTCACCGACGCCAACGTCGTTGTCGTCAACGACGAAGGCCGCCGTGTCGCAGTCGAGGTGAGCTCGGTGCCGCTGATGCGCGGCGACCACGTCATCGGCGTTTTCGGACAAGTCTCCGACGTCATCGAGGAGCCCCACGGCCATCCCGAGCTTCACCTCACTCCGCGGCAGGCAGAAGTGCTGCAGTTGCTCGAGCGCGGCAGATCAACGCTCGAGATCGCAGAAGAGTTGCACCTGAGCCGCGAGACCGTCCGCAACCACGTGCGCCACCTGCTTCACGCGATCGGCGCCAGCTCGCGACTCGAGGCAGTCGCCCTGGCGCGCGGAGACGCGCTCACTGCGTCCTAGAGAAACGGCGGATAACCGACGGAAGTTGGGCGGCTGAGCCCCTGGCAGCGGGCAACGCGGGGTACGAGTCTCCCGACATGCAAGCCCTCCGCCCGACCTCTGTAGACGCGATCGAAGACCCGGTCAGCGGTCAGCGGGTCGTGTTTCGGCAACGAACGAGCGATCGCGTCGCCGGCGAGCTGTTCGTGCGACCCGGCGGATTCGTGCCGGTGCACGTCCACGCCGACCAACTCGAACGGTTCGAAAGCGTCTCGGGTGCGCTCCGCTTCCGGCTGGGCTGTCAGCGGGGAACGCTCGGCCCGGGCGACGTCCTCGTCGTTCCCGCGGGAACAGCTCACAGTCTCCAGAACGTCGGGGGCGAGGTAGCTCACCTGCGCATCGAGCTGACCCCGCCGTTGCGCGGAGAGCAAGGACTGCGCACGTTGTTCGGGCTGCAGAGGGACGGACGCCTGCGGGTGACGAGACTCGGCGTCCCGCGCCCCGTGCTCCAGTTCGCAGTCCTCTTCGACCATTACCTCAACGAGATCCAACTTCCTCTCGTGCCACTCCCGGTGCAGCGCGTTGTGTTCGGTGCGCTTGCCCGGATCGGTAGGTGGCGTGGGTATGCGTCGACCTTTCCGGAATACATTGCTGCCGCCTAATCGCCCGTTCGGGTCACGCCGCCGAACAAGTTCTGCAGGTAGCCGAGGGCGTCAGCCGGCGAGCCGGACGACGCGGTCCATCAGGTCGAGCCCCTCCGGGCGATGCGTGATCAGGAGGATCGACCGCGCTCCGGCTGCCGCAACGATGTCCTCCAGCAACGCCGTCGCCGTCGCCGCATCGAGGTGCGCGGTCGGTTCGTCGAGGATCAGGACAGGCGCGTCGACCAGGAGCGCGCGCGCCAGAAGCAGCCGCTGTCGCTGCCCACCCGAGAGCCGTCCGCCCGCCTCCCCCACCGGCGTGTCGAGCCCGGCCGCAAGCCCGTCGACCCACTCGAGCAGCTGCGCTTGGCTGAGCGCCCGCTCGAGCTGCGCGTCCGTCGCCTCGGGCCGCGCCAGCCGGAGGTTCTCGCGGACCGTCGAGTTGAAGATGTGAGCCTCCTGTCCGGCGAGCGCGAACACTGCGCGCACGTCGGCCTGGCGATAGTCGCGGGCGTCGCGACCGGCGATTGTCACGCGGCCACGCACAGGGTCGAGAAAACGCAGGAGCAGGTTCGTCACCGTTGTCTTGCCGGCTCCGCTCGGCCCGACGAGCGCGATCCGGGCGCCCGGCTCGAGCACGAGGTCGAAGCCCTCGAGCACCGGGCTGCTTGCGTCCGGATAACGGGCAGTGACCGACTCGAGCGCAATGGTGGGCCGCGCGGGCGGGGGCCCGAGCGGGACCTCCGGATCGCGCACCGCCGGCTTGCGATCGATCAGCTCGAGCACTCGACCGCCGCTGACAAGCGCTGCGCGGAGCTCCCGCGCGGCTCCGGCCAGCGGCGCCACACCCTCGAACGAGGCCAGCGCGAGGAGCGCAAGCGTCACGACGAACACGCGGTCGAGCGTGCCGGCCGAGTGCGCCGAAACGGCGACCGCAAGAACGCCCACGACCGTGAGCCCGGTGACGAGGATCGTCGCACCCTCCGAGAGCCCGGCGGCGAGCGTGTCGCGCCGCGCGATCGTCGTCAACTTGCGATCGAGGGCGCGTACCTCGCCGAGCTCGTCGACCGCGCGTCCGTACACGACGAGCTCCGGCGCGCCTCGCAGCAGCTCCACCAACCGCGCGGTGAGCTCCCCGCGCGTGGCAGCCTGGCGCTGCGTCGCCGCGCGGCTGAACGCCGCTGCGGCCGCCGGCACAACAGTGCCGGCCAGCAACAGTCCAGCAGCGAGCACCAGCCCTGCGAGTGGCAGGAGCAAGGCGGCGGCGAGCACGGCAGCGCCGGTTCCCACGACAGCGACGAGCGGCGGTCCGATCCCACGCAGGTAGAGGCCTTGCAGTGCGTCGACGTCACCGACCATTCTGCTGACCAGGTCGCCGCGCCGAAATCCGTCGAGCTCGCCCGGAGCGAGCGGCTCGATCTCGGCGTAGAACCGGGCCCGGATCCGGCCCAGCGCACGGAGCGCGAGATCGTGGGAGAACAAGCGGTCGAGGTAGCGGGCGATCGGCCGCGCGAGGCCGAAGAACCGCACCGCGACGATCGCGACCGTCAGCGAGAGGATCGGCGGATGCTCCGCGGCGCGGGAGATCAGATAACCGGCGGACGCCGCCAGTCCGATCGCACAGCAGAGTGCGAGTGCGCCCAACGCGACGGCAGCGCCGAGGCGCCGCACCGGCATGGCGGCCAGGCCGAGCAGGCGCGGCAGGGTCGCGTTCATGCCGCGATCTCCGCTGCAGCGACGATCCGGCCGCGCTCGAGCTGCACGACGCGATCGGCGCGCGCTGCCAGGTCGGGGCGGTGTGTGATCAGCAGCACGGTCCGCCCTGAGCGGATCTGCTCGAGCGAGTCGGCCACATGCGCTGCGCTGGCCGAGTCGAGGTTGGCCGTGGGCTCGTCGAGGATGAGCAGCGGAGCGTCGCGCAGAAACGCGCGCGCCAGCGCGACCCGCTGCCGTTCGCCGACGGAGAAGCGCCGCCCCGCCTCGCCGACCCACGTTTCGTATCCGTTCGGGAGTCCGCGGACGAGATCGTCGATGCCCGCGAGTGCCGCCGCTGCGATCAGACGCCCATCGGATGCGTCGGGCGCGCCGAGCCGGATGTTGTCGCTCACCGTGCCGTGGAACAGCGTTGCGTCCTGCGGCGCCCACGCGAGCTGCGTCCGCCACGAAGCCGGATCGCATTGCGACAGGTCGAGCCCGCCGACGCTCACGCGGCCGGCCGTCGGCGTCGCCAGGCCGAGGAGCAGCGAAGCAAGCGTGCTCTTACCGCCGCCACTCTCACCGACGAGCGCAACGAACTCTCCGGGAGCGAGCTCGAGGTCGACGTCGGTCAGCACGGTCGCCGCGCGCGAGGGATAGGCGAACGAGACACTCTCGAGCCTGATGGCCGCTGTGCGCGCGCTTGGCGCCGGCACGACGCCGTCCGACGCGAGCCCGGGCTCCTCGAGCAGATCGAGCAGGCGATCGGTCACCGCCAGCCCGTCAGCGCTCGCGTGGTACTGCGCCGCGAGATTGCGCAACGGCTGGTAGAGCTCGGGTGCGAGGACGAGCACCGTCAGCGCGGTCGTGAGACCGACCGACCCGTCGGCCAGGCGAACCCCGATCGTGACCGCGACGAGCGCAACTCCGAGTGTCGCCGCGAGCTCCAGCACGGCGCCTGAGAGAAAGGCCACACGCAGCGTGCCCATCGTCGCGCGCCGGTAGTCGTCGCCGACCTGCTCGATCCGTTCCGCCTGCGCCTCGCCACGGCCGAAGGCGCGCAGCGTCGGCAGGCCTTGAACGACATCGAGGAAGTGGCCGGCGAGCACCGCGAGCGCCTGCCACCGCTCTTGGGCACGACGGGCGGTGTAGCGGCCGACCAGCCACATGAAGACCGGCACGACCGGCAGCGTCAGCAAGAGCACTCCGGCCGAGATCGGATCGAGGGTCGCAACCAGCGCCAACACGGCCACGGGCACGACCGCGGCGAGCACGCACTGCGGCAGGTAGCGGGCGAACGCGGCCTCGAGCCCGTCGACCCCGGCGACCGCGAGGGTCGCGACCTCGGCGCTCGCTGCGCCGTCGAGCGCAGCCGGTCGCGAGCGAAGCCGCTGCTCGACCAGCTCGAGGCGAAGTTGCGAGATCACCCGGCCAGCGGCGCGCCGGCCGACGACTTCGAATGCCCACGCGAGCGCCCCGCGCGCTGCGAACGTAGCGGCGAGCAGCACGAGCTCGCCCTTGACCGCGCGCAGCGGCGCGCCGTGAAACGCGCGCGCACCGATCCGCGCGAGCAGCACGGCCTGGACGAGCACGAGCAACGCGGCGACGAGCCCGATCGCGGCGTCAGCCGCGAGCAGGTTCCGAGCCGGCCGTGCGCGTCTCAGGAGACGTGGATCGATCGGGCGCACCGTGCTCCTAACTATCGCAATGCGTTGGTCTAAATGTGGTGGGCCGCGACTTCCATGGCCACGATCACGATGCCGACGCTCGGCAGCGCGATCACGTAGGCGAGCCGTCGCAAACGGGTCTCGCCGGCCAGGCGAGCGGTGAG
>DATBBH010000151.1:0-2721 GCA_036271075.1 Gaiellaceae bacterium | reverse complement strand
GACGACCTCGTCTCTCTCGGTGAGCATCGGCTGAAGGACCTCATGCGACCCGAGCACCTCTACCAGGTGGGGAGCGAGACCTTCCCGCCGCTGCACACTCTCAACGCGTCGACGCTTCCCGAGGTGGCGCATCCGCTCGTCGGACGCCGGACCGAGCAGGCCGAGCTGACACACTTCCTGCGGCGCGAGCGGCTCGTGACGATCACCGGAGCGGGCGGGGCGGGTAAGACGCGGCTCGCGTTGCAGCTGGCGGCGGAGCTGTTGGACGACTTTCCCGACGGTGTCCGGTTCGTGTCGCTCGCGAGCCTTTCCGACCCGGCCCTCGTGCTACCGGTGGCGATGGAGGCGTTCGGATTGACGGAGGCCGACGACACCAGCAACTTGTGCGCGCTGCTCGTGCTCGACAACTTCGAGCACCTCATAGACGCGGCGCCGGTCCTCGCGGCATTTCTCACCCGCTCGTCGGGACCGACGCTGCTCGTGACGAGCCGTATGCCGCTTCACGTCACGATGGAGCTGGAATACCCGCTCGATCCTCTGCCGGAGCCGGCCGCAGTCGAGCTCTTCCTCGACCGTGCGCGAGCGATCCGGCGCGAGATCGAGCCGTCGGCCGACGTCGAAGAGATCTGCCGGAGACTCGACGGACTGCCGCTGGCGCTCGAGCTCGCTGCGGCACGGCTGAGGCTGCTCGACCCGGCAACGCTCCTGAAGCGGCTCGACTCGCGCCTCTCGTTGCTGACGCGTGGCCCCCGCGACCTGCCGGAGCGGCAGCAGACGCTCGAGGCGACGATCGCGTGGAGCTTCGAACTGCTTGACGAAGATGCACAGCGCCTCGCCGCACGCGTCTCGGTGTTCGCGGGTACTTTCGATCTGGAAGCGGTCGAGCGTGTCGTCGAGGCCGACCTCGACATGCTGACGACGATCGTCGAGGCGAGCCTCGTCAATTCGCGCGGCGACGGGCGCTTCCTCATGCTCGAGACGGTGCGCGAGTTCGCCCGCGGGCGAATCGATGCCGAGGCCGCCCTGCAGCTGCCCGCCCGCCACGCCGCGCACTACCTGGGTCTCGCCGAGTCCGCCGAGCCGCACCTCACCGGACGCGATGCGGCGGCGTGGCTCGCGCGCATTGACGCGGACTCCGCCAATTTCCGTACCGCCCTCGACTGGTTCGCGCTCGAGTCGCCGCACGACGCCGTCCGGCTCGCCCTAGCGCTGTGGCGCTTCTGGCTCGTTCGCGGCCGCTACGAGGAGGGCGAGACGGCGATCACGCGGGCGCTTGCCCTCGAGCCTCCGCAGGAGGAGCGGGCCGAGCTGCTCTACCGACTCGGTGCGATCGTGATCTCGCGCGGCGATACGTCAGGCGCGCGGGAACTGTTCCAGCAAGCTCTCCAGGAGTTCCGGCACGAAGGTGTCGCGCGCGGAGAGGCTCGCAGTCTCAGCGCGTTAGGTCACGTTGCCGCCGACGCCGGCAACTGGCCGGAGGCTATTCGTTCGTACGAGGAAGCCGCAGCCATGTTCCGGAAGGCCGACGACCGTTACGGGCTCGGCGGCGTGCTCGGCGACCTCGCCACCGTCTTCCTGCGGTCGGGGGCCCCCGAGCAGGCAAAGCCGATCGCGGCCGAGAGCATCGAGCTCCAACGCGCCGTGGATAACCGCCAGGGCGAGGCGCTCGCGCTGGCGACGCACGGCTACGCCGACCTCCGGATCGGCAATCTCGGCGAGGCACAACGAGCGCTCACCGAGAGCACCGAGATTGCGCGCGACCTTGGCTACATGCACGGTTTGCTGTTCAGCCTCAACGGGCTCGCGGCGGTCGCTGTGCAGAGAGGCGAGCAATCGCGGGCCGCGACGATCTTCCGCGCCGCACGGGCGTTACGTCGCTCGCTGGGGATCGAGCAGGACCCCGACGACCGGCTGGTCGCCGACGATCGTAGGGTTGCCCTCCTGGGAGACAACGCCGACGATCCCTTGGGGGACACCGATTTCGACGTCGATGCAGCGGTGGCGACGGCGCTGCGGTTCGACGCCGCGCCGGAACCTACGGAAAGAGGCGGATGAGCTGCTGCCCAGGTAGGTCGGCCATCATCCCGTCGACGTCTCCGCCGTCGACCAGCACGTACGCGTAGGTCGGCGAGTTTGGGTCGTCGAACCACAGGTACTCGAATTTCCCGTGGTGCTTGGCGCAGATCGCCTCGACGTCGGCGTTCTGGCGCCGTCCGGGGTTGGGCGTCTCGGCGCTTGTCCGGATGAAGTTGTGCGGCATGGGTCTCCCTGAGTTGTGGCGCAATCATCCTTCTTTCCCACCGGATGTGCAAGCGGCTCCCTTGGGGTCTCAGTTCCCTAACGAAGCCAGCCCGCTTCGGCGACGGGCGAGACCCTAGAAGAGATCAAACCGGGCAAGATTCGACCTGGCGGTGACCAAGAAAGCCTCTCGGGATCCATCGGTCGCAGTTGGGGGTAGCTGTCAGCATCCCTGGGTGCAAGTGCTCGAAGTGGAGTCTCCGGTGGGGCCAGCGCGTGTCTATCTGCACGCTGTCGATCTGCCGCGCGCCTGGCTGCTTCTTGGTCATGGAGCGGGCGGCGGCGTGGGGGCAGCCGACCTGGCGGCTGCCTGTGAGGCGGCTCTGCAAGAGCGGGTCGGTGTCGGCCTGGTTGAGCAGCCGTATCGGGTCAAAGGGCGACGTTCGCCTCCGCCTGCCCGTCAGCTCGATGCTGCCTGGGTGG
>DATBBH010000150.1:0-17189 GCA_036271075.1 Gaiellaceae bacterium | reverse complement strand
GGAGGGGAAAGGCATGAACATCAGGCTGCTCGGATTCGCACTCGTTGCTGCTCTCGCGTTCGCTGCGCCGTCGTTCGGGGGTGGGACACCGATCGTGGCCAAGCCGCTGGCCGTCGGAATGATGAAGGCGACGACGATCCATGCGAAGACGGGGGCGATGATTCTCGAGTCGATCAAGATCGCTCCCGGTGGCAGCTTCGGCTGGCACGAGCACGGTTCACCCGTGGCCGTCGTCGTGACCGGCGGCACGCTGACGGTCTTCGATCCGGCCGTCACGAGCTGCGCGCCGTTCAAGGTCTCGAAGGGGCAGTCGTTCGTCGAGCCCGCCAACCATGTTCACCTGGCGCGGAACGACACCAAGACGCCCGTCACGCTCTACGCGCTCTATCTGGGGGTGCCCAAGTCCGCGCAGGCGAACTTCGGCGTCGCCGAGCCCGCCGGCTGCAACGCCTGAGGGGTCGTGGTCGAGGTCGGCGGGCCGCGCTGCGGCTCGCCGACCCACCGCCACGCGTGAGCACGGATGAGCGACGAGACCTGACGCACGGCCGACTTTCCGATTGATAGCTTCGAGACCTCTCGTAGCGACTGGAGGTGGTGTGATGGCCCGCTGGACGCCCGACCCCAGCTTCTATCCGTCCCCGCAGCTGGCGATGGAGGCCCCGCAAGAGACGCTGGCGTACGTCGCGCTGCTCGAGCCCGACCAGACATCCCGCCCGGATGCGCTCGGCGTCATCGATCTCGAGCACGGCTCCGCCAGCTACGGCCAGATCATCTCCACGGTGGAGATGGCTGCACCGGGCGACGAGCTGCACCACTTCGGCTGGAACGCCTGCAGCGCGGCGCTTTGCCCATCGGCGCCTCGGCCGCACGTTGAGCGCCGCTACCTCGTCGTGCCAGGACTGGCATCGTCGCGCGTGTACGTCGTCGACACGAAGGACGACCCACGCGCGCCGAAGGTCGTCAAGACGATCGAGCCGGACGAGCTGACCGGCAAGACGGGCTACTCGCGCCCGCACACGTCGCATTGCGGACCGGATGCGATCTACATGAGCGGCCTCGGCGGCGCCAACGGCGCAGACGAGGCCGGCGGGATCTTCCGCGTCGACTGCGAGACGTTCGAGCCGCTCGGTCCCTGGGAGTCGGAGCAAGGGATCCAGCGGTACCAGTACGACTTCTGGTGGCACCTGAACCAGGACACCCTTGTTTCGAGTGAGTGGGCGACGCCGGCGATGTTCGAGCACGGCGTCGTGCCGGAGAAGCTCCTCGCCGGCGAGTACGGCCACGCAATGCACGTCTGGGACCTGCGACGCGGGAAGCACTTGAAGACGCTCGACGTCGGTCCGGAGCAGCAAATGGTGCTCGAGCTTCGACCCGCACATGACCCGCGTCGCGAGTGGGGCTTCGTCGGCGTCGTCGTTTCGACCGCCGATCTCTCCGCGTCGATCTGGCACTGGTATCGGGAGGACGGCGAGTGGCAGATTCGCAAGGCGATCACGATTCCCGCGGAGCCGGCCGAGCCGGAGCTGCTGCCGCCATTGCTGCAGGGCTTCGGTGCCGTGCCGCCGCTCGTCACCGACATCAACCTCTCGCTCGACGACCGCTTCCTCTACGTCTCATGCTGGGGCACCGGCGACTTTCTGCAGTACGACGTCAGCGATCCGTTCGACGCAAAGCTGACCGGCAAGGTGCGGCTGGGCGGAATCGTGTCGCGCGAGGCGCATCCCGCTTCGGGGCCGTTGAAGGGCGGCCCGCAGATGGTCGAGTTGAGCCGAGACGGCCGCCGCGTCTTCGTCTCCAACTCGCTCTATTCGACGTGGGACCGGCAGTTCTACCCAGCGGGCCTCGACGGCTGGATCGCAAAGCTCGACGTCGGCACGGATGGGGGCCTCGAGCTCGATCCGGAGTTCCTCACGGTCGAGTTCGACGGCCGGCTGCCGCACCAGATCCGCCTCGAGGGTGGTGACGCCTCCTCCGACTCGTACTGCTTCTCGTGAGCTGGTGGGACCTCGGCGGCGTCACGCTGCTGGGAGTCTTCCACGGCCTCAACCCGGCGATGGGGTGGCTCTTCGCAGTCGCGATCGGATTCCGCGAGCGGTCACGGCGCGCTGTCGGCGGCGCGCTCGTGCCGATCGCGGCAGGTCATCTGGCGTCGATGGCCTTGACGATCCTGCTCGTCGAGCAGCTGCGCGTGCTTGCGTCGGACGAGACCGTTCGCATCGCCGGGGCGCTCGGACTGCTCGCGTTCGCTGCCTCGCAGGTGGCGCGTTCGCATCCGCATCCGCGTTGGGTGGGTATGAACCTGCGCCCGCGCGAGCTTGCGCTTTGGTCGTTCCTCATGTCGACCGCGCACGGCGCCGGACTGATGCTGATCCCGGTCGTGATGACGACCAACGTCGGCGCTCATGGCGACATGCTGATGCCGTCCTCGCTCGGGTCGATGACCGTTGCTGTTGCGATTCACACGGCGGCGATGATCGCCGTTGCAGGCACCATCGCGTTCGCTGTCTATGAGTTCATCGGCGTCGGCGTTCTCCGGCGTGGCTGGCTCAACTTCGACCGTCTCTGGGTCTACGCCCTCGGCGCAGGCGCCGCTGTGACGCTCGTCGTCGCCTGACCTGGTCGAGGTCCGTGCGGGCGCCTATTGTGCGAGCGTGCCGACGACCACGGGACATCCGCTCCTTGCGGTCGGCGGTTCGACCGCCGACATCTCGCGTGACGCGCTCGCCGCGTTCGTGCGCGACCTTGCCGGCGAGGTGATCGGCACGGGCGCGCGTCGCGTGCTCCTCGTACCGCCGGATCAGACGCGTTTGCACTCGCGCGCAGGAGAGATCGTGGCGCAACTCGCTGGGCTGCTCGAGCGCGAGGTCGAGCGCGTCGAGGTCATGCCTGCGCTCGGCACGCATCGGCCGCTCGGGCCTGCCGACTCGCGGCTGATGTTCGCCGACGCGATCGATCCCAAGCGCCTGCTCCACCACCGCTGGCGTGACGACGTGACAACGGTCGGCGAGCTCCCATCAGACGAGGTCGACGACGTCGTCGGGCGGCAGCTCGGCCTTGCTCTGCCGTTCACCGTCAACCGAGCGCTGGTCGACGGCTCGTACGACCTCGTCGTCTCCGTCGGGCAGGTGGTGCCGCACGAGGTGGCGGGATTCGGCGGTTATACGAAGCACGTCGCGATTGGGCTCGGTGGCCCGGAGACGATTCAGCGCAGCCACTTCTTCAGCGCCGTCTACGGGATCGAGCAGACACTCGGGCGAATCGACGCCCCCGTCCGGCAGCTGCTCGACCGTGGCTTCGATCGTTTCCTCGAGCCGCGCTGCCGCGTCCTGTTCGCCCTCACTGTCGTCGAAGCTCGTCACGAGGGACCGGTCTTGCGGGCGGTCTTTGCCGGCGAAGGCGGGACCCGCTCGTCCGGAGGCCACGCGTTCCGCGCGGCCGCCGCCTTGTCGGCCCGGGTCAACATCGAAACCGTCGAGACGCCATTCCGGCGCTGCGTCGTCTACCTCGACGCGGCCGAGTATCGGTCGACGTGGCTCGGGAACAAGGCGATCTATCGCACCCGGCTCGCGATGGCGGACGGCGGTGAGCTGTTCGTCGTCGCGCCGGGTGTGTCGCGCTTCGGCGAGGACCCGCTCATGGACGCGCTGATCCGGCGCAACGGCTATCGAGGGCGCGACGCGGCCCTGCAAGCGATGGCGGCCGACCCCGAGCTCGCCGCGAACCTCGCGGCGGTCGCGCATCTGATCCACGGTTCGACCGAGGGGCGCTTCACCGTCACCTACGCGCCCGGCCCCAAGCTCTCGCGCGCCGACGTGGAGGGCGTCGGCTTCGGCTATCTGCCGCTCGACGAGGCGCTGGACCTGTTCCCGCCCAATGCCGTCGATATCCCGAACCCCGGCCTCGGGCTGTGGCGGGCCTGAGCGCCGACCGGTACATCGAGGCCTCGGAGCTCGGTCTCGACCTCTACCGCGGTGTTGCCGAACTGCCGATCGTGAGCCCGCACGGGCACATCGACGTGCGGCTCTTCGCCGACCCTGGGGCGCGACTCGACTCTCCCGGTCGCCTCTTCGTCACCAACGATCACTACGTCGTGCGGATGCTCTACTCACAAGGGGTGCAGCTCGAGCGCGCGGGGCTCGGGTCGGCCGAGGTCGACGACCGGGCCGTCTGGCAGCTGCTCGCCGACAACGTGCACCTCTTCGCATTGACACCGACCGGCCTCTGGCTGCGCGAGACGCTCGCGACCGTGTTCGGGATCGAGGAGCGCCTTGAGCCGGACACAGCGGCCACGATCTATGCGCAGGTCGAGGAGCAACTTGCCACGCCGGCGTTCGCTCCGCCGACCCTGCTCGACCGCTTCCGTGTGGAGTGCCTGTCGACCACCGACGCCGCCGGCTCGTTGCTTGCGGAGCACCGCGCGCTGGCGGACTCCGAGCCGCGGTTTCGCATCCGGCCGACCTTTCGGCCCGACGCCGTCGTCGCGCTCGACGCGACCGGCTGGCGCGACGCGCTGGCCGAGCTCGAGGCTGCCGCCGACCGGGAGGTCGGCGACTACGCCGCGTTCGTCGAAGCACTGGCAGAGCGGCGCGGGGCGTTCAAGTCGCTCGGTGCAACCGCGACCGATCACGCCACGACGACCGCCGACACGACGCGGCTGGCCGACTCCGACGCCCGTGCTCTCTTCGCGGCCGCGCTCGCGGGCACCGCCTCGTCCGGCGACGCGCGGCGCTTCGAGGCGCACATGCTCAACGAGTTCGCACGTATGAGCAGTGACGACGGCCTGGTGATGCAGCTGCACGTCGGCAGCTTTCGCGATCACAATCGTCCGCTCGCCGAGCGGTTCGGGCGCGACATCGGCGGGGACATCCCGGTCGCCACCGACTGGACCCGCGGCCTGCGTCCTCTGCTCGAGGCATGCGGCAACGATCCCGGCTTCACCGTCGTGCTCTTCACGCTCGACGAGAGCACCTACAGCCGAGAGCTGGCGCCCCTCGCAGGCCACTACCCAGCAGTCGTGCTCGGCTGCCCCTGGTGGTTCCACGACAGCCCGGCGGGCATCGACCGCTTCCTCGATCGGGTCACCGAGACGGCGGGGCTGTACAACCTCGCCGGCTTCGTCGACGACGCCCGCGCGCTGACGGCACTGCCAGCGCGGCACGACCTCTGGCGACGCCGCACGTGCGGATGGCTCGCCCGGCATGTCGACGCGGGCTTCCTGGACGAGGAGGAAGCCCGCCGCCTGGCGTGGGAGCTCGCCTACGGGCTCGTGCGTCGCGCGTATCGGCTCGAGGTCTAGACGCTTACACGCCGCCGAACGCCCCGAAGCCGCCGTCGACCGGGACCACGATGCCGGTGACGAACGACGCGGCGGCGCTGCAGAGCCAGATCACCGTGCCGGCGAGCTCGTGTGGCTCGCCGAAGCGGCCCGCCGGTGTCGCCGCGACGATCCGCTGGCCGCGCGGGGTCAACCCTCCCGAGTCGTCGAGGAGAAGCGCTCGGTTCTGCTCACCCACGAAGAAGCCGGGCGCCACGGCGTTCACCCGCACGCCCTTCGGTGCGAGCTCGACCGCGAGCCACCGCGTCAGGTTCTCGACCGCCGCCTTTGCGGCTCCGTAGCCGACGACGCGCGTCAGCGCGCGGTGCGCTGCGAGCGAGGAGACGTTCACGATCGATCCTGCACCCATCGTTGCGCCGAACACCTGGCACGGGAGCACCGTGCCGTGGAAGTTGAGCCTGACCACGTCGTCGAGCGCCGCCGCCGGAAGCTCGAAGAACGAGCGCTCGCCGACCGTCGCTGCCGGAACGTTGCCGCCTGCGCCGTTGACGAGAATGTCGAGCCCGCCCCAGCGATCGAGCACGGTCGCGCGGGCGCGCTCCAGCTGGGCGGCCTCGAGCACGTCGGCCTCGAGAACGACTGCGGAATCGCCGAGGCTCCGCGCAAGCTCGTCGAGCGGTTCGCGTCGTCGGGCGAGCAGCCCGACGCGTGCGCCCGCCGCCGCGAGTCCGCGCGCAATCTCGGCGCCGAGTGCACCCGACGCGCCGGTCACCACTGCAACCTGATCGTCGAGGCCGAACAGCTCGGAGAGCGGGGTGGCCATGTGTTGAGTCTTCCAGGCTTGATACAAGCACGGGCGTGCAGCTGAGCGTGATCACCGACGAGATCGATGCACGTCTCGAGCCGGCACTCGACGTCTGCGAAGAGCTCGGGATCGTCGCCGTCGAGCTTCGCACCGTGGACGGCGTGCAGATCGTCGATCAGACGCACGAGGTCCTGGGGACGCTGCGGCAGACGCTGGACGCTCGCGGCTTCCGGGTGTGCGCGATCGCCTCGCCGTTCCTTAAGTGCAACAGGAGCGACGATCCGCTCGGCCAGGAGCGAGTGCTCGATCGCGCGCTCCTGGCAGCGGCGGTCCTGTCTGCTCCGGTGGTGCGCGCGTTCGGGTACTGGCGCGAGCCGGACCCACGCGCGGCGCTCCCGGAGCTCGGTGCCGCGCTGAGGCGTGCGGCTGCGCGTGCGAGCGAAGCCGGCGTCACGCTCGCGCTCGAGAACGAGCATGAATGCAATGTCGCCACGAGTGCCGAGGCGCGGGCCGCGCTCGATGCCGCGAGCTCACCTCACCTGCGCCTGGTCTGGGACCCCGGCAACGCCGCGATGCTCGAACCGGCCTCGTTCACCGGGCTCGGCGGCCTCGAGACGATCTGCGACCGCGTCGCGCACGTGCATCTGAAGGACGTGAGCTCGGCAGGCAGCTGGACGAGGGTCGGCGACGGCATCGTCGACTTCGCCGTGCTCCTGCGCCGCCTCGCGGACGCGGGCTACGGGGGCTACCTCTCGTTCGAGACCCACTACCAGCGCGACGGGAGCGGCGAGCTCTCGACGCGCGAGTGTGTCGCGGCACTGCGGTCGATCGCCGTCGAGGCGGACGTGGAGCTCGCCGCGTGAGGCTGCGCTACGGCGTGATCGGCGCCGGGGTGGTGGCGCCTCTGCATCTACAGGCGATCGCCGCGCTCGACGACGTGGAGCTGGTGGGGATCAGCTCGCTCGATCGGGAGGTCGTCGCGGCACGGGCGCGTGAGGCCGGTTGTCCGTCGTTCGTCGACCACCGGGAGCTGTTCGCGCTGGAGCCGGACGTCGTGGTCGTCTGCACGCCACACCCGTCCCATCCGGCTCTCACGATCGAGGCGCTCGAAACAGGCGCACACGTTCTCGTCGAAAAGCCGCTCGCCGTCGAGGCGCGCGAGGCCGACGCGATGATCGATGCCGCAGAGCGGGCCGGCCGGCTGCTCGGGGTCTGTTTTCAGCAGCGCTTCCGGCCGGTGATCGCGGCGGCGCACGGTTTGATTGCGAGGGGACGGCTGGGCGAGCTCGTCCGCGTCTCGATCGTCGACCCGCTCTACCGCCCTTGGAGCTACTACGGGACCGCAGACTGGCGGGGGACCTGGGAAGGGGAGGGCGGGGGCGTGCTGATGAACCAGGCACCCCATACGCTCGACCTGCTCTGCCACCTCGCGGGACCGCCTGCGACGGTCTGGGGCCTGGTGCGGCGGAGATCCCAGCCGATGGAGGCTGAGGACACGGCGACGGCGCTGCTCGAGTACGGCAACGGCGCCCTCGGCACGGTGGCTGTCTCGACCACGGAGCCCGGCGTGCAACGAATCGAGCTCGTCGGCGACCGGGGCCGCATCGAGATTGTCGGCGAAACGCTCGCCTATGAGCGGTTCGAGCCGCCGCTGTCGAAACATCTACCGACGGCCAAGGAGATGTTCGAGCAACCGACGCGCGTGAGCGAGAGCGTCTCGCTTCCGGCCGGCCGGGGCGACCACCTCGACGTGCATGAGGACTTCGCAGCAGCCATCCGCAGCGGCGTGGCCGCACGCGCTCCGGCGCGTGACGCGCTCTGGTCGCTCGAGCTCGCGAACGCGATCGTGCTGTCCACGCACGCGGGGCATGCCGTGCCGCTGCCGGTCGACCGAGCAGGCTACGCGGCGTTGCTCGCCGACTTGCGCTCGGGCAAGGTCAGGACGCCTTGAAGAGAATCGCCTTCTCGAACCTGGCGGCACCTGGCTGGACGCTGGAGCGAACACTCGAAGCCGTTGGCGAGTACGGCTACGACGGGCTCGAATTGCGGCTACTCGACGGCGAGCCGATCGATCCCGCTTCCGTCGACGCCGAGACGCGTCGCGGGGTCGGGAAGGCGCTCGCCCGCACCGCGGTCACACTCGTCAGTCTCGACACGTCAATCGAACTTGCACGGCCGTTCGAACGTGGGCTCCCCGCTGCGCTCGAGCTGGCGTCCGATTGGGGTGCGCCGACCGTGCGGGTGTTCGGCGGCGAAGCGCCGGCACTGCACGAGATCGCGCGACGGCTCGAGCCTGCGCTCGATCGGGCCGAGCAGCTTGGAGTGACGATCGCCCTCGAGACGCACGACAGCTTCGCGAGTGCGGCGCTGGTCGCCGAGCTACTGCAGCGTGTTGGCATCGAGCGGTTCGCTGCGCTCTGGGACGTGCACCACCCGTATCGGGTCGGCGAATCGCCGGAGGAGGTCGTCCGCGCGCTTGGGGCGAGTATCCACCTGGTGCACGTGAAGGATGCCCGGCGCCGAGGCGACGGTTGGGAGCTCGTCCCGCTGGGCGATGGGGAGGTGCCCGTGCGCGAGAGTCTCGCCGCTCTCCACGCGGCCGGCTACGACGGCTGGCTGACCGTCGAGTGGGAGAAGCGCTGGCACCCCGAGCTGGACGAGCCCGAAGTCGCATTGCCTCGCGACCTCGAGACCTTGCAGCGCTGGCTCGGCGGCTACGAGAACAGCGGAACGAGCTTTCGCCGCTCGGCGAGCTCGTCCATCGTCTCGTCCGACGGTCGCGATTCGTAGCGGCTCGCGGCGTCGAGCACCTTCGGCAACAGGGCCACGTCGCCGACGGTGTTGAGAAAGATGCCCGGCCGGCCCAGCACCCAGTGCACCGCGAGGTCGATGTCCTCCTGCTCCTGGAGCGGCTCGTACCACGTCGCGGTCGTCTGCTCGCGACCGTCCCACGGCGCGAGCGTGATGGCCTTGATCGTCTGCATCGCGATGCGACGTTCAGCGCAGACTGCCGCGAGCGCATCGAAGTCCGAGGCGTAGCGCTCGTCGCGCAACTGCACATAGCTGTAGGGGAGGAGCACCGAGTCGAACGGCCAGCGCTCCAGGCTGCGGAGATGCATCCTCGCCACGGTCAGGCCGTGCCCGGTGACGCCGATGAAGCGGACGAGGCCCTCGTCGCGTGCCTCGACGGCCGCCTCGAGCGCGCCGCCTGCTCGAAGCGCCGTCTCCCACTCGATCACGTCGACGAGGTTGTGCAGCTGGAGCAGGTCGACCTGATCGACGCCGAGGCGGTCAAGCGAGCGCCGAATCTCTTCGCGCGCGCCGGCGCGGTCACGCTGTCCGGTCTTCGTCGCGAGAAAGAAGCGGTCGCGGTGCTGCGCCAGCCATGGCGCGAGTCTCAGCTCCGCGGCGCCGTACGACGCAGCAGTGTCGATGTGGTTGATGCCGTGCTCCAGCAGCAGCTCGAGGGTCGGGTCCGCCTCGGCCTGCGTGAGCGAGCTGAGCGCCGCTGCCCCGAAGATGGTGCGCGTGCTCTCGTGGCCGGTGCTTCCGAACGGCGCCTTCGCGATCACGGCATGAGATTAACTTGCGCGAGTGCCGCATGACCTAATCGCCGTCGGCGACGTAATGCTCGATGGGGCTCTGCCGGAGCCCGTTCCCGGCGGTCGTGTCCACGGCCGAATCGAGCTTCGCGCGGGCGGGTCAGCCGCCAACGCCGCTCTCGCAGCCGCCCGCCTGGGCGCGAGCGCCGCTGTGATCGGTCGGGTTGGGGCGGACGCGGCGGGCCGGCTGGTTGCGGATGCCCTGGCGGCGGCCGGCGTCGAGCCCTTGCTCGCGCGCGACGAAGACGAGCGCACAGGCTGCGTCGTCGTCGTCGGCGACACGTCGATCGTCGCCGATCCGGGCGCTAGTTCCCGGCTGGCGCCGAACGATCTTCCGGCGACCCTCGAGGCGGGTGCGGTTCTGGTCTCGGGCTACTCGCTCCTGCAGACGGGAGCGGAGGCCGCGGCCCGGGCCGCGCTCGAGCGCGCGCGGACGGACTGGCTCGCAATCGACGCGGGCTCGGCGCGGCTCGTCGCTGCTTTCGGCGTCGATTGTTTCCTGGAGGCGACGGCGGCGGCCGGCGTCCTCCTCGCCAATGGCGAGGAGGCGCGGACGCTGACCGGGCTCGAGCCGGCTGAAGCCGCCCTCACGCTCGCGCGCCGGTATCACGTGGTCTGCGTCAAGCTCGGTCGCGCCGGCGCCATCCTCGCGACCGGGGGAGATCTCGTGCGGGCAGAGGTGCCACCGCTCGACCGGCTCGACACCCTCGGCGCCGGCGATGCGTTCGCCGGTGGGCTCCTCACCTCGCTGGGGCGCGGAGCGGATCTCGCGGTGGCGCTCCGCGCCGGCTGCGACGCGGCGACGGCCGCGCTCACGATCGCCGGCGCGTTGCCGGAGTAGGTTCACAGACAATTCACAGCTCGCCCCGCCAATTTCTCAGGCGACTCTCAGCGACCCATGGCAGGTTGACCTTGATGCAGAGCAGCGAACAGAGAGCGAACGGGTCGGCGAAGGTGCTGGTCGTCGACGACGAGCCGTCGATCGTCGATGCCGTCGCGACAGCGCTGCGCTACGAAGGCTTCGAGGTGCGCGAGGAGGCGACCGGCAAGGCCGCGCTGGCTGCGGTCGCCGAGTTCGAGCCCGATCTGGTCGTGCTCGACTGGATGCTCCCCGACATCGAGGGCATCGAGGTCGGACGCCGCCTCCGCGAGCGCGGGTTCAAGACGGCCATTCTCTTCCTGACCGCCAAGGACGCGGTTGAGAACAAGGTCGACGCGCTGCGCGCCGGCGGCGACGACTACGTGACCAAGCCGTTCAGCCTCGCCGAGGTGGTTGCCCGCGTCCAGGCGGTCCTGCGGCGCACCGGCGGCGAATTGCCTGGTGACGTCTTGCGGTACGCCGACCTGACGCTCGACGAGGTTCGGCACGAGGTCTTCCGCGGCGAGACGCGGGTCGAGCTGACTGCGACCGAATTCTCGCTGCTGCGCTTCTTCCTCTTGAACCCGCGCCGTGTGCTTTCGAAGGGCCAGATCCTGCAGAACGTCTGGCGCTACGACTTCGGCGGCAACTCGAACGTCGTCGAGACCTACGTGAGCTACCTGCGCAAGAAGCTCGATGCGCTCGGCCCACCGCTCATCCGCACGGTCCGGCAGGCCGGGTACATGCTCGAGGCTGCGCAGGATTAGTTGCTGAACCGCTTTTCGCTGCGCGCCCGGCTGCTGCTGGGCGTCTTCGTGCTCGCGGCCGTCGGCCTCGCTGTTGCCGACGTCGCCACCTACACCTCGCTGCGTTCCTTCCTGCTCGACCGAGTCGACAAGACGCTCGAGGCGGGTCACGCTCAGGTGGAACAGCAGCAACAACCCGACGATGGCGGGCATGGGCACAGGCCCGGCGGTCAAGCGGGGGGCGGACCACCGGCGCAGGGTGTCGACTGGTACCAGTTGCGCACCCTCAGCGGAAGTGTGCTCGCGGGCGGCTTCCTCGTCGGTGGCGGCTCCCCGCCGAGCCTGCCCGCGGGCATTCGGGTTCCGCAGGCGGCCTCGGGGCCGCACGGCGAACGAACGGCGTACTTCACCGTCTCGTCGAAGAACGGCTCGACGAGCTACCGCATCCGCGCCTCGATCGAGCCACAGCAACCGGGCCGCGTGCTCGTCGTCGCCGCATCGCTGAGGGATCTCTTCGGGACCTTGCACCGGCTGCTGTTGATCGAGCTGATCGTGACGTTCAGTGTGCTGGCGGCGATCGCCGGGCTCGGATTGTGGGTGGTGCGGCTGGGGCTGCGTCCGCTGCGCGAGATCGAGGGGACGGCTTCGGCGATCGCCGCCGGCGACCTCTCGCGCCGCGTCGAGCGCGCCGAACCGAAGACGGAGGTCGGGCGGCTGGGGCTCTCGCTGAACGCGATGCTCGCGCAGATCGAGTCGGCTTTCCGGGCACGCCAGCGGTCGGAGGAGAAGCTACGGCAGTTCGTCGCCGACGCCTCGCACGAGCTGCGTACGCCACTGGCGGCCGTCCGCGCCTATGCCGAGCTGTTCAGCCGTGGCGCCGCGAGTCGTCCCGACGACCTCGAACGTTCGATGTCCGGCATCAGCCGCGAGGCCGAGCGGATGAGCCTGCTCGTCGAGGACCTGCTCCTCTTGGCGCGTCTTGACGAAGGTCGGCCGCTCGAACAAGAGCCGGTCGCGCTTGACGGTGTCGTCGAGGAGGCCGTCGATGCCGCGCGTGTCGTCGACGTCGACCGCCAGGTGACGCTCGACGTCGAGCCGACGACGGTTGTCGGTGACCGCGACAGGCTTCGCCAGCTGATCGACAACCTGTTCGCGAACGTCCGGGCCCATACGCCACCGGGCACGCCCGTCTCGGTCGGGCTTCACCGCGTCGACGGCACGGCTGAGCTCAGCGTCAGCGATTCTGGACCGGGCCTCACCGACGAGGAAGCGAGCCACGTGTTCGAGCGCTTCTATCGTGTCGACGGCTCTCGCACGCGCGCGAGCGGCGGCGTCGGCCTAGGCCTCTCGCTCGTTGCCGCCGTCGCCGAGGCGCACGGCGGCGTCGCCACGGTGCGACCGACGCCCGGCGGCGGAGCAACGTTCATCGTCGTAATCCCGGTCAGTCTCGAGCGAACAGCCCCGTCCTGACCATCGCCGACGCGTCGCTCGCGTCGACAGCTGTTCGCTTCCCGCCGGTGAACTCGTACAACCGTCCGCTTACGGCACCGCGGATGCGCATGTGCCTGCCTCCGAGGTAGCGAAGCGTGGAGGCCGGCGGAGACCGCGAGATCGATGCCTCGCGGCCCGGTGCGCCGGCGGCGCGGAGGGCTGCGCGTCCCTGTCCGCAACAGCCCATCAGCGCCTCCTCCTCCGAGAGCTCACGCGAGCTTCTCCGCTGCGGGCGCCTCACCGATCGACGCCACGTCGAGCCGCCTGATCGGGTCGCAGACGCCGGCCCCCACCGTGAACTCGCTCACGTTGTAGTACTGATCCGCGACGCAGTTGTAGCCGCAGCTCCCGAACGTGTAGCCGAGGTGGTGGCGTTTCACAGCCTCCAGCCGGATCAGGTAACAGCACGGGACCGGGAACGCGGTCGCGGCCGGAACCGTCAGCCGCATGGTGCCGCCGTGCCAGTAGGGGCTGGCGGCCCCGTGCCCCTGTCCGAGCGCGGACGCGTAGTTCGGCCCCTGGCCGTCGCCGCTGAGCCAAGTCAGGGTCGCCCCCGGCAAGGTCAACAGGCTGGCTTCGTGGCTCGCCCCCCAGTGGATCGACAGGTCGTAGTTGCTCAGGTGCCCGTCGGGGTCGTAGGCCTCGAAGTCGATCACCAGATCGCCGTCGATCTCTGTCGTCCCGCATTCCGGGATCGGGCTCCCGCCGATCGTCACCGTGTTGATGGCGGTCGTCGGTTCCTTCGTGCAGAGGTGGACGAAGCCCGAGCCGCAATCCGGGACCGTGAGGTCCGGGTACGCCCTGTTGTCGAAGGTGAGCACCCATTCGTTCAGCTCTTCGATCCCGCACACCTTCAGCACATGACCGTTCTTGATCTTGCCGGCGCCTGCGTCCTGCCAGCCGACGACGTGGAACTTGTACGTCCCGTCCGCGAACTTCGTCGAGTCGAGCGGGACGACGAGCTGCGAGCTGATCTCCCAGTACGCGGGGAACGGCAACGGACTGGTCGCCTCGTAGTGCTCGCGGCTCTCCACCACCAGGTGCGGATTCGCGCCGTCGAGCCTGGTCGTCCAGTCGAAGGGAACGTCCCCGTTCGGCCAGGGCCCGACGTTGACCGGCTGAATCCAGTGGCGGCAGAAGTCTCGACAGGCGCCCGACGGCAGTGGGCCCCAGGCGAGCGTGATGGGATCCTGGACCTCGATCTCGTAGTAGTCGATGCCGACGAACGTGTTCGCCTTGAGCACGGCGACCGTCTCGGAGAACGGGCGGTCGCCCGGTGCGTACCCGTCCGGCCTGCCGATCGGCGCGCCGGGGTTGCCGCCGACCGCGTCGAGCGAGAGGTACTCGTCGGAGCAGAACGACGAGATCTCGATGCAGTCGCCCTCGATGCACGGCGGAACCGGCTTGCAGCACGCGAGGTCGTTCGCGATCAGGGTGACATTGAGCGGGTCGGGGATGTCCCAACGCGTGTCGGCATAGCCTTCGTTGACGATCACCGCGCCGGGGAAGTGGCAGTCCTGCGTGACCTTGAAGATGATGTCCGGCGTGCAGTCCCACCATGGCCACCAGGGCCACCACGGCCAGATGCGCAGCTGCGCAAGCTCTGGCGCTTTCGGCAGCTGCTCGAGCAGTGAGGTGCGGATCTGATCGAGTTGTCCTGCCGCGAGTGTCGCGAGCGGCTTGCTCGTGTCAAAGCCCTGGCGGGCCAGCAGAGGCTCGAACACCTCGAGGCTCGGCGTGCTGGTCGCTAGGCCGAGCTCGATGCGCGGGTCGCGCTCGAGCACCGGCACGATCGCCTCCGCGAGCTCCGGCTGGTACTCCCAGATCCGGTTGCGCCACCACCACCACGGCCAGAAGCCGCAGCACCAGCGGAACTTGATGTCGAAGCTGCCGTTGATGTCCGTGACGGCACAGCCGACCTCTTGCTTCGTCCACCACCACCAGAACCAGTCGACGTCGTAGGCGCACACCTCTGCGCCGGGCACCGGCTTGCCGTCCGGGCACACCACGTGGCCGTGGATCGTGAACTCACGGCACCAGCGCCACCACCACCACCAGTACCAGTACGAGATCCGAAGCGGCTGCACCACGAGCTGGCGCTTGCCCGCCCACATCGACTCGGGGACGCTGGCGGTGATCGTCTGCGAGTCGGCAAGCTCCGCGTCCTCGGCGCGGTCCGGGCCGATCAGCAGGGTGAGTGACCCCGGGTTCTTGGCGAACGAGAAGCGCGCGCTGCCGCTCCCGTCCGCCTTCAGCTTCACCGGCTGCGAGAACAGCTCACGCTCGCAGGTCTTGACGACGATCTTGAGGTTTTGCTGCTTCAGATCGTCGGCGGAGATCGCCGACGCGTCGACCGGAACCTCCAGCGCGAAGCCGCCAGAACTTGGCGTCTTGTCGGGCATCGAGAACCTCCCCCTCGAGTTGCCCGCGCAGCCTCCTCGCAGGGCGTCACGCGGACGTCACCGCAACGTCACCACCTCGGACCGGGTTCGTCGTTGACAGTCGTCGCCGACTCATCTAGCTTCGGTCTCGCTTCGACAGCGAAGGAGCAGTTTGGGGGGAGTTCGCTCGTCGCTGCGGCCCAATCCGCGCCGTTCACGATCGTCGCGCGTCGTCGAGCTGCGCCTGCTGAACTCGTTCGAGCTGATCGACGACGGAGCGCGGGTGGCGCTGCCGATGAGCGGTCAGCGTCTCGTGGCCTTCGTCGCGCTCCACGAGCGATCCCTGCGACGCGCCTACGTTGCCGGATCGCTCTGGCCCGAGACGTCGGACCAGCAGGCCGCGGCCAACCTGCGATCGACGCTCTGGCGTGTCCGCTGCCGGAGCAGCACGCTCCTCGACGCGAGCGGCCAGCGCCTGCAATTGGGCCCTGACGTGCTCGTCGACCTGCGCGAGGCAGAACGGCTGGCCTGGCAGGAGCTCGACGGCTCCGCCGAGACCGGCGAGCCGTGCGACCAGCGGATGTTCGCCGGCGACCTCTTGCCCGACTGGTACGACGACTGGGTTCCGCTCGAGCGGGAGCGGTTTCGCCAGATCAGGCTGCGCGCGCTCGACGTCTTGTGCGAGCGGCACGCTCGCGCCGGGCGGATCACGCAGGCCCTCGAGGCCGGGCTCCTGTCGGTGGCCGGGGAGCCGCTGCGCGAGAGCGCGCACCGCGGCGTGGTGCGTGTCCACCTGGCCGATGCAAACACCGGCGAGGCGCTTCGGCAATACCGTCTGTGCCGCAAGCTGCTCGCGGAGCAGCTCGGCGTTGAGCCCTCGGAGCAGATGCGACGGCTGGTCGCCGGGCTCGAAGGGATGGAGACGGAACGGTGACGGTCCTGCGCGACGACGCCACACGCTTCGGGCTCGGTGCCCTTGCGACCTGGCGACTGACGCATCTCCTCGCCGAGGAGGACGGTCCCGCGGAGGCGGTGGTTCGGCTGCGACGAGCGGCGGGCACGAGCTGGATCGGCGACCTGCTCGACTGTTTCTACTGCCTCAGCCTTTGGACGGCGGCGCCGGTTGCCGTGGCCGTCACCCGCCGGCCGCGCCAGCTCCCCCTCGTCTGGCTCGCTCTCTCGGGGTCCGCATGCCTGCTCGAGCGGTTGACCCAGGACGAGACCGCGCCTGTTACCGACGTGGCTCGTGAATCGAAGGTCGGCGATCCGTTGTGAGCACGCCCGGAAAACGGGCGTGCTCACACGGGTAGGTCACTGCGGCCACGTCCCGTAGACGCAGATCGAGTAGGTCATGTGGCTGGGCGTGATCGGCTGCAGGTCGGGCAGGGCGAACGTCGATTTCCCGTCCCCGCCGTAGGTCGTGCCGAGCAGCGCGAACAAGGCGGTGTTCTGCGCGATCGGCAGCAACTGTCCCTTCGCGGGGACGCCACCCGCCGTCTTGACGGTCGAGGCGGTCAGCAGGATCTGCCCGAGCGTGCACGGCACGCTGTTCGCGGCCGTGGCGTTTCCGACGTCCTCGCCGAAGCGGCCGACGAACGCGTCGGCAAACGGGTCGGCCCCGGGAGCACCGGCAGGCCCTGCGGGGCCTTGCGGGCCGGGAACGCCCTGCGGCCCACGCAGACTCCAGTCGAGAGCGGCTTCCTTGACCGTGCACGGCTTCGGCTGGTTCGTCTGGGTGTCGGTGACACGCAACTGGCCGGAGGCCTTGTCGTAGCAACCATGCACGACGCCACCTCCGTCGGGGATCGCCGCGAGGGCGATCGAGCCGATCGCGAGTGCGGCGGCGGCCCCGATCACGACGATTGCGAGCTTGCTCCGCATCTTCATCTTGGTCTCCTTGCGTTTTCAGGTCGGGCCTCGGATGAGGCTCGGCCAGCCTGATCGAGCGCGGGTCTCGCGGGAAGGAGGCAGACCGGCGAGCCGCCGGCGGGTAACCGCCATCACGTCGGCGGGCGGCAACCTGTACGCCG
>DATBBH010000149.1:0-11103 GCA_036271075.1 Gaiellaceae bacterium | reverse complement strand
ATCGTGCGAGAGACCTCGGTCGCCGAGGCGGATCGACAGCGTTGTCTGCCAAACGCGGTTGTACGACTCGGCGTCGACATTGACCCAGACGAGCGCGGCGACCACCGCGGCGAGCAACACGGCGGCGCTCCCGGTCTCGGTGCGCAGAAAGCTCCGCAGCGGCGTCTCGAGGTTGCGAACCCACGCCGTCCGGCCCGAGTAAGCCGTTTGCTCGCCGGGAGCTCCCGGCGTCACTTCACTCACGCACGTTTGCCGGTTTCGGACCAGCGCTGGAAGAGGTCGACCTGTGCCTGGGGCCACGCGCCGTCGCACGGCATGCCGCCGGACCGAAGCTGAGCAAGAATCGCGTCGGCGTGCTGGCTGACGTCGGCGTAGGACCAGAGGTCGAACGCGGATTGCATCGACCGCCGGTCGAGTTCGCGGAACATGGGCTTCACGTCGGTCTCGAAGCTGACGGGGTTGTCGGCGTCTGTGGTCACGATCGTTCCTTTCTGTCGTCGGCCAAAGCGTTGAGCAAGGCCGCTGCGTCGTAGTCACCGCGATGCACGACGCCGTCTATGAACAAGGTCGGAGTGCCGTGCACCTCACCTGACGCCACTCCGCTTTCGACATCTCGCTGAACACGCCGCAGCACCTCGGGGCTGAATCGATCCTCGTCGAAGCGTGCGAGGTCGAGGCCGAGCTCGGTCGCGTAGCGCCGCAGATCGTCGTCTTCGAGCGCACGCTGGCGGTGAAAGAGCAACCGGTGCAGGTCCCAAAACCGGCCCTGCAGCGCCGCGGCTTCCGCTGAGGCTGCCGCCGCGGAAGCGTGCGGGTGGATCTCCACCAGCGGGAAGTGTCGAAACGCGAAGCGGATGCCGCCGCTCGCTTCCTGCTCCACGCGCTCGATCGCCCGGAACGCCAGCCGCGAGTAAGGGCATTCGTAGTCCCCGTATTCGAGGATGAGACGACCGGACGCCGGACCGCGGACGTGGTCGACGGCGTCGTCCAACGGCTCGAGTGTCGTCCGGCGAGCCACGGGTCAGGAGAGCAAGGTCGCGGCGTAGTCGGGCACGTAGCGGAACAGGTCGCGCGGCGGCCGCTCATAGTCACTCTCCGGTGGGCGCGGCGGCAGCTCGACCGGGGTCTCCAGCACGTCCTTGTACGGGACGATCGAGAGTAAGTGGGCGATGCAGTTGAGGCGGGCGCGACGCTTGTCGTCGCCCTCGACGACGTACCAAGGTGCCTCCTCGATGTCGGTGTGGACGAACATCTCGTCTTTCGCACGCGAGTACTCGACCCACCTCGCACGCGACTCGAGATCCAACGGCGACAGCTTCCAGCGGCGGAGCGGATCCTCCAGCCGCGAGCGGAACCGCCGCTCCTGCTCCTCGTCGCTGACCGAGAACCAGTACTTGATCAGCTGGATGCCGTCCTCGACGAGCAGACGCTCGAAGATCGGGCACTGCTGGAGAAAGCGCCGGTACTCGGCGGGCGTGCAGAAGCCCATCACGTGCTCGACGCCGGCGCGGTTGTACCAGCTCCGGTCGAAGATGGCGATCTCGCCCGCGCTCGGCAAGTGCGCGATGTAGCGCTGGAAGTACCACTGACTCTGCTCTCGCTCGGTTGGTGCAGGCAGCGCGACAATCCGTGCGACGCGCGGGTTCAGGTACTCGGTCACACGCTTGATCGCGCCACCCTTGCCGGCGGCATCGCGGCCCTCGAAGAGGACGACGAGCCGCCCACCCGTCGTCCGCACCCATTCCTTGAGCTGGACCAGCTCACCCTGCAGGCGCAGCAGCTCCTGCTCGTACAGCTTGCGCGGCACCTTGGTTGCGTGGTCATGCGGCATCGGCTTCGTCTCGCGATCTGTCTCCGGTGGACAGTAATGCGTGAGCCGTGCCTGGCGGCTTAAGTGCGACGGCGCCTAGCCCAGCGTGGAGCGGCCGCTGATCAGCCGCGCGAGCGCGGAGAAGGCGGCGAAGGCGGGCTTGTGCGCCCCGCTCGGCTGTTCGAGCCCGCTCTGCCACGGGTTCGTGGCCGAGTCGCGGAACGTGAACCAGATGAACATCCGCACCTGCTTGTCCGCCCGCACGTACTGCAGCGCCTGCTTGGCGTACGCGGCCTGCGTCGCGTAGGTGACGCCGTGCGGCTCGGCCGGCTTCGTCTCGTGACCGTACTCAGTGATCCAGATCGGGACGTTGCGATGGAACGTCGAGTTGAGCTGCTTCTCGAACGTCGGCAGTTGGGACAACGAAACGTTCGGGTAGCGCACCTTTTCGAGCGGCTTCGCCGAGAGCGAGGTCGGGTATGGATGGTGCGCCCAGGCCGAGAACTTGAGACCCGTCTGGCGCGCCAGCAGCCGGGCAAACGTGCCGGGCGCGACCGACTGGCCCTGTCCGCCGATGCCTGTCGGATGGTCGCGGCCGAGTGGCGAGGTCTCGCCGATCGCAACTTGCGCCGAAGCATTCCCGGCCTTGATCCCCGCGTAGGCCGCGCGATACAGCTTCGCGTACTCATCGGCCGAGACGATCTTCTTGCCGGAGTACTGCGGCGTCAGAAAGAGCGACAGGTTGGGCTCGTTCCAGACCGCCCACATCGAGACCGTGCCATGGCCTTGACGACCGTTGTACCGGGTCGCGAGCATCTTCGTGAACGTCGTCAGGTCGGAGAGGCGCCGCGGCATGTGGTTCGGTGTCTTGCCGCCGTTCGCCCACCGTGGCGTGCCTGAGACGTCGATCAGAACGCGCATTCCGTTTGTGGACGCATTCGCGACGAGCTCGTCGAGGTCACCCAGACGGTAGGCAGGATCGTTGCCGTTGGACGCGCTTGCGGGACGCGTCGGGGCGATCTGGGCCCAGCTCGCGGTCGTGTGGATGACGGTTGCTCCGGCACTCGCGGCCTCCTGTAGGTTTTCGTGCCGGCTGTCAGACCAGCGAAAGCTCGCGTCGTCGTAGAAGCCGATCGGCATGTGTGTCGCGCTGCGCGCCGCAGCGGGAGCGACGAGCACGATGCCAAGCGCAATGAAGAGGAGGCGAAGTGAACGGGTCATGCGACGGACCGTAGCCTCGCCTTCTTGAACAGCGTGTAAGGACGAATCGGCAGCAACGAAGGACGACCCAGGTTCTGGCAGGATTGTCTCGCCGCAGTTGCAGATTGGAATGTTGCGAGTTTGCGCGATTTGGCTAGGCCGGCACCAGCGCCTTCATGTACGAGTCGTGCAGCACCGTGTCTGCGCCGACCGCATACTCGAGCAGATAGTCACCGCTGCCGGTGTGATCGTGCATCCCGCCGGCCGCGCACGTTCCCTGCGTCGCGTGTGCCGCGAATGCGAGTACCTGGCACTTCTTGCACCACTTCCAGTTCTCTTCGTTGTACTCGGGAACCGCAGCGGTGCCTTTTTGGACGAGGACGTAGTTGCCGCTGCCGGTGTGGTCGTGCTGTCCACCGGCGGGGCACTTGCCCGCCGACGAGCTGCCTCCGAAGCACAGCGCCTGGCATTTGGTGCACCAGCGCCAGTTCTCCTGCCCGACGATGCCGGGCGCCTTCATCGCCACGAGATAGTTTCTGCTGCCTGTGTGGTCATGACTTCCCCCGGCAGGGCAGCTCCCGGGGCTCGGATTGCCTGCGAACGCGAGCTCCTCGCACTTCTTGCACCACTGCCAGTTCGCCTGGAGATGAGGTCCCGCCTTGTCCGAGTTGATGAAGAGCGCCCCGTACACGCCAGGTCCGAACAACGCGATCGAGGTGCTGATCGTGGTGCCGTTGGCGCCCCAGCCGCCGTTCTTCTCCACCCAGCGGTAGCCGGTCCCGTCCTTCAACGTGTCCCAGCCGATTTGCGTCGCCTCCATGTCTTTCATCTGGTTGGTCGTGAGGATGCGGCCGTCGTTCTTGTTCAAGCTGTACAGCACCTTGTTGATGTCCTCGATGGCGAGATACCAGCCGGCGGCGCCGGCACCCAAGCTGTCGTCGCCCCAGTCGTAGCCGCCGGCGGTCCCCGGGAATGCGTACGAAAATGCGTACGCGCCGGCCTGCGGCCCGCTCGCGGGAGGCTTCGTGTCGACGCCGTGCGCGCCGACCGGCTCGAAGACGTGCGTCTGAACGCGCTTGACGTAGGCGGCGGCGAGCTTCGCTGCGCGGTTCGTGGGATCGTCGACGAAACCGTCGACCCACGGCAGAAGCACGCGGAAGATGCCGAAGTTGTAGTTGCTGTAGCACGGCGACTTGTCCATCGCGTTGATCGGATTCGCGGGATTCACCACGCTCGACGGCTGGCACTTCGTGTTCTTGGTCGGGTCGACCTTTTGTGTGAAGAATTTCTTGAGCGTGTCGTAGGTCTGATCGTTGTTGCCGTAGTCCTTGATACCGCTCCGATGCTCGAGCAACTGACGAAAGGTGATCGCCGCTACGACGGGGTCGAGCTTCCAGTCGCTCGGTAGATGACCGCCGATGCCGGCGTCGAGACTGATGTTGTTCTTCGCGAGCACACGGATCGCGGCAAGCGCCGTGACGACCTTGCTCACACTTGCGACCGGAATCTTCGTCGACGGAAGGAACATTCGAGCCGGCGCGTTCGCGCCGGTGCGCGCCTGGCCGTGCGAGAACGCGCCGAGCGATGCTCTGCCGACGGTGCACGAATAGCCGACGACCTTGCCGTCCAGCCGCTGCGAGATGTTGCGATACACATCCGCGACCGAAACGCACTTCGTCGCGTCACAGATCTTCTCGTGCTTCGTGACGGGCGAGGTCACCGACCAGCCGTTACCGTCCATGTCGAACGCGACGACGCGCACCGGACCGTAGACCTCGGAGAAGAACCCCATGTACATGTGCGCTTCGTCGGGGATGTTTCGGTTGAAGAAGTCGCCTTGGTCGTTCACGACGCTCCAGCTGTTGCCACCCTGCGGAGGAAACGCGACGGAAACGATCTTGGCGCCGCCGGTCGACAGATCCTTCATCTTCTGGTGGCACTCGTCCGGGATGTTCCGGTTGAAGAACCCGCCCTTGTTGTCGACGATGCTCCAGCTGTTGCCGCCGCCGGGCGGGAAGGCGACGCGGATGACCTTGGCGCCCGCCGCCGACAGGTCTTTCATCTTCTGGTGGCACTCGTCCGGGATGTTCCGGTTGAAGAACGCGCCGTTCTTCGCGAGGACGCTCCAGTGGCTGCCGGTTCCCGGCGCGAACGCGACCCACACCGGGTCGTTGCCGGCGGCCGCGAACTCCCTCATCTTCTGGTGACACTCGTCCGGGATGTTGCGGTTGAAGAACATCACTGCCATCTCGGTCCCCCCTATCGAGATCGCTTGCACGAGGCTGATCCGCACGCGACGGCGCACAGATGAAACCCCTCGGCGTGTAGGCCTGAAGCGGCCGCAGCAACGATGCAAGGCTTCGTGACGGACACGCTCCTGGGCTCGCTGCTTCGGGCGAAGGTATTCCAGCCCCGGAGCGATGTCAACGAGCCGCGGCTAGCGCGGCGTCTCGGGCTCGCGTTCCGTGGCTTCGGGCACGAGGGCGAGTAGGCACATCAGGCGGCGCGTGCCTGTCGGGTGTTGGGCAGCGTCGCGGCCGGCGGTGTACTTGTCGACGATGGCAGCGAATTCGGCGGCGGCTGCGGTTGCTTCGGCTTCGCTGAGCCAGAGGAAGGAGCGGCGGATCCCGCTGACGCGTCGCCAGCTGTCGGACTCGCTTGCTTCAGCGAGCGACCAGCGACGGAACTCGCTCCGCAGATGCTCGAGGTAGCCACCAGTGATCACGTCGGCGGCGGCCACGGTTGACGCGGGGTCGTCGGAGCTGAGCGTCAGCGAGCGCGCCGCGGCGCGCCAGGGACGCTCGCGCCCGTCACCGCGGCGCTCGCCGCGGACAACGATTCCGGAGCGCTGGAGCGCGCGCAGGTGGTAGCTCATCGCGCTCGGGGAGAGCCCGGTCAGCTCTGCCAGCTCGCTGGCGGTCCGGTCGAGCCCTTGGTAGAGCTGGTCGACGATCGTCAGCCGCGCCGGATGGGCCAGGGCGCGCACCGCCGCCGGGGCACTGAGTTTCACCTCACTCGAGACGTCGGACTGGTTGTTACGGCGGCGGGTGCGGCTCATGGGCGCATCATAAGCCGCTGCTTGACATTCTGAAGCAGATACTTCATAGTTCTGAAAGAGATGCTTCACATATCGGATCTGCCAGGGGAAAAGCTGACGGTCGCCGACGACGGTCGGGAGATCTGGAGCGTCGCCACGGGGCCTGCGGACGGCTTCCCCGTGATCTGGCATCACGGCAATCCCGGAAGTCGAGTCCCGCCCTGCTCCGAGCTCGTCGCGGCCGAGTTGGGCTTGCGGCTGATCAGCTACGACCGCCCAGGCTGCGGGAAGTCGACGCCGCTGCCGGGGCATATCGTCGCCGACCTGGCGCCCGACGTCGCGCGGATCGCCGATTCATGGGGAGTGCCTCGGTTCGCCACCGCGGGAATCTCCGGCGGCGGCGCGTTCGCGCTTGCAACTGCGGCTCTGCTCCCGGATCGCTGCACCGCCGCGGCTCTGCTCTCGACCTCCGCACCCATAGACGCGCACGGGCTCGAGTTCGACTCCGGGATGACCGAGACGAATGCGCAGGCGGCGGCCGAGGCTGCCGAGCCGGTTGACCGGGCCGCCACTCTCGCGAGCGGTGAACCGATGCGTCAGGAATTGCTACGCGATCCGCTGGCGTGTCTGATGGGCTTCGCGCAAGAGTTCCCGGAAGCAGACCGAGCGGCGCTCGAGGATCCGGCCATCCGCGATCCGGTGGTCGCTGGAATGGCTGAATGCGTCCGCTGCTCCGGCGAAGGCTGGCTCGACGCCTCCAACGCGTTCGGATCGCCCTGGGGATTCGACGTCCGCACAGTTTCGCGCCCGGTCGGCGTCTGGCAGGGCGTCGACGACAGCGCCACTCCAATCGGCCATGCCCGCTGGCTTGCCTCACACGTCCCCGGTGCGGAGCTGCACGAGCTCGCCGGCGGTCATTACGCACCGCTCTTCCACTTGGCCGAGATCTCTGACTGGCTCCGGAGCAACGGAGGCCGCTGAGACTTTCCGCTACGCGACGACCGCCAGCTCCAGACCGAGGAGATCGGCGACCTTGCGCAGACGGGGTAGCTGGTGTCCGACTCCAAGCGCAACGTGGTGCGTCGGCCCTTCGGCACACCACGCGTCGAAGAATGCCGTCGGCCCCGATGGAAACCGGATCCGCGAGTTGGTGTTGCCGATGCGGAAGGTCGGCCCCGCGATCGACTCGCCCTCCGCGGCGATGAGCTTCAGTCGACCGTCGGCGGTTTGCGTCACACCGAGAATCGTCACCGGCCCGAGCTTGACCTTCATCTCGATCGACAGCCCAGCCCCGGCCTTGCCGTGGTAGAGCTTGAGCGCACGCGCCACCGGCCGACCCTCGGCGATCGCCAGGTGGCCCGGCCCGTCATGCCCCATCAGGATGAAGTGATCGTCGAAGTCGAGGGCGTAGAACTCGGTGTAGGAGCCACCGCAGCCGAGGCGGTCGAGTAGGAGCATCGCGATATTCGTCTTCAGGTCACCCTCGCCGGATGCTGGGACGCCGCGTGCGGTCAGCAGCGAGTTGCCGACGATGAGACCCGCGGCGACACGCTCTGCGGTGTTGCCTCCGACGCCGCGGTAGTAGTAGGTCAACCCGTCCAACTCGAAGTCCTCGACGAGACGGTCGAGTCCAACTGAGACGCGCGCCGACCACTCGAAGACCTCGGGCGTGATCTCTGCAGCGATCGGGTCGACGCCCCCATCGGCGAGATCGAAGGTCTGGCGAATCTCCTCGCCCTTGCGCTCGATCGCACCGAGATCGGCGGCCTCGACTCGCTCGATGAGATCGTCGATCTCGAGCACCTCGACGTGAGCTCCGGTCTGAGCGTGCACCTGCGTGAAATCGGAATACAGGTCGAGCATGCCCGGGTACGTATGACCGAGGAAGCCGATGCGCGCGGCGCGCAGGCTTCGTACCGCGGACGCTGCGTCGAGCCACTCGCCGAGCACGTCCCACGCGGGATCGCCGTCGAGCAGCGTCCCCGTCACCGTCCGGTAGGGAACCCGCGCCCGGGTGAAAGCGCCGGCCAGCTCGGGCACGCAACAGGCCGAGCAGTTGGCCAACCATTCACCGGTGGTCATCCGTTCGTAATCGAGTGTCCGCGTCGGCTGGAGATTGAGGATGACCACGGGAGCAGCAACGGCCTGAACCACGGGCAGGACTTGTGACGACGTGGCGTACGTCGCCGTGTAGAGGAGCACCAGATCGGGTCGCGCGGCAGCGAGTGTGGTTCCAGCCTGTCGAGCTGCCTGCGGTGTGTCGACGAGGCCGACGGAGATCACCTCTGCGCCGAGCGTTTCGAGCTGCGCCTCGATCCCGCGCTGATATCCCTCGAGCCGCTCGCGCAGGCCTTCGAATTGCGGCCAGTACGCGGCGAGGCCGATCCCGAAGACGCCGACCCTCACGGACCCTCCGGCTGGGGAGCCACGACTCGGTGCCTGCGGGCTTCCGCGCTGCGCAGCCTTGCGCGGGCGCGTCGAACCATGTCCCTCGCATTCGGGACGATGACACTCGCGAGGAGCAGGCTGCCGACGACGATGTTCTGGTCCTGTGCCGGCATGAGGTCTTGCGTCAGTGCCGTCTGGAGCGTGCCGAGGACGGCAACGGCCAGGACGACCCCGAGAATCGTGCCGCGACCGCCGAAGATCGAGATGCCGCCGAGCAGAACAATCGTGACGACGTACAGCTCGAGCCCGATCCCGGAGTCGTAGCGGGCCGACGCGAAGCGGAGCGTCCAGAGCACACCGGCGAACCCGGACAACATTCCCGACAGCACGTACAGCCAGAACTTGATCCGCTTGACGCGGATCCCCGCGAAGAACGCCGCTTCCTGGCTCGCGCCGATCGCGAAGATCGCGCGACCGAGCGGCGTCGCGTGAAGAACGACCGCGAAGACGACGGCGAGCAGGCCGAAGAACGCGATCGAGTACGGGATGTGCGTGCCCGGGATCGGGACAACGCCGATGTTCGTCAGGTGGGCCGGGAACCCGCCGATCGTGTCTGTCGGAAGGATCCCCTGCGCGATCCCGCGGTAGAGAGTCAGCGTTCCGATCGTCACCGCGAGGGACGGCAGGCCGACGCGGGTGACGAGGAAGCCGTTGAACGCGCCGAGGACCATGCCCAAGACGATGGCAGCAAGCATCGCCGGCCAGATCGGCCAGCCGTGCTTGAAGAGCTCCGCCATGAGAACCCCACTGAGGCCGAGCATCGACGCGACGGAAAGATCGATCTCGCCGGTGATCACGATCAGGGTCAGTGGAAGCGCCATGATCGCGACCTCACCCACGTTCAGGCAGATGTAGAAGAGGTTGGTGGACTGCAGGAAGTACGGCGAGACGCTGGCGCCGAACGCGATCGTGCAGCCCAGCAGGACGAGCAGCAGCGTCTCCCAGCGGACGACGAATCCGAGACTCCGCCTCGGAGGCCTACTGCCGGCCTCGTCGCCGGGCTTGTAGTCGTCGAGCTCAGCCACGATCTCTCCTCCTGGTGCGCAGGGCGGGTGCGACGCGCACGGCAATCAGACGGTCGAACGCGATCGCGGCGATGAGCAGCGCCCCCGCGATGGCCGAGCTCCAGAAGGACGACACGTTCACCACCACAAGCGCGCTGTTGATCGCGTTGAGCAGCAGCGCGCCGAGCGCGGCTCCGAGGACGGTGCCGCTGCCGCCGAAGATCGCCACACCGCCGACGACGACCGCGGTGATCACTTGGAACTCGTAGCCGGCCCCCGCGATCGCGTCGACGGAGCCGTACAGCGACAGCCAGACGGCGCCGGCGAATCCGGCGATGCCGCCGCTGAGGACGAAGGCGAGAAACACCCTGGACCCCACCGGAATGCCGGCGAGGCGAGCGGCGTCGGGATCTGAGCCGATCGCGTAGAAGTCCCGCGCCGTTCGAAAGGAACGCATTGCGTACGTGGCGATGGCGACCGCGACGATTGCGATGATCGCGAGGTACGGAATTCCCAGGAACGTGCCGTAGCCGATCTTGTTGAAGCTGCCCGGCAGCATGGAGGCGTTGACCTGATTGCCGCCGGCCCACGCTCCGTCGATGCCGCGGATGATGTAGAGCGTCCCGAGCGTGACGACGAGGCTCGGCACACGAGCGACGGTCACGATTGCGCCGTTGACAACACCGCAGACGACGCCGATCCCAACGGCGAACAGGAAGACCAAGCCGAGCGGAGCATGCGGATGGTGCACGTAGAGCACTCCGGTCGCGTAGGCGGAGATGCCGAGCACGGAGCCGATCGAGAGGTCGACGTTGCGCGTGACGATCACGATCGTCTCGCCGATCGCGAGCAGCGCGATGATCGCCGCCCCGGAGAGGATCTGCTGGACGTTCGTGGCGGAGAGGAAGTGAGGATTGTCGATCGTGGTCGCGCCGACGACGAGCACGAGCGCCAGCACAATGCCGAGCTCACGGAAGCGAAGCAGCGTCTCTGCGACGGTGTGCGAGCTCTGCGTGAGCTGGACGGCCGTCTGTTCTTCGGCGATCGTCGTCACGCGGCGTCCTCGACCACCCCGGTGGCCGCGCGCATGATCGCCTGCTCGTCGGCCTCGGCTCGCGTGAACTCGTGCGCGACGCTGCCTTCGAAGAGCACGACGATCCGGTCCGCCATGCCCAGCACCTCCGGCAGCTCGGACGAGATCATCAGGACCGCGACCCCGCGGGCTGCAAGCTCGGAGAGCAGACGGTGCACCTCCGCCTTCGTGCCGACGTCGATGCCTCGCGTCGGCTCGTCGACGATGAGCAGCCTCGGGTCGCGCGCGAGCCATTTCGCGAGCACGGCCTTCTGCTGATTGCCGCCAGAGAGCGTCCAGGCCGGGTTCGTCAACTTGCCGTACTTCAACTGCAACCTGGTTGCCCAGTCCTTGGCGAAGCTTCGCTCGGCCCCGCGCGGGATCAACCCTCCCCGGCGGATGCCGTCGAGCGAGGCAAGCGCGATGTTTCGCTCGATCGAGAAGTCCATCACGAGTCCCTGCTGGCGACGGTCCTCGGGAACGAGCCCGATCCCGGCGGCCATCGCTGCCGTCGGCGAGCCGGGGGGCAGGG
>DATBBH010000148.1:0-5177 GCA_036271075.1 Gaiellaceae bacterium | reverse complement strand
TGAGGTCGCGGCGGTAGGCATCGACCGTGCGCGGCGAGCGTTGCGCTGCGAGCAGCGCGAGGAACCCGTCGAGCTCAGGATCGCGGGTGGGAGTGGTCATAGACCTTTCGCAGTCGCTTGGCATCGACGTGGCTGTACATCTGGGTGGTCGAGAGGGAGGCGTGGCCGAGCAGCTCCTGGATCGTCCGCAGGTCGGCGCCGCCTTCCAACAGGTGCGTCGCGAACGCGTGCCGCAGCCGGTGCGGGTGCGGGACGAGCCGTCGCAACGTCGAGGTATCGAGCCGACGGCCACGCGTCGAGAGGAAGAGCGCGTTCTCGGCGCCGCGCGCGAGCTGGGGCCGCGACTCGTGCAGGTAGCGCGCGACGAGGTTCGCCGCCTCCTCGCCGAGCGGGACGACGCGATCCTTGCCCCCTTTGCCGAGCCGCACGTGCACGAGCTCCTGTTCGAAGTCGACGTCTCCGAGATCGAGCCCGGTCGCCTCGGCGCTGCGTAGCCCCGCCGAGTAGACGAGCTCGACGAGCGCTTGGTTTCGCAGCGCGAGCGGTCCGTCGCCTGCCAACGCGTCGACGAGGTGCTCGACCTCGCTCTGCTTCGGCGCATCCGGCAGCCGCCTTGGGCGCTTCGGGGCGAAGGAGCCGTCCGGCACGTGCTCGGGCCCCAGCGCGTAGCGGAGAAGCGAGCGAACGGCGGTCAGCTTCCGCCCGACCGTCGCCGGCGCGAGGCGCCCGCCGGGGCGCGCGCGGCCGAGCTCCGTCACCCAGTCGGCAAGCACGCGAACGTCGACGTCCTCGACTGGACTGTCAGGCCCGAACCAGCGCGCGAACTCACGCAGGTCGGCCGCGTACACGCGGCGCGTGCCGTCACTGATGCCGGCGGCGGCGAGGAACCGCTCGGTTGCGGCCTCGAAGGTCACGACACGATGTTCGGCGTCGGATATAGGATCGCCTGCCCGATGGCCGATCGCTGGACACGCCTGGCAGAGCTCGCCGTTCACGGCGCGAACATCCAGGCCGGTCAGATCGTGATGATCACGGGCGAGATCGGGCAGGAGGAGATGGCGCGGGCCGTCGCGGCGGCCGCCTACGACCGCGGCGCGAAGTTCGTCGACGTCGACTACTTCGATCCCTGGATCAAGCGGGCCCGGATCGAGCACGCCGATCCCGACACGCTCGAGTTCGTGCCGGACTGGTACGGGGGCCGACTGCTCGCCCACGCAGAGGAGCGCGGTGGCCGTGTGACGCTTGTCGGGGTGGTTGCCCCGAACGCGCTCGACGGGCTCGACATGCACCTTGCCGGGAAAGACATGCTGCCGCGCGTCAAGGAGCTCGGCCAGGTCGTCGGCGACCGCAAGACCAACTGGTGCATCGCGCCCTGTCCGCATCGCGAGTGGGCGAAGCTCGTCTACCCGGAGCTGACCGAGGACGAAGCCTACGAGAAGCTCTGGCGGGAGCTCGAGCATGTGCTGCGCCTCGACGAACCGGACCCGGCCCAGGCCTGGGAGGAGCGCATGCGCGTTCTCAACGATTCCGCGCGGCGCCTGGCCGAGCGTCGCTTCGACACGATCGAGCTGCGCGGGCCGGGCACGGAGCTGACGGTCGGGATGCTGCCGAGCCACAAGTGGTGGGCCGCGGACTTCTCCACCGACGAGGGCCTGCGCCATTTCCCGAACCTGCCGACGGAAGAGGTCTTCACGACGCCGGATCCGCTACGCACCGAGGGCCACGTGGCGTCGACCAAGCCGCTCGTCCTGCGCGACGGCACGATCATCCGCGGCCTGCGGGTCCGGTTCGAGGGGGGCACGGCGGTGCAGATCGAAGCAGACGAGAACGTCGACGCGCTGCGCTCGCAGCTCGCGATCGACGAAGGCGCCCTTCGGCTTGGGGAGCTCGCGCTCGTCGATCGCCAGGGCCGCATCGGGCCGCTCGGCACCGTGTTCTTCAACACGCTCCTCGACGAAAACGCCGCCAGCCACATCGCGTTCGGCAGCGGCTTCCCGTTCGTCGTCGAAGAGTCGGACGCCGACCGCGTCAACACGGCCGGGACGCACGTCGATTTCATGGTCGGCTCGCCTGAGCTCGAGGTCGACGGCGTCACGGCCGCCGGTGAGCGGGTGCCGGTTCTTCGCGGCGGCGACTGGCAGATCTAACCGACCGGCGGACGGCCGAAGTCCGTACCATGCAGCCCCGGATGACAGCGATTCAGCTTCCCGGCAGTGTGGATCTCGGCGAGCACGGGATCGAAGCGTCCCGCGCCGTCTACCGAAACCCGACGACCTCGCTCCTTTACACGCACGCCTTGCGGCGCGGCGAGGCGAAGCTGGCCGAGGGCGGCCCCCTCGTCGTCGACACCGGCACGTTCACCGGCCGCTCGCCCAAGGACAAGTTCCTGGTCGACGAGTCGTCCTCGACGGATCGCATCTGGTGGGGCGACGTCAACCAGAAGCTCTCGGAGGATCACTACGAAGGACTGCGCGACAAGGTCGCTTCGCATCTCGCGGCCGCGGATGTGCTCTATGTCGTCGACGCTTGGGCCGGCGCCGACCCGGCGCACCGGGTCGGCGTGCGCGTGATCACCGCGCATCCGTATCACGCTCTCTTTGCGCGGACGATGTTCATCGACCTCAGGCCTGAGGAGCAGGCGAGCTTTGCGCCGCAGGCCGTCGTGCTGCACACCCCCGATCTCGAAGCGGATCCGTCAGAGGACGGCACGCGCACCGGCACGTTCGTCGTCCTGCATCCAGGACGCACGGAGCTGCTCGTCGGCGGCACGTACTACGCAGGCGAGATCAAGAAGTCGATCTTCACGGTGATGAACGACCGGCTGCCGCTCGAGGGCGTCTTCCCGATGCACTGCTCGGCGAACGTCAGCGAGCACGGCCACGTCGCGGTCTTCTTCGGACTTTCCGGCACGGGCAAGACCACCCTTTCGGCCGATGCCGAGCGTTCGCTGATCGGCGACGACGAGCACGGCTGGGGCAACAGTGGCGTCTTCAACATCGAGGGCGGCTGCTACGCAAAGGTGATCCGTCTCTCGCCGGTCGCAGAGCCCGAGATCTTCCGCACGACGCGCACGTTCGGCACGATCCTCGAGAACGTCACGATCGACGAGCTCGGGCGCCTCGATCTCGACGACGACTCGAAGACCGAGAACACGCGCGCCGCCTACAAGCTCGAGCAGATCGGCCACGCGTTGCACGCGAAGCAGGCGGGCCATCCGGACTCGGTGATCTTCCTCACCGCCGACGCGTTCGGAATCCTGCCCCCGATTGCCAAGCTGTCGCGCGACCAGGCGATCTACTACTTCCTCTCAGGCTTCACTGCGAAGCTTGCGGGCACGGAGATCGGCGTCACCGAACCACAGCCGACCTTCTCGACCTGCTTCGCACAGCCCTTTCTCCCGCAGCCGCCTGCGGTGTACGCGCGCATGCTCGGCGAGAAGCTCGAGCGGCACAAAGCCGACGTTTGGCTCGTCAACACGGGGTGGACCGGCGGTCCGTTCGGCGAGGGTCAGCGGATGCCGATCCAGGCGACGCGGACGATGTTGCGCGCGGCGCTCTCCGGCAAGCTCGAGCACGCCGAGCTGCGCACAGACGACGTGTTCGGCTTCGACGTGCCCGTGCGCGTGCCGGGCGTCGACTCGAAGCTCCTCGACCCACGCTCGACCTGGCGTGATCCGGAGCTGTACGACCGCAAGGCGCGTGAGCTCGCCGCGATGTTCGTCGACAACTTTGCCAAGCGGTTCGCAGACGTCGGCGAGGCGATCCAGGCAGCAGGCCCAAAGCACGCCTGATGTCGCGGCCGGTGATCTGGAAGCCGCGCTACGCCACCCGCCGCATGCGGGAGCGGGCATGGGCTCAGGCCGACCTCGAGCGCGAGCGCCGGGCCAGGGAGAGACCCGCCGGTGAGACGCTTCTTGCCCGGCTGCTGCGGGTTCTTCGGTAGCGTCCCTCTACGTGGAAGCAACCCACGACGTCCTCGTCGTCGGCGCAGGCTGTGCCGGTATGCGCGCAGCAATCGAAGCGTACGACGCAGGCGCCAACGTCGGGGTGATCTCGAAGCTGCATCCGACCCGCAGCCACTCCGGCGCGGCCGAGGGTGGCATCAACGCGGCGCTCGGCAACGCCGCGGAGGACTCGCCGGAAGTCCACGCATTCGACACCGTGAAGGGCTCGGATTACCTGGGCGACCAGGACGCGATCGAGATCTTCACGCGTGAGGCCCCCGGCGACATTTACCAATTGGAGCACTGGGGCGCGTTCTTCTCACGGCGCGAGGACGGCAAGCTCGCGCAGCGCCCGTTCGGCGCCGCGGGATCGCCGCGCACGATCTACGCCGCCGACATCACCGGTCACGTGCTGATCCAGGTGCTCTACGAGCAGCTCGTGAAGCGCGACATCACCGTCTACGAGGAGTACTTCGCGTGGAAGCTCGTCGAGAATGACGCCCGCTGTCAAGGTGTGATCGCCTGGGATCTGCTGAACGGCGGTGTCAAGACGATCGGCGGCAAGACGGTTGTGCTCGCCACCGGCGGGCAGGGCCGCATCTATCGCACGACGACGAACGCATACGCCTGCACCGGCGATGGCGCGGCGATGGCGCTGCGCCTCGGCTTGCCGCTCAAGGACATGGAGTTCATGCAGTTCCACCCGACGACCCTCTACCCGACCGGGATCCTGCTGACCGAAGGCTGCCGGGGCGAGGGCGCCTACCTGATCAACAGTGAGGGCGAGCGCTTCATGAAGCGCTACGCGCCGAATGCGATGGAGCTCGCGTCGCGCGACGTCGTCTCGCGCTCCGAGCAAACCGAGATCGACGCCGGTCGCGGCATCAACGGCTCGGTCATGCTCGACATGCGCCACCTCGGCGCCGAGCGGATCATCGAGCGTCTGCCCGGCTCGCGCGAGCTGTCGATGGTGTTCGCGGGGCTCGACCCGATCTACGACCCGATTCCCGTACGGCCGGGTGCCCATTACCACATGGGTGGTGTCGAAACAGGCAACGACGGCGAGACCGAGCTCACCGGCCTCTACGCAGCCGGCGAGGTCGCGTGCGTCTCGGTGCACGGCGGCAATCGGCTCGGTGCGAACTCGCTGCTGGACACGCTCATCTTCGGCCGACGCGCCGGCGAGCACGCGGCGGCGCGTGCGAGCGCCATGCCGATGCCTACGACCGACACC
>DATBBH010000147.1:0-2808 GCA_036271075.1 Gaiellaceae bacterium | reverse complement strand
CGAGCACCTCGGCGTCGAGCGTGTGCCGCTCGAGATCCTGCGTGCGCGAGTGGCAGATCGTCACGGTTGCGTTCCGCTGGAGGAGAAGGTGTGCCATCGGCTTGCCGACGATCGCCGAGCGGCCGACGACGACGGCGCGGGCGCCCTCGAGCGGGATCTCGTACTCGTCGAGCATCCGCATGATCCCGAGCGGCGTGCCCGGTACCAGCGTCGGCCGGCCGAGGTAGAGCCGGCCCGCGTTCAGCGGATGGATCCCGTCCACGTCCTTGGCAGGCGAAATGGCCTCGATGATGCGGTTCTCGTCGATGTGATCCGGCAGGGGCAGCTGGACGAGTAGACCATCGACGGAGTCGTCGCGGTTGAGCTCGGCGATCGTGGCGAGCAGCTCCTCCTCCGACAGGTCGGCCGGGAGCTTCAGATCGCGTGCCTCCATCCCGGCCTGCTGCGCCGCCTTCTGCTTCAGATCGATGTAGATGTGCGACGCGGGATCGTCGCCGACGAGCACGGTGGCGAGACCGACGTGGCCGAGCTCCGCGACGGAAGCGGCCACCTCCTCACGAACCTTCGCGCCGAGCGCCTTGCCGTCGATCAAAGTCGCCGTCACAGGGCGAGCGTACCGGTGACGCAATGGAAATCGCCGCGGCCGCATCGGCGTGGTCGCGGAAATGAAGCTCCACTAGGCTCCGCACGATGCCACGCCTGTCGAGGAAGAACGATCCCGATTCGGTGCGCGCGCGCCAGGATGCGCTCGGACTGCCCGAGGTCGACCTTGCTCCGTGGGCAAAGGCTGCGGAGTCGGTGACCGGCCTCGTCTCGATCCCGGTCTCGGTTGCTCAGCTGCGGGTCTCGCTGGGCGAGTACGAGCTGTCGGAGGACGGCGAGGTCGTCGAGACGGGCCGCTCCGACGAGGAGGTCGTCGTGCCGCTCGCGCACACGGAAGGCGGGCTGACGGCCTCGGTGCAGCGCGGCGCCAAGGCGATCGCGGAGTCCGGCGGTTGCCGAACGTATGTGATAGCAGACAGAATCACCAGAGCATCCTGCTTTCTCTGCAAGAGCTCTGGCGACGCGCTCGAGCTCGCGCAGTGGGTCGAGGAGCAGGTGCCGGCGATGCGTGACTTCCTCCGCAAGTCCGACTCTCGCGAGCTGTCGCGTTACGCCGTTCTCCGCGAGGCGAAGACGCATGTCGTCGGGCCGATGTGCCACGTCCTGTGGCGCTTCACCACCGGTGACGCGTTCGGCGCCAACATGATGACCCGCAACGCGTACGCGCTGAACATGGCGTACGTCCTCCCGCAGGCGCCCGTGCCCATCGAGCGCACGATCCTCGAGGCGAACATGGGCGGCGACAAGAAGCCGTCATTCGAGTACTTCCAGCAAGGGCACGGCAAGACCGTGATCGCAGAGACGACGCTGACCGAGGCGGCGATCGAGCGCGTGCTGCGGACGACGCTCGGCGATCTCGAAGAGCTCGCGTGGGCCGGGACGCACGGCGCTGTCGCGTCGGGGATGCAGTCGGTCGCCTTCACTCCGGCGTCGGCGATCGCAGCGGTGTTCGCGGCGACCGGCCAGGATCTCGGGCTCGTCGGCACGAGCTCGATGGCGCACGGGACGGAGCAGCGCGTCGAGGGCGGCCTGCACGCCTCGATCCGCTTCCCCGGCATCGAGGTCGGCACGGTCGGCGGCGGCACGACGCTTCCAGATCCCAAGCGGTGGCTCGAGCTGATGGGCTGCGCCGGGCCGGGCAAGGTCTACCGGCTCGCGCAGCTGGTGGCGGCGACGGCCCTGGCGCTCGAGATCAGCGCATCGGCCGCGATGGCGACCGCCGGCAGCGAGAACTTCTTCCGCGCCCACTTCGAGCGCGGCGGGATGCGCTAGGGCTCGGGTTCTTCGCGTGGCTGACGCCACGGCCAGCCCAGCAGGACGAGACCGGCGACGATGCAGATGGCCCCCATGACCGCCCAGAAGGTGCTGCCGGTCATAGACGAGCCCTGGATGAGCGTGGTCCCCTGACCGATCCAGACAAGGCCGGTCAAGACAAGCACGGCTCCAACGACACGCCTTGCGATGGTCATGCAGCTCAGTACGCGCGCCTTCAGGCGACGGTTTGCCGCCCTAGCCGGCTCCCTCTCGAAGCTGGCGGTCGTACTCGGACTGCCAGAGTGACCCTAGACTCGCCGGATGGACCAGGGCCGCATCGCTGCTACGCCGAACCGCTGGCCGCGCTGTTCCTCGATACAGACGCTCCCACGTCGTGTGCGAAGCGCTCTCTTCGCGGCCTCGCTTCCGGTGCTGATCATCGTGCTCGCCGGCTGCGGGTCGTCCGGAATGCTCTCGGCCCAGCAGACAGCGGAAAAGCTTGGCCAGTTCCTCGATCCGAGCTACCGCGTCGAATGCAACCCGGCATCGGGACCGTTCTGGGACTTCGCCTGCACGGTCACTCCGCCACCGGGATCGGAGACCAAGCCGTACAAAATGAAGGTCACGGTCGGGCCGCACGAGATCATCGACAAAGCCGTCTGCGGCAAGCGCAGCGGGACGGCGCTCAACTGCTGACGAACCCCTCCGACTTCTGCCGCGAACCTGGGAAAACTTGACACCTGGGCGCGGTCATGTCGAACCCGTCCTTGTCGGCTAGATGTGTTCGGGAAGACCGAAGCGACCAGGCAGCGAGGGGTCGGCGAAGAAGGTGATCTCGTCGACCTTGCTGCCGCTCAAGGTCAGCACCATCATGCCCCAGGGCTGCGAGCGCAGGTAGCAGCCGAAGGCCGGCTGGCCGTTGGCACGGGTCGGGCGTACCTTTAGCGGGGC
>DATBBH010000146.1:0-10248 GCA_036271075.1 Gaiellaceae bacterium | reverse complement strand
GAGGCCGGCGATCACCCAGGCGTCCGACAGCGAGAACAGCGTCGGCAGGCCCTGGTCCGTGAGCCCGGTCGTGTACGAGTCGAAGAGGATCAGCGCTGCGAGTGCCGCCGAGCCGATCGCGTAGCCCTTGGTCACGGCCTTCGTCGTGTTGCCGACCGCGTCGAGCGGGTCGGTGATCGCGCGCACGCCTTCGGGCAGGTCCGCCATCTCCGCGATGCCGCCCGCGTTGTCCGTCACCGGGCCGTAGGCGTCGAGCGCCACGATCAGGCCGGTCATCGACAGCTGCGCCATCACGGCGACGCCGATGCCGAACAGGCCTGCGAAGTGATGCGCGATGAGGATGCCGGCGACGATCACGACCACCGGTGCGGCCGTTGCCTGCATGCCGATCGCGAGCCCCTCGATGATGTTCGTCGCGTGCCCGGTCTGCGACGCCTTCGCGATCGCCTTCACCGGGTTCCACCGCGTGCCGGTGTAGTACTCGGTGATCGCGACGAGCAGGAACGTGACCACCAACCCGACGATCGCCGACAAGTACAGATCGGTGAAGCTGTACCGGCCGCCGTCGAACCCCAAGGTGACGGGAATGAACCCGATCGCCGACAGGATCGTCGCGCCGAGCACCGCCTTGTAGAGCGCGTTGATGACCGCGTTCTCACCCTTGCCGAGCCGCGCGAAGAACGTGCCGATCACCGATGCGATCGCGGAGACACCGCCGAGCGCGAGCGGGTACAGGTACAGCTTCGCGTCGGGGAAATGAGTTCCGAGCAGCATCACGGCGACCGCGGTGACCGCGTAGGTCTCGAACAGGTCGGCGGCCATGCCTGCGCAGTCGCCGACGTTGTCGCCGACGTTGTCGGCGATCACGGCCGCGTTGCGCGGGTCATCCTCCGGAATGCCCGCCTCGAGCTTGCCGACGAGGTCGGCGCCCACGTCGGCGGCCTTCGTGAAGATCCCGCCGCCCAGACGGGCGAAGACGGAGATCAGAGAGCCACCGAAGGCGAGCCCGACAAGGTCGTCGATGGCCGAGGTCGGTGAGTTGCCCAGCCCGGCGGTCAGGAACCAGTAGTAGCCGGAGACGCCGAGCAGGCCGAGTCCGACCACCAGCAAGCCGGTCACCGAGCCGGCGCGGAACGCGACGTTCAGCGCAGGGCCGAGACCGTTGCGTGCCGCCTCCGCCGTGCGGGCGTTCGAGCGCACGGCAACGTTCATGCCGATGAAGCCGGCAGCCGCCGACAACACGGCACCGATCAGGAAACCGAACGCGGTTCCCCAGCCCAGCTTGTCGTAGACGCCGAGCAGGATGAACGGCGCGATCGCGACGATCGCGATCGTCTTGTACTGCTTCTTCAGGTACGCCGAGGCGCCCTCCTGGACGGCGGCGGAGATCTCCCGCATGCGCTCGTTCCCGGCGGGCTGCCGCAGCAGCCACCAGGTCAGGTAGAGCCCGTACGCCACAGCCACGCCGGCGCCGACGAGGCCGACCAGCACGGCGTGTTGCATGAACCAATCCATCCGTTTCGCTCCCTCACAAAGTCAAGCGCCGAAGGGCTTCAGCGCGGGCGATTATGTATCACAAGCGCCGGTTTGCGCCTAACGATCAGCGGCCCCGGCATAGGCAACCTGCAGCCGGGTCAGGGCCAGCGCGAGATCGTCGGCCAGTTCGCCCTCGAGCAGCGGCACGAGCGCCGCCAGCGCGTCGATCGCCTTCCGGGCCTCGGCGAGGTTCTCCCGCTCCAGCTTGGCGTAGGCCAGGCTCGCGATCGTCGAGGCGGCCGAGACGAGGAACTGCTCGACGCTGAACGACGCCAGCTGCTCCTGCAGGGCCTCGACGTCGATTTCCTCTCCAGGCTCGTCAGCCATCGGTTGTCGACCCCGCCGGCTCGCCCATCCGCACCTGCTCGGAGTAGATCTCCTCCAGGCTGGCGCCCTCGCCGAAGCGGGCGATCTGGCGTTCTGCCGCGTTCCGCTCCGGGATGTTCAGGAACGGCGCGGCACCGATCTCGTCGGCGACGGGCGCAACCCAGTCGAGAAGCTGCTCGATCCGGGCGCGAGCGTGCACCTGCTCGCCGGCGGCGAAGTCGATCAGCTCACCCGAGAGGCCGTAGCGGATCGCACGCCACATGTTCTCCTCGAGGAGGCGGTTCGGCAGGCTCGGCAGCGTCTCGCCCTCGTCGAGCGCCCGAGCGCACCGGACAGCCAGGCTGTAACAGAAGGCGGCGAGCGACTGGGCCTCTGCGAGGTCCGGCTGGCCGTCAGCGATGCGGATCTCGATCGTCGGGTACGCGAGGTGCGGTCGAATGCTCCACCAGATCTGCGTGTGCTCGGTGATCGAGCCGGTTCGATAGAGGAACGCGGCGTAGTCCTCCCAGCTCCGCCAGTCGCCGTACGCATCCGGAATGCCGCAACGCGGGAACATACGGGTGAAGACCTCGGTGCGCGCCGAGTGCAGGCCGGAGTTGACGCATTCGACGAACGGTGAGCTCGCGGACAGCGCAAGCACCTCCGGCAGGAAATTGCGCAACGCGTCGTGCACTGCGATCGCCCGGTCGGCACCCGCGATCCCCACGTGCACGTGCAAGCCGAACGTGTTGTTGCGCCAAACGACGTAACGAAGAACCTCGTCGTTCCGCCGGTAGTGCGGCGTATCGATGATCCGCTGGTCCTGCCAGCGGCTCCACGGGTGAGTGCCGGTGCCGCCGAGCGCGATCTGCAGCTCGCGCGCGACGCCGTAAATCTGGCCGCGCCGCTCCTGCATCGCAGCCGCAGCCTCCCCGAAGCTCTCGCACCTGCCGGTGCGCACTTCGATCTCCGATGCGATCAGCTCGCCGACGACGTTCGGCGCGAGATCCGTCTCGAGCGCTGCGGTGTAGAGCTCTTCAAAGCGGTCGGTGAGCGCAAGAGTGTGCGGATCGAGGAGCGCGAACTCCTCTTCGACGGCAAGTGTGAAGTCGGTGCCGGCCTCGAAGTCGTCGCGACTTTGCGCGAGGAGCTCCTGCCAGGAGACGCGTTGCTCGTCGCCCATTGGCCGAGAGCGTAGCCGCCAGTCCCTCCTAAACGGGGGTGAGCAGCCGGCGGGCGATGCTCGCCCAGGACCAGCGGTCGACGACCGCTCGCCGGGCCGCTTGTCGCAGCACGTCGTGCTCGGCGGGAGAAAGCGCGAGCACCTCGTCCAGCTTGCGGGCGAGATCGGCCGCATTGCCGGTCTCGAAGGAAGCGAGGTGGCGGAAGCGCTCGGGATACTCCTCCTCGAGTCCCGCCGCGACCTCGGCGAGCCCCGAGTGGCGAGCGACGAGCGGCGGCGACCCGGCGGCCGCGGCCTCGGCCGCGACCATTCCGAACGCCTCAGGGAAGATCGACGGCACCACCGTGACGTCTGCGAGCGGCAGTAGATGCCGGAGATGACGGTGCTCGAGCGGTCCCGTGAACAAGGTGCGTGGAGGCGCGAGCGATTCGAGCGTCGAGCGGTACGGACCGAACCCGACGACGATGAGCCGGGCATCGATTGGCCGCATCGCCTCGAGCAGCACCTGCACGCCCTTCTCCTCGATCAGCTTCCCGAAGTAGACGACGAGCGGGCCGGGCTCGGCGAGGAACGCGGCGAAGCGTTGCGCGTTGCCGTCGTCGGGCAGGCGTTCGTCGCCGCCGTTCGGTGGGTCCATGCTGGCCTCCGCAAGCAGGTCTTCGAGCGCCGCGCCACGGTCCTGCAAGACGAACCTGTCGATGTCCACGCCGGGCGGCACATCGAACACGCGGTCCGTGTGGCCGACGACGTCTGCGAGCACTTCGCGAATGTGCTCAGAGCCGACGTAGGTCGCGTCCGCGCGCGCAAGGGTTTCCCTCGCCCACTCGCCGAGCTCGGGCCGCCCGCGCATCGAGTATTCGAGCTCGGAGCCGTGCGCCTTGACGCGAAATGGGGCGCCGCTGGCTGCCCCGACGGGCCCGCCCATCAGCACGTGATTGGCGAACACGAGATCGGCCGGCAACAACGCGCGCAGCACAGCCGCGTTCGCGTCGACGTACGCGCGCCGCTCGGCCTCGCTGAAGTCCTGGAGGAACTTCGGCTCGAGCCCCTCGTACCGGTCCATGACGAACACGGGCAGCAGTCGACCGGGAAGCTCGACGGCGACCGCGCTCGCGCCGCCGAGGTCATACAGCTCCGGCGCGCGCTCCTGCGAGACGACGACGACGTCGTGTCCCGCCCGGCTCCACTCACGGGCAAGGGCACGGGAGTAGACATTCGACCCGGTTCCTCCGAGGAGGTAGCCGTGCCAGAGCAGAATCCGCACCGCCCCAGGCTACTCAGCCGCCACCCTCGGCCGGGCTATCCTTCGGCTTGAGTCGTGGCGAAGAAACCTCAAGTTCCGCGGCCGCCGGTCCAGGCTCCGAAGCGGCGTGACGGCCCACGATCAAGCCGGCGGGCTGTGTCGGCGTTGCCGAGGCGGGTTTGGATTGCCGCGGCCGGCGTGATCGCAGCGGTGGTCGTCGTTGTCGTCGTCTCAGCCTCGTTTGGGGGCGGCAAGCCATTGCCGCTCGAGCCGGCCGCGGCTGCCGGCAGCCTGGCGCCGGCGCCTCCGGCAGGACCGATCGGGCCTGAAGGCGTGTCGATACCCGCTGCGCAGGCGCTTGCGCCGGCGGGCGGGCTGGTCGCCGGCGAGACGGTCGACGGCATCAGCTGCGAACCGCTCGAGCGACTCGCCTACCACATCCATGTGCATCTGACCGTTTTCGTCAACGGGGCAGCGCGACGGATTCCGTACGGAATCGGCATCGCCGCGCCGAGGACGGGAACCCGTACTCCGTCAGGGTTCTTCGTCACGAGCGGCAGTTGCTTCTCGTGGTTGCATACGCACGCGAGCGACGGGATCATTCACATCGAGTCGCCGTCTCCGAGGACCTACACCCTGGGCGACTTCTTTGACGTCTGGCACCAGCCACTCGGCGCCAACCGTGTCGGCCCCTTCCGCGGGCACGTCGTTGCGTTCTACAACGGCCGAGACTACGCCGGGAATGTTCGCCAGATCCCGCTCCGCAAGCACGCGCAGGTCCAACTCGTTGTTGGCAAGCCGCTGATCGCCCCTGAGACGATCACCTTCCCGGCTGGGCTCTAGGTGCTGCTACCTCAGGCGAGGTGGAAGTACAGGGCGTGCAGCAGTTCCACGGCGGGGTTCGACGTGTGCACCGTGACGTCGCTCGGCACGTCGAGCAGGCCTTCCGAATAGTTGAAGATGATCCGCACGCCCGCGTCGACCAGGTCGTCGGCAACCTTCTGCGCCGCACCCGCGGGCACCGCCAGCACGCCGACGACGATGTTCTTGTCACGCACGACGTCCTTCAGCCGGCGCTCGTCCTCGACGGTCGCGCCGCCGATCGCGGCCCCGATCACCGTCGGGCTCGAATCGAAGACTGCGGCGATGTTGATGCCGTGCTCCGCAAAGATCGGTGAGCTCGCAATCGCCTGGCCGAGCCGGCCCGCGCCGACGAGCGCGATGTTGTGCTGCCCCTGGGTGCGAAGAATCTTTCGGATCTCCGAGAGCAGCGAGTCGATCGAGTAGCCGACGCCCCGCTTGCCGAACTTCCCGAAGTTCGAGAGATCGCGGCGGATCTGCGTCGCGTTGATGCTCGTGTAGTCGGCGATCTCCTGAGACGAGATGCGGTCCTTGCCCATCTTCTTCGACTGGGTCAGCACCTGGAGGTAGCGCGAGAGCCGCGCCGCCACACCGACGGTGAGCCGATCGGGAGCCTCGCCGGCCGAGGGAGTTTGCAACGTCACGAGCGCATTGTGCCCAAGGCTCGCAATCGACCGTACGGTTGTCACAAACTACGGCGCTTGTGACACCTTGCGGCGGAAAGCCTCCTCGTCGACGAAGTAGACGAATGCCCGCTCGCCGTCGATCTCGACGACCGGCAGCCATTCGCGGTAGCGAGCCTCGAGTGCCTCGTTGCCGGTGATGTCGATCGCGTCGTACGGAGCCCCGACGCGGTCGAGCACCTCACGGGCGCGCTCGCAGAGCGAGCAGTCGCGTGCGTGGTAAAAGGCGACGCTACGGATAAAGACCGCGGGTCACGGTCGCCTCGCCGACGCGCTGGACGGCGAGGCCGTAGGCGGCCATGCGCATCGAGACCTTCCGGCTCGTGTAGGTCGACCAGGTCTCGTCGAACGCACGCCGCACGATCTCGCTGAGGCGCGCGTTGACCTCGTCTTCCTTCCAGAAGTACTCCTGCAGGCCCTGCACCCACTCGAAGTACGACACGACGACACCGCCCGCGTTCGCGAGGACGTCGGGAAGGATGAGCACGCCGTTCGACTCGAGGATGTCGTCGGCGGCCGGCGTCAGTGGGCCGTTCGCCCCTTCGACGATCACCTTCGCCTTCACGTGGGCCGCGTTCTCCTCGGTCACAACCTGCTCGAGCGCGCAGGGCGCGAACACGTCGCAGTCGATCGTGACGAGCTCCTCGTTGGTGATGTGGTCGCCGCCCTTCAGCTCGGAAAGCGAACCGCCGCCCGACCGCTTGTGCGCAAATGCAGCCGCGACATCCAGGCCGTTCGCGTTGTAGACACCGCCGGTCGAGTCCGAGATCGCGATCACCTTCGCGCCCAGCTCGCCGACGAACTTGGCGAAGAACGAGCCGACGTTGCCAAAGCCCTGCACCGCGACACTCACAGCGTCCAGCGAGCGGCCCTGCTTTTCGAGCGCGGACTCGAGGCAGAAGACGGCCCCGCGGGCGGTCGCCTCCTCGCGGCCGAGCGAGCCGCCGATCGTGAGCGGCTTGCCGGTGACCACACCGAGCACGGAATGGCCCTTGTTCATCGAATACGTGTCGAACATCCAGGCCATCGTCGAGGCGTTCGTCCCGACGTCCGGCGCGGGGATGTCCTTCTCAGGGCCGATCTCGTTGATGATCTCCGAGGTGAACCGGCGGGTCATGCGCTCGAGCTCGCCACGCGACATCTTCTTCGGGTCGCAGGTCACGCCGCCCTTGGCCCCGCCGAATGGCAGGCCCATCAACGAGCATTTCCAGGTCATCCACATCGCGAGCGCCTTGACCTCGTCGAGCGTGACATCCGGGTGGTAGCGGATGCCGCCCTTCGACGGCCCGCGGGCAACGTTGTGCGTGACGCGGTAGCCGCGGAACGCACAGATGGAGCCGTCGTCGAGCGAGATCGGGATGGACACCTCGACCGCCTTCTTGCATTCCTGCAGCACGTTGACGAGGCGTTCGTCGATCCCGAACGTCTCGGCGACTTTGTGGAGCTGCTGTTGCGCGAGGCGGAACGGGTTCTCGCGCAGGTGAGACTCGGGGGCCGCGGTGGCCATCGAACGGTGAATCTACTCCATCCGGAACGACACCTGCGCACGGCTCGGTTTCGCGGAGAGCGGCAGGGTCGGCCACGCGGCGAGGCGCAGCTCGTAGGCGCCCGCAGCCAGGCGTGCGCTCGTGGGGCCGCGGCCCGTGATGCCGAAGCTGTACGAACCGGGCAGCAGGTCGCGCAGGCGGGCCATCACGCCGAGAAACCGTCCGCCGGCCGAGTAGAGCAGGATGTCGAGCCGAGAGACTGCCTGGATCTGCAGGCCGTGGTCATGCACCAGGCTGCCCGCCTGGACGCTGAGGATGGCCGGGTCCGTGTCCGAGGCGGGAAACGACGCCCGGTCGATCGCAACCCGACCGAGTAGCGAGTCCGGCGTACGGGCGAACGAGAGCGCCCACGGGACGCGCAAGGCTTCGCTGCCGGAGGGGGAGATCTGCACGACCCCGGTGGCGATCCTCGCGTCGGGCGCCGCGGCCGCCCGCACGGTCACCTGCACACGTGCCGCGCGCCCGACGCGCAGCACGAGGTGATTCGGGACGACGGTGAACTTGAGCGCCTCGGGATCGCCGCCTGCCACGGCGCTGATCGACAGCTGCAACCGACGAGTCGAGGCGTTACGCACGACGAGCGTTCGCGTCGCGTGCCAGCGCGCGCCCTGCCAGATCCCGAAACCGAGTGTGGCCGGCTGCGCCGCGACCTCGCCGACGGCTGATGCGCCGAGCTGGAAGGTTCCCGCCCCGGCCCTCGTCGCGGGCGCGTTGCCCTGCTGCGCGTACCCGACGAGGAGGCTGTCGAGCGACGGACCGTCCAGGCTCGGCCGCATCTGGGCGAGCAGTGCCGCAGCGCCGGCGACAGTCGCGGCCGCGGCGCTCGTACCGGTGACCGTGCCGTAGAGCGGCGAACCGTCCGTGGCGGCGCCCGGCTCCGCGGTCGCGAGTGCGATGCCTGGCGCGACGACGTTCGGCTTGATCCCACCGTCAAAGGCGAGCCCCTGCGACGAGAAGCTTGCGACCTGGCCGACCGCGCCGTTCGAATCACCGTGCCTTGCTCCGACGGCGACCCCGACATCGATGCCCGCGCGCCGGGCGGCGAGCAATTCCACCGCCGCCGCGGTCGGCACGACCACGACCGGCGCGGTCTCGTCTTCGGCGACGCGGAGCGACCCGGGCGGAAGCGGCGAGCCGTAGAAGATGACGGCCGCCGCGCCTGCGCGCGACGCGGCGATGGCGGCCGCCTGGGGGTCGGCCCCGACCGGCACGACTACGGCCCGGCCCGCGACGAGGCTGTAGCCCTTTGCGTTGAAGTAGTCGACACTCTGCGAGCCGGCCAGGCCTCTCGTCGATCGAGGCGTCGCGACGCGGAGAACGAGCGAGTGGGCTGGAGCCACTGCGCCGAGTAACGGCAGCTTCTCGTCGAGGATCACGTCAAGACCACGACGCAGCACGACACGGACCCGCGGCAACTCGACTCGCGAATCGGTCGCGCCGACCGCGAGCGCGCCAGGTGCTCCGGCAGGTCCGGCGATCGACCCGAAGGTCGGGCCGGCGCTGCCGTCGTTGCCGGCGGGCGTGACGACGAGTGTGTTCAGGCTGAGCGCCCCCTGCACGGCCTGCGCCTCGGGACCGTCGGTGAACGCGGCGTACGGCTCGGCCACGCCGAGGAGCGCAACGCGCACCGCGTCATGCGCGTCGCCGTCGCCGTTGGGGTCGACCGCGCGGTCGAGCCCGGCGATCACCTGGTCGGTGCGCGCGAACACGACGGAGTGGCCGTCGGCGCCCGCCTGCCACCCGGCGACGCGAATCGGCAGGATCGTCGCGCCCGGAGCTACTCCGTGGAGGCCGCCCGGGCCGCCAGAGCCAACGAGGATCCCCGCCAGCTCCGTGCCGTGCCGTTCGATCTGCGACGGGTCCTGCGGATCCGCGTGTGCAGTTGCGTCTGCGTCCTGATCGACGATGTCGATCCCCGGCAGCACCCTGCCGCGCAAGTACGGGTGCGATGCGTCGACGCCGGTGTCGAGCAGCGCGATGGTGACACCTCGGCCGTTGAACCCCGGCAGCTCAGCCTCCGGGCGGTGGCCACTCGCAGGCCCGAACGCGTTCGACTGGAGCAATGTCTCCGAGATCGACGCTGGAAATGCTGCACGCACGGGAAAGACGCCGGCCACCTCGGGCATCTGGCCGAGCAGGGAGATCGCGCGTGGGTCGAGGGCGGCTGCGAAGCCGTCGAGCACGCGTGCGTAGCTGAAGTCGGGCCGGACCGTGACGCCGAGCGCCGCGAGCTTCGTCAGCACCTGTTGCTGGGCGGCGAACGCCTGCGTCGTCCACGAGCGCTCTTGCGACTCCGTCGCGTAACGCACTCTGGCGAGCCGTTGCGCAACGGACGGCGTGTGGAGAACCACGATCGACCGTTGTCCCGCGAGCGTCGCGGCGCGCGGTCCGCCGACGAGCCCGAGCCAGCTGACCGTCTCGGGCTTGACGGTCCCGTCACGCCCGCGCGCGACGACCGTCGCTCCGAGCGCGACCGTCAGGGCCGCGACCCCCAAGAAGGCAACGCTACGCCGTGGGATGCGCATCGAGCGAAAGGTAGTCGGGATACGGGACGGGGTCGGTGTAACGGGCGGCCGAGGTGATTATCGCGGCGTTGTCGGTGCAGAGCGGAAGCGGCGCGAGCGCTGCATCGGGCAGCGCAGCACGCAGCTCCGAGTTCGCCGCGACACCGCCGACGACGGCGACCCGTTCGGCTCCCGTTGCTTCGATCCGCTCGACCAGCGCCCGGACGATCGCCCGCTGGTAGCTCGCCGCGAGATCGGCCTTGCGCGCCTCGAGCTCCGCGGGCGGGAGGTCGCGCACCTTGTAGAGGAGCGCGGTCTTCAGCCCGGAGAAGGAGAAGTCGAGCCCCGGCACGCGCGCGACCGGGAAGTCGTACGCCGCTGGGTC
>DATBBH010000145.1:0-12484 GCA_036271075.1 Gaiellaceae bacterium | reverse complement strand
GCGCCCGCGCCCGGCTCGCCGCGCCCGATCAGCAGGTAGCGGACGTCGAGGTGAAAATGCGCCGGCTCTCCCGGACGCCCCGGGATCTCATGGACGTCGAGGTCGAACGGCCGCGGCGCCGTCGGATGGAGCTCTACCTCGAGCGCGGTCTCCTCGTGCGCCTCGCGCAGCGCCGCGGCCTCGAGCGAGGCGTCGTCAGGCTCGAGATGGCCGCCCGGCTGCAACAACCGGCCGAGCTTCGCGTGCGCGACGAGGCAGGCGCGAACGCCCGTCTCATCGATCACGTAAGCGGAGGCCGTGAAATGCGCGGTGGGCTCGTCACGGGACAGCGGCTCCGCGAGCTCCTGCGAGAGCCGAAGCATGGCGCAGCGGTCGGCCTCCTCGCGGGCGTCGCCCGCGACGTACGTCTGCAACATCCTCACGAGGGCCTCGCGACTGGTCATTCGTACTGAAGCGCCTCGAGAACGTTCAGCCGTGCCGCGCGCCGTGCAGGGAAGATCGCGGCCAGGATGCCGACGACGATCGCCATCAGCGCGAAGATGATCAGCGAGACCACGGGCAGCGAGAACTGGATGAAACTGACCCGGGCCACGAGCAGGCCGCCAAGCACGATCCCGAGCACAATTCCGAGCACGCCGCCGATCAGTGCCGTGATCACGCTCTCGTGCCGGATCATGCGGCGCACCTGCCGGCGCGTCATCCCGATCGCGCGCAGCATCCCGATCTCGCGCGTCCGCTCGAACACCGTGAGGACGAGCGTGTTGACGATGCCGAAGAGACTTACGATCACCGACAGCGCGAGCAGCACGTAGAGGATGTTCAGCACCGAGTTGAGCCCGCTGATCTGGTTGTGGATGAACTGCTGACGGGTCTGCACCTTCGCGTTGGGAAAGCTCTTCAGCGAGGTCTCGAGCGTGGCCAGGTTGGCGTCGCTCTCACCGCCGCGCACGCGCACAAACGAGTAGATGTTGCGCAGGCTCTCGTTGTAGGCGTCCCACGCTCGCTGGGAGATCGTGATCCTCCCGAACGGAGAGCCGCCGGCAGGCGGGTCGAAGATGCCCTTGACGACGAACGTCTTCCGCTGGCCGTCGGCGAACGTCACTGTCACAGGGGAGCCGGCGACGAGCTTGTGCGACTTCGCGTAGCTCTTGTCGACGAAGGCGCCGTTCGCGCCGAGCGTCGCCATCGTCGCCGACGAGCCCGTGATCCAGTTCAGATGGAACATCGTCGAGCTGGGCGGGTTGACGGCGGTCGCGAAGAGCTTCTTGCCGAAGGCGCCGACGTTACCGGTGCGGACGTTGCCGACTGCTTCCACGATGGGGTTTCTGGCGACGGCGTCTGCGGCAGTCGGCGGGATCGGAGTGAAGTTGTTCTGCGCCGTGATCGCATAGTCCGCGTTCTGCCAGATGTCGTTGACCGCGCCACGGAAGCTCGAGGTGATGCCGGCGGCGAGCACCGCGACGAGCGTCACGAGCGCGAGCCCGATCATCAAGGCTGCCGCGGTCGACGCGGTGCGCTGCGGATTGCGGCGTGCATTGTCGCGCGCGAGCGCTCCCGACGCTCCGCCGATGCGCGTCGCGGGCCAGCCGAGCGCCCACGCCAACGGGCGGATGAAGCGCTCAGACAGCATGGCAACGCCGATGAAGATCAGGAGCGCGCCGATGCCCATCGCGACCAGTACACCGGTCGTCCCGAGGCCCGGCTTGAAGAGCCCGTAGGCGAGCGCAGCGAAGCCGAGCGCGGTTGTGAGCACCGAGCCGACCGTGCGGAACCGATGGAAGCGCCCGAACGGCAGGGTGGCGCCCTCGCGGACCGCCGCGATCGGCGGCACACGCGTCGCGCGCAGAGCGGGCCGCAGACTTGCGACGAGCGTCACGATGATCCCCGCCGCGAGCGCGATCACGATCGTCGAGGTTCCGAAGACGATGCCGCTGTTCGGCAGGGTGAATCCAACCGCATTGAACAGCCTGAAGAGGCCCTTGGCGAGGCCGAGGCCGAGGAAGAGACCGGTGACGCTCGCAAGCACGCCGATCACGAGCGCCTCGATCACGATCGAGGTCAACACCTGCCTGCGGCTCGCGCCGAGCGTTCGCACGGTGGCGAACTCGCGCGTGCGCTGGGCGATCGTGATCGACAGCGAGTTCGCGATCACGAAGCTGCCGACGAAGAGCGCAATGCCGCCGAAGGCGAGCAGGAAGCCGCGCAGGAAGGTGATGAACGAATCGGTCTGCTTCGCGTCCTCGGCGGCCTGGGCCGTGCCGGTGCGCACCTGGGCGGTCGGCGGCAGGACCGACCGGATCTCCTTGAGGAGGCCCACATCCGTGGCGCCCGGCTTCCGCGAGACCGAGATCTCGTCGTACCGGCCGTGCTTGCGGAAGAGCGTTTGTGCCGTCGGGAGGTCGAATCCGGCCAGCGTCGCCCCACCAAGCGCGGATGCGGTGCCGAACTTGACGATGCCCGAGATGCGAAACGGCTGCACCGGCCCCTCGGCCTGGACGCCGACGTTCCCACCGACGACGAAGTGCTTCTTCGACGCCGTGTTGCTGTCGATCACCACCTCGCCGGCCTTCGGCCAGGCGCCGTCGACCAGCGTCAACACGTTGAACGGGGAGTCGGGGTTCGCGATGCTGAACCCGAGATTCGGTGCGCCGCCGAAGACGATCGCCTTGCCTTTCTGGTCGATCAGCTGCGCTTCGCCGTTGACGCTGCCCTCGGCGTCCTGCACGTCGGGCAGGTCGCGCACCTTCGTGAGCAGCGTGGCCGCGACGGTCGGGGCGAACGTTCCCTGCCCGGCCTGGACGCTGCCGATCGCGGACTTGCCGCTGATCACGGCGTCGGAGCCCTGGCGGACGTCGGTGTAGATGAAATTGAACGCCTTGTCGATCGAATCCGTCAACACGAGCGTGCCGCTCACCATCGCCACACCGAGCACGATGGCGAGCGCCGTCAGCACGGTGCGGAGCTTCCGCCCAAGGAGGCCTGCGAGCGCGACGCGGATCATGTGCCTGCGCGGCCCATTGCCGCGAGGATCTCCGGCGCGTTGCTGCGCGGCAGCTCCTCGACGATGCGGCCGTCGGCAAGGAACAGAACGCGATCGGCGATCACGGCCGCATTCGCGTCGTGGGTGACCATCACCATCGTCTGGCCGAGCTCCTCGGCGGACGCGCGCAGCAGCTCGAGAATGCCGGCGCCGGTCTTCGAGTCGAGGTTCCCGGTCGGCTCGTCTGCGAACACGACTGTTGGCCTGGAGACGAGGGCGCGGGCGATCGCCACGCGCTGCTGCTGCCCGCCTGAAAGCTCCGACGGACGGTGCGTGCGACGGTCGGTGAGCCCGACCCGCTCGAGCAAGTTCTCGAAGAACACCGGATCGGGCTTCTCGCCGGCGATCGACAGGGGCAGCGCAACGTTCTCCTCCGCGTTCAGCATCGGCAAGAGGTTGAAGAACTGAAAGACGAAGCCGATGTGCTTGCGCCGAAGCAGCGTCACCTCGCGGTCCGAGAGCGCGCCTACGTCCTCGCCGGCGATCTTGATCGTGCCGCTCGTCGGCTGATCAAGGGCCGCCAGCAGGTGCATCAGGGTGGACTTGCCCGATCCTGAGGCTCCCATCACCGCGACGAGCTCGCCCGGCTGGACGTCGAGTGAGACGCCCTGGAGGGCGTCGACCGCCGCCTCGCCCTCGCCGTAGCGACGAGCGACGTCGATTGCACTGACAACTGCGCCGTTTGTGTTCATGTGCCCGAGGCTACCGACCAAGGCGTCCGGACCGCCATAGGGTACGACCCTAGTTCGACCCTGGTCCTACACGTTCACGCCGGCGAAGCCGGGGATGATGTCGTCGCCGTAGGCCTGCAACGTCTCCTCTTGACCGTGCGTCATGAGGTAGATGTTGAACTGGTCGACGCCGATGCTCTCGAGCTCGCGCAGTTTCTGCGTGCATTGTTCGACGTTTCCGATCACGCAGAAGCGGTCGCAGATCTCGTCGGTGACGAACTCACCGTGCTTGGCGCCTACGCGTGAGTGCTCGTTGTAGTCGTAGAACTTGCGCGCCTGCACGTAGTCGGTGAGCGCCTTCGGCACGGAGCTGCCGTCGGTGCCGTAGCGGTCGATCAGATCCTGGACGTGATTCGACACCATCGCCGGGAACCAGCGCACCTGCTCGCGCGCGTCCTGCAGGTCGTCGCTGATGTGGCTCGGCGCGCTGACGATGCACTTGAGGGCAGCGGGGTCGCGCCCGGCCTCCGCGGCCGCGCGACGCGCTGTGTCCATGATCCACTGGATGATGTCGGGGTCCGCGAGCTGGATGATCACGCCGTCGCCCTGTCGTCCTGCCACCGCAAGCGCCTTCGGCCCATAGCCGGCGACGTGCATCTCGATCTCGGGCAGCTCCGGCCGGACCCACTTCAGCTGCAGGTCCCTTCCGTTCCAGCTGACCTCTTCGCCGTTCATGAACGGCTTGATCATCTTCAGCGCTTCCTCGAACTCGGCGACCTTGACCGGCTGCTGGCCGATGTAGCGCCGCGCCGAGTCGCCGCGCCCGATGCCCATGATCATCCGGCCGTTCGAGATGTCGTGCAGCGTTGCGTAGGCGCTCGCAAGGACGGTCGGCTCGCGTGTGCCGGGGTTCGTGACCATGTGCCCGAGCTTGATCGTGGACGTCCGGTCGGCGACGAGAGCGAACACGGGGAACGACTCCTGCCAGAGGACGTGCGAGTCGTACGTCCAGGCGTACTCGAACCCCCGCTGCTCGGCGAACTGGATCAGCTCGATCATCCGGCTGTAGGGCGGGTCGGGAAGGACGGTGACGCCGAAGCTCAATGCCACGCCGGTCAGCCTACTCCGTCAAGATCACCGGGTGAAGATCATTTGCGTCGGCAGGAACTACGCCGAGCATGCGGCCGAACTGGGCGACGATCCGCCCACGGAGCCGCTGCTGTTCGGGAAGTTCGAGAACACCCTGATCGGCCCCGGCGACGCAATCGTGATCCCGCCCGAGGCGACGCACGTCGACGCCGAGGCCGAGCTGGCGATGGAGATCGGCCGCGGCGGCCACCGGATCGGCATCGACGACGCACTCGACCACGTGCGTGGCTACCGCGCGGCGAATGACGTCTCGGCGCGCAACATCCAGTACTCGGAGAGCCAGTGGACGCGCGCCAAGGGCTTTGACACATTCTGTCCGATCGGTGACCGGCTCGTCCCGGTCTCGGAGCTCGGCGACGGCGCAGGCTTGCGGGTCGTGCAACGGCTGAACGGCGAGGTGCTGCAGGACGGCTCGACGAGCGACCTGATCTTCTCCGTCCCGTTCCTCGTGGCCTTCGCGTCGAACGTCTTCACGCTGGCGCCCGGCGACCTGATCCTCACCGGCACGCCGCCCGGCGTCGGCTGGGCGCGCGATCCGAAGGTGTCCCTGCAGCCCGGCGACGTCGTCGAAGTGGAGGTCGAGGGGATCGGCGTCCTGCGCAACCCGGTCGCCGCGACTTAGTAACACAGTGTTACTAAGTTCGCCTCGAACGGCTCAACCAAGGGCTTGGGCGACCGCGCCGTGCGAGACCGAGCTTGTAACACTGTGTTACTAAGCCAGCCAGGCGAGCGTCTTCGACGCGAGCTTGTCGAGCGCCTCGACGCTCAGCTCCAGGTGCTCGCGCTTCGTGTCTTCGAGCTTCGTATGCGAGAGGCCGCGCAGGCTCTGCACGAACAGCATCACCGTGGGGATGCCCGCGCGCGAGACCTCCGCCGCGTCGTGGAGCGGCCCCGACGGGAGCCGGTGCGACGTTCCCGCGACCTCGCGGACCGCCTCGTCGGCAAAGCCGATCAGCGTCTCGTCGAACAGGATCGGCTCGATGTTCCAGATCCGCTCCCACTCGACGTCGATGTTCTCCTCGACGGCGAACCGATTCGCCGCGTCCTTCGCCATCTGGAGCATCCGAGCGAGCGAATCCGCTTCGAGATGGCGCTGATCGAGCAACTGCTCGGCGGTCTCGACGACGGACGTGACAATCCCCGGCTTCGTGACGACGCCGCCCGACGTGCAGACCGCGCCGTTCCCGACCTCGGCTGCGATCTTACGAATGCAGAGCGCGAGCTTCGCCGCGCCGGCAAGTGCGTCGCGTCGCTTGTCCATCGGCGTCGAGCCTGCATGCGCCGCCTGACCACGCCAGGTGACGCGCGATCGCTCGACCCCGAACGTCCCCAACACGACGCCGAGCGGGAGGTCCAGCGCCTCGAGCACGGGGCCTTGCTCGATGTGCAGCTCTAGGTACGCAGCTGCGTTCTCGAGCTGCGAGCGCGCAGCCAGGGCACCGTCGAGGTCGACGCCATGCGCGCGCAGTGCGTCCGGTAGCGCCACGCCGTCGCGATCCGTCAGCGCCCGCAGCTCATCCTGGTCGTGCATCGAGCCGGCCGCGGCCGACGACCCGAAGAGTGAGCGACCGAAGCGTGCGCCCTCCTCGTCGGCCCAGGAAACAAGCCGCACCATCACCGGCGGCTCGCCCTCCCCTGCGATCCGCCGCAGCACCTCGACCCCCGCCATGACGTTGAGGCAGCCGTCCAGCCAACCGCCGTTCGGCACCGAGTCCATGTGCCCGCCGATCAGCAGTGCCTTGTCCGATGCACCTCGCACCGTGAACCACTGGTTCCCCGCCTCGTCGATCTCCTCGACCGCGCCGGTGCCCTCGAGCTTCGCGCGGAGGAACCCCCGTGCCTCCTCCCAAGTGTCCGTCCACGCGACGCGCTGAGCGCCGTTTTCGTCGCCGGTGAGCGCACGCAGCTCCTCGAGTTCCGCGACCGTGCGCGAGGTTTCAAGTGCCACGACACCGATCCTAAACCGTGATAAGACCACGGCTGTGACGAACGCATCCGTCAGGCGGGCGGCCGGCCGCTCGCTCGCCGTGCTCGCGCTCCTCGCCGCGCTGCTCGTCTTCTGGGAGGTCTACCGGTGGGTCTGGACGTCGGCGGGCTGGACGTGGCCGTTCGTCGTCACCGACACGTCGATGCCGCACGTGTGGACGATCGCCAAGGCGTTCGGACAGCCGGCGCAGGTCAACCAGCCGCCGCTGATCACCGTGCTGCTGCACAAGGCACTGTTCACGGCGAAGGAAGCGGCAGTCGGCTTCGCCCTCGGAGCCGTGATCGGCTTTACGCTCGGCGTTGCCCTCGTCCATTCGCGAACGCTGCAACGCGGCTTCCTCCCCTACATCGTCGCGAGCCAGACGATTCCGATCCTCGCAATCGCACCGATGGTCGTCGTCTGGGTGAATCCCAAACTGCCGTCGAACCTGCAGGGCTGGGGCGCCGTCGCCGTGATCGCCGCGTACCTGACCTTCTTCCCCGTCGTGATCAACACGCTGCGCGGGCTCCAGTCCGCCGATGCGCGTGCCCTCGACCTGATGCGCACCTACGCGGCGAGCCGGTGGACCGTGCTGTGGAAGCTCCGCGTGCCGACGTCGCTCCCGTATGTCTTCTCGGCACTGCGCATCGCCGCCACCGCCTGCGTCGTCGGTGCGATCATCGGCGAGCTTCCTTCCGGCCTGCAGTCGGGCCTCGGCGGCGCGATCATCAACTTCAATCAGTACTACTCGATCGAGCCGCAAGAGCTGTGGGCGACGAACATCGTCGCGGCCGCGCTCGGAATCATCTTCTTCGTCACCGTGGTCGCGGCAGAGAAAGTGATCGTCCATCGCGCGCCGGAGGTGCCAACGTGAGCACGCACGAGCCGGTCGTCCGCGTCGAAGGTGTGTCCAAGATCTTTCCGCGCGGCAACGTCGTCGCGCTGCAGGACATCGACCTGACACTCGCGCCGCAGGAGTTCGTGTCACTGATCGGACCGTCCGGCTGCGGCAAGTCGACGCTCCTGCGCGTGATCGGCGATCTGATCGATCCGACGGCGGGCACGGTCACGATCAACGGCAAGCCGGCGCGACAGGCGCGCTCCGACCACGACTACGGAATCGTCTTTCAGGACGCCGTGCTCTTCGAATGGCGGACGGTCAGCAAGAACATCGCGCTGCCTCTCGAGCTCCTCGGCTGGGACCGCGCGCGTCGCAAGGCGCGCGTCGAAGAGATGCTCGAGCTCGTCGAGCTCCAGCAGTTCGGCGACCACCACCCCTGGCAGCTTTCCGGCGGCATGCAGCAGCGCGTCGCCATTGCACGCGCTTTCGCCTTCGAGCCCGCGCTCCTGCTGATGGACGAGCCGTTCGGTGCGCTCGACGAGATGACCAGAGAGCGCCTCAACCTCGAGCTGCTCGCCATCTGGCAGCACCTCGCGTCGACGGTCGTGTTCGTCACGCACTCGATCTCCGAGGCGGTCTTCCTCTCGACGCGCGTCGTCGTGATGAGCCCGCGCCCGGGCCGGATCGCGGGCCTTGTCGAGATCGACCTGCCGTCGCCGCGCACGGCCGAGACGCGTGAGGAGCCACGGTTCTTCGAGCTCGTCACGCAGGTGCGCGAACTGCTGCGCCTGCGCGGGGAGCACCTGCTGCCCGAGGAAGAGCAATTGCTGCGGGAGGCTGCCGAATGAGTCCCCGGCGCTCGCTCGAATGGCTGCCCGCGATCGTCGTCTTCGTGAGTGCGATCGCCATCTGGGACCTCGCGATTCGCGCCTTCAACATCCAGCAGTTCCTGCTGCCCACGCCGGGCGCGATCATCTCGAGCTTCTGGACCGAGCGCCACACGCTCTGGCCGGCCGGCTGGTACACGTTCAAGGAAGCACTCGGCGGTTTCGTCGTCGGCTCGCTGCTCGGCATGGCGACCGCCACCGTGATCGGGCGCTTCAAGGTGATCGGCGTAGCCATCCTCCCGCTCGCGATCGCCGCCAACGCCGTCCCGATCATCGCGTTCGCACCGATCTTCGACGTTTGGTTCAACCCCCTCTCGCCGCATTCGAAGATGGCGATCGCTGGCGTGCTTTGCTTCCTGCCCGTGATGGTGAACACGTTGCGCGGGCTGCAGAGCGCAAGCCCGCGCCAGATCGAGCTGATGCGCTCGTACGCCAGCAGCGACCTCGAGATCTGGCGTCGCGTGCGCGTGCCGACCGCGCTCCCGTTCGTCTTCACGGCGCTCAAGGTGGCAAGCGTCCTCGCGATGATCGGAGCGATCGTCGGCGAGTACTTCGGCGGCTCCTTCAACGCCCTTGGCGTCCTGATCAACTCCGACGCGAACATCTTCAACTTCGAACGCGCCTGGGCAGGGATCCTCGTCGCCTCCCTGCTCGGCCTGGCCCTCTACGCGGCAGTCGTCGCAACGGAGCGCGTGGTCGTCAACTGGGCGCCGGAATACCGCGACTCGTAAACAGACACGGATCGGTTCAGAATCGCCCCCAGACCATCAAAGACACCCAAGGAGGGACCCGGATGAGAAAACGCTGGCTCGCGAGCGTGCTGCTGGTAGCGGTGTTGTCGATCGCCGCCGTCGTCGGCGCTTCGACGAGAGCGTCAGCCGCGCCGAAGCTGACGAACATCACGTTGCAGCTCAAGTGGGTGCCACAGGCGCAGTTCGCCGGCTACTACGCGGCGAGCCTGAAGGGCTTCTACAAGGCCGCCGGCCTGAACGTGACGTTGAAGAACGGCGGCCCGAACATCATCCCAGAGCAGGTCGTGGCCTCGGGTCAGGCGCAGTTCGGCGTCGACTGGCTGCCGAGCCTGCTCGCGGCCCGCGACAAGGGCACCGACCTCGTCAACGTCGCGCAGGTCTTCGCGCGGTCGGGGATGACACAGCTGACCTGGAAGTCGAGCGGGATCAACACGATCGCGAAGATGAAGGACAAGAAGGTTGCGAACTGGCTCGGCGGCAACCAGTACGAGCTGTTCGCGGCGCTGACGAAGAACGGCATGAACCCCGCCCAGAACAAGGGCGTGACGATCGTGCAGCAGCCGTTCACGATGGATCTCTTCCTGAACCATCAGGTCGATTCAGCGTCGGCAATGACCTACAACGAGCTCGCGCAGGTCCTCGAGTCGAAGAACCCGGCGACCGGCAAGCTCTACCAGCCGTCCGACCTGAACGTGATCAAGATGCAGAACGTCGGGACCGGCATGCTGGAGGACGGGCTCTTCTCGACCGGGAAGTGGCTGAACAGCTCAGCCAACCAGGCGATCGCGGTCAAGTTCATCGCCGCATCGCTCAAGGGCTGGATCTACTGTCGTGACCATCAGGCCGACTGCGTCTCGATGACCCTGAAGGAAGGGCCGACCCTGCCGAAGGGCCACCAGACGTGGATGATGAACGAGATCAACAAGCTCGTCTGGCCGTCGGCCGCGGCCGGGATCGGGATCATGAACAAGGCGGCGTTCACGCAGACGGCCGCGATCTCGAAGCAGTTCGGCGTGATCAAGAAGGCGCCGTCCGGCGCCTATCGCACCGACCTCGCGGCGAAGGCCGTCGCGAGCCTGAAGGCCGGGGGCGCCGACGTGAATGGATCGAGCTGGAAGCCGATCGTCGTCAAGCTGACGGCAGGCGGCAAGTAAGTAGCGTGAGGCTCTCGTACCTGGTTCGCCCGCGCGGGCGAACCAGGTCGGGAGCTGGTGAGCGAGCGAAAGGAGCGAAGAGCATGTCCGTGCTGATCAAGGGTGGGCGAGTCATCACCGCGGCGGACGACTACGTCGCCGACATCTTCATCGAGGGCGAGCGAATCTCCCTGATCGGCGAGTCGCTCGACCTCGCCGCCGACAAGGTGATCGACGCAGCCGGGAAGTACGTGCTGCCGGGCGCCGTCGACCCGCACACGCATCTGGAGATGCCGTGGCGCGGCGAGACGACCATCGACGACTTCGAATCGGGTCACACAGCTGCTGCCTTCGGTGGGACGACGACGCATGTCGACTTCTGCATCCAGGGCAAGGGGCAGACGTTCGAGGCGGCCCTCGAGGCGTGGCACGCAAAACGCGAAGGCAAGGCGCTGATCGACAACGGCTTCCACATCGCAGTGACCGATCTGCGCGAGGGCGGCACGCTCGAAGAGCTCGCGCGGCTGCCGGAGGAGCACGGCGTCACCTCCTACAAGCTCTTCATGGCGTACAAGGACTCACTGATGGTCGACGACGAGACGCTGTTCAAGACGATGCAGGTCGCCGCCGAGACCGGCGCGCTCGTGATGGTGCACGCCGAGAACGGAGACGCGATCGAGGTCCTCATGAGCGAAGCCGTCGCCGCGGGGAACACGACACCGCGCTACCACGCCCTGACGAGGCCGCCCGAGCTCGAGGGCGAGGCGACAAACCGCGCCATCCAGCTCGCGCGCGTCGCCGGCTCCCCGCTCTATGTCGTCCACGTCTCGTGCAAGGAGTCGGCCGAGCCGATCGCGATCGCCCGGGAGAAGGGCTGGAACGTGTTCGGCGAGACTTGCACGCAGTACTTCTTCATCGACCAGTCATTCCTCGACCGGCCCGACTTCGAAGGCGCGAAGTACGTCTATACGCCGCCGCCTCGCGCGAAGGACAACCAGGAGATCCTTTGGAACGCGGTGCGGACGAACGTGCTGCAAGCGATCTCGACCGACCACTGCGCCTACCTGTTCAAGGGCCAGAAGGACGCGGGGCTCGACGACTTCCGGCAGATCCCGAACGGCGGCCCGGGACTCGAGAACCGGCTGCAGATGATCCATCACTTCGGCGTGCGCGAGGGGCGCATCTCGCTGAACCGGATGGTTGAGCTGCTGTGCACCAACCCGGCGAAGCTGTTCGGCCTCTACCCGCGCAAGGGCACGCTCGCCGTCGGCTCGGACGCGGACGTCGTGGTGTTCGACCCGGAGCAGAAGGTGACGATCTCGGCGGCGACGCATCATTCGCGCTCGGACTACAACCTGTTCGAGGGCACCGAAGTGCAAGGCTCACCCGAGGTGGTCCTGCTCCGGGGCAACGTGCTCGTCGAGAACGACACGCTCGTCGCGAAGCCCGGCAGCGGGCAGTTCATCAAGCGCGCGAAGTTCGGAGAGGAGCTGAAGCCCGCGGCGCTCGCGGCTGCTCCCGGCTAGCGCGTCTGGGGGAACCCGAGGTCGACCTGTGAGGTGGCCGGATCGGGCCAGCGCGACGTGACGACCTTCGAGCGGGTGTAGAAGTCGATCCCCTCAGGGCCGTAGATGTGGCGGTCGCCGAACAGGGACGCCTTCCAGCCGCCGAACGAGTAGTACGCCACCGGCACCGGGATCGGAACGTTGATCCCGACCATGCCGGCCTGCACCTCGAACTGGAACTGGCGCGCGGCGCCGCCGTCGCGGGTGAAGATCGCCGTCCCGTTTCCGTAGGGGTTCTCGTTCACGAGCCGCACGGCCTCGTCGTAGGTCGAGACGCGCGTGACGCTCAAGACGGGTCCGAAGATCTCGTCCTCGTAGGCCTTCATGCCGGGCTCGACGTCGTCGATCAGCGTCGGCGCCAGGAAGAAACCGTCGTCGGGCGCGCCGTCGCGGCCGTCGACGACGACGGTCGCGCCCTCGTCGGCGCCGATGTACGACGCGACCTTGTCGCGGTGCTCGCGCGTGATCAAAGGCCCCATC
>DATBBH010000144.1:0-5389 GCA_036271075.1 Gaiellaceae bacterium | reverse complement strand
CGGCTGCGCGCGGTCGTTGCGCCTGCTGTTCTTCTCTCGACGGTCGGGGTCGTCGTCACGGCCGCGATCACCGGCGCGATCGCGCACCTGCTCTTCAACCTGTCCTGGTCCGAGGCGTTCCTGCTGGGCTCGGTGGTCGCTTCAACCGACGCGGCCGCGGTCTTTGCCACGCTCCGACACACCCGATTGCGGCGGAGAGTCGCCCGAGCCCTCGAAGCCGAATCCGGGGGCAACGATCCAGTTGCGATCGCCCTGACGCTCGGGCTGATCGCGTGGATCGAACGCCCGGACTACGGCCTGAGCGACCTCACGCTGCTCGTGATCCGGCAGATCGGTCTCGGCCTGCTCTTCGGTGTCGTCGTAGGGGCGGCGGCAGCCTGGCTGTTCGCCCGAATCCCTGCTGCGATCGGCGCGTTCGTTCCCGTCGCATCAGCCGCCACCGCGGCGCTCGCCTTCGGCGCCGCCGATGTCGTGCACGGCAGCGGCTTCCTCGCCGTCTACCTCGTCGGTCTCGCTGTCGGCTCGACGCCGTCCCGCTACAGAGGGCAACTCGTGGCCTTCCACGAGGGAGTTGCCTATGTCGCGCAGGTTGCCCTCTTCATCGTGCTCGGGCTGCTCGTCTTTCCGTCTCATCTGCCGGAGGTTGCGCTTGCCGGGCTCGGTCTCGCCGCAGGTCTGATCTTCATCGCGCGACCCGCGGCGGTTTGGCTCTCGACTGCGCGTCTCCGCTTCTCGCAGCCCGAGCGGCTGCTGCTCGGGTGGGCTGGGTTGCGGGGCGCCGTTCCGATCGTCCTGGGAACCTTCGTGCTCTCGTCGCATCTTCGAACCGCCGACACGATCTTCAACGCTGTCTTCTTTGTGGTGCTCGTCTCGGCGGTGCTCCAGGGCACGACTCTCGAATGGGTCGCCAAACGACTTGGCCTCCTGACGGCTCCAGGCCCGGCGCAACCCCCACTCGAGCTCACACGCGCCGGGCACACCCTCGAACTGGAGGAGTTCGTCGTCTCGCACGACCACGCGATCGCCGGGGCCGCCGTCCGGGAGCTCGGGCTCCCGCGTGAGTCGCTGGTCGTCGTCGTGGTCCGCGGCGACGAGGCAGTCCCACCGCGCGGAAGCACCCTGATCGAGCCCGGAGACGTTCTGTTCGTCCTCGTCCCGCACGGCAAGCGGCCCGAGCTCGACGACGTCTTCGCCAGATGGCGGCGGCGCGTCTAGCGCCTGGCCGAGCTCCGCAGTCACGATTTTCCACTCGCTTGCAGCATCTTGACGTAATCTTGCGACGTGGCCCGCAAGCTGGCAGACGTCGCGAAGCAGGCCGGCGTCAGCGAGGCGACCGTGAGTCGCGTGCTCAACGGGCGGCCCGGCATTTCCGACGCGACCAGGGCGGCGGTGCTGACCGCGCTCGACGTGATCGGCTACGAGCGCCCGACGCACCTGCGCGGCCGCAAGGCTCGCATGGTCGGCCTCGTCGTGCCGGAGCTGCAGAACCCGATCTTCCCCGCCGTGGCCGAGGTGGTGGCGGGCGCGCTCGCCCAGCGTGGCTTCAACGCGGTTCTCTGCACCCGCACTGGGAGCATGTCGGAGGCGGAATACGTCGAGATGCTGCTGGAGCGCCAGGTCTCCGGGATGATCTTCGCGGGCGGCCAGTACGCCGAGGCCGACGCGCCGCACGAGCACTACACGCGCCTGCTGCAGCTCCGACTGCCGGTCGTGCTGGTGAATGCGGCTGCCGACCACCTCGACTTCCCACGCGTGTCCACTGACGACGCGGTCGCCATGGAGCAGGCGTACGCACACCTTGCCTCCCTTGGCCACGAGCGCATCGGGCTGATCCTCGGGCCGCGCGACCACGTGCCCTCGCGTCGCAAGCTCGCGGCCCTCGAAGCGGTCACGAAGCGCACGGGCTCGCAGCTCGCCGACGACTTCGTCGAACGGACGCGATTCTCACTCGAGGGCGGGCACGCCGCAGCCACGAAGCTGATCGCGCGCGGCGTCACGGGCATCGTCTGCGCCTCCGATCCGCTGGCGCTCGGCGCCATCCGCGCGGCCAGGCGCGCAGGGCTCTCCGTGCCGGCTGACCTCTCGGTTGTGGGCTACGACGACTCGGCCTTCATGAGCTGCACCGACCCGCCCCTGACGACCGTCCGGCAGCCGATCGAGGCGATCGGCCGGGCTGCGGTCGAGCTCCTCGTCGGGCAGATCGAGGGCTCGTCCGTCTCGGCGGAGGAGCTCTTCTTCGAGCCCGAGATCGTCGCGCGTGGCTCAACCGCGAACGCGCCGGTCGCCGTTCTGGCCCGCTAGCAGGCGCGCGCAGGTAAGAACCCACTACGCAAGTTTGCCGCAATCGGTCGGAAACTTGCGAATTATTGTCGAGTTCTTGCAATTGTGTCGGAGTTGTGGCAACGTCACCCGACGTGACGCAGGTCGAGACGATCAGCGCGGTCGACGCCCCCACCGAGGCGAAGTCCCGCCCGGCCGCCGAGGGGGCCGATCGTTCCGAGCAGCCCTGGTGGCGCGACGCCGTCGTCTACCAGGTCTACGTTCGGAGCTTCGCCGACGGCAACGGTGACGGCACGGGCGACCTCGCCGGGGTCCGCGCACAGCTGCCGTACCTGCAGGAGCTCGGTGTCGACGCGCTCTGGTTCAATCCGTGGTACCCGTCGCCCCTCGCCGACAACGGCTACGACATCATCGACTACCGGGCGATCGATCCCGTTTTCGGGACGCTCGAGGAGGCCGAGCAGCTGATCGCGGCCGCCCGAGACCTCGGGATCCGCACGATCGTCGATGTCGTCCCCAACCACGTGTCGAGCGAGCATCCGTGGTTTCGGCAGGCGCTCGCCGCAGGACCGGGATCGCCCGAGCGCGCCCGCTTCTGGTTCCGTCAGGGCCAAGGCGAGAATGGTGCGACCCCGCCGAACGGCTGGCAGTCGATCTTCGGCGGGCCTGCGTGGACACGGGTCGACGACGGCGAGTGGTACCTGCACCTCTTCGCACCCGAGCAGCCGGACCTCAACTGGACGCATCCCGACGTGTGGGCGGAGCATGAGGACGTGCTGCGTTTCTGGTTCGACCGCGGTGTAGCCGGCGTGCGCATCGACTCGGCAGCGCTCCTCGTCAAGGACCCGGAGCTTGGCGAAGAGCAGGCGGATCCCGCGCCGGGCCAGCACCCCTACATGGACCGCGACCAGCTGCACGAGATCTACCGCGGCTGGCGGGCGGTAGCGAACGGCTATGCCGAGCCGCGCGTGCTCGTCGGTGAGATCTGGCTGCCGGACGCCGAGCGTCTCGCCCGCTATCTGCGCCCCGACGAGCTGCACACAGCCTTCAACTTCGACTTCCTCTCGTGCCCCTGGGACCCAGCGCGCATGCGCGCCTCGATCGAGTCGGCGCTCGACGCGCATGCGCCGGTCGATGCGCCGACGACGTGGGTCATCTCGAACCACGACGTCACGCGGCCCGTGACGCGTTACGGGCGCGACGACACCGCGTTCTCGTTCGAGACGAAGCGGGTGGGCACGCCCACCGATCTCGCGCGCGGCACACGCCGTGCGCGTGCCGCCGCGCTGCTCTCTATGGCACTGCCCGGGTCGATGTACGTCTACCAGGGCGAGGAGCTCGGTCTCCCCGAGGTCGAGGACATCCCGGACGAGCGGCGCGAGGACCCGATGTGGCTCCGCTCGGGCGGCGTTGATCCCGGCCGCGACGGTTGCCGGGTGCCGATCCCCTGGGCGGGCGAGCGCCCGCCGTACGCCTTCAGCGCCGACGGAACGTCGCCGTGGCTCGACCAGCCCGACGACTGGGCCCAGCTCACGGTCGAGGCCGAGAGCAACGACCCCGACTCGATGCTCAATCTCTATCGCACCGGGCTGCGCATGCGGCGCGAGGCGCCGTGGGGCGAGGAGTCGACGATCACGTGGCTCCCGTCCTCCGCCGGTGTGCTCGCGTTCGAACGCGGGCCGCACTTCACCTGTGTCGTCAACTTCGGCCCGGGGCCGATTCCCGTGCCCGCCGGCGCCGACGTCCTCATTGCGTCCAACAAGCTTGAAGGAGGTGCCGTCCCAGAGGACACGACGGTCTGGCTTCGCCAGTCCGCGGATCAGGCCCCATCACGAACGGAAACCCGCACCGAATAGGTCGAGGAAAGGAATGACGATGAAGTCCATTCGTATTGCCACGGCCGTGGCCGTCGCGGGCCTGCTGGCCGTAGGCGCGACCGCAGCCGCCGTGGGATCGACGACGAAGTCGGTCACCATCAGTGTCGCGTCGCTGATCCCGGGATCGACGCCCGCAGCGGTGCAGCAGTTCAACGCACAAGTCGCGGAGTTCCAGAAGGCGAACCCGTCGATCAAGGTGAAGTCGGTCGAGTACCAGTGGACCGGCCCGACGTTCGCCGCCAAGCTCGCCGCCGGCACGCTGCCGACGGTCTTCACGGTGCCGTTCACCGACGCCCGCACGCTCGGTGACAACGGCCAGCTCGCCGACCTCACGGCAGGCGTGAAGGCTCTGCCCTACTACTCGAAGTTCAACCCCGCGGTCCTGGCCGAGGGCACCGACGCCAAGAAGCAGATCGTCGCACTTCCGACTGCCGCTTACGCGCAGGCCCTGCACTACAACCGCAAGCTGTTCGCACAGGCCGGGCTCGACCCGAACAAGCCGCCGACCACGTGGGCGCAGCTTCAGTCCGACGCGCTCAAGATCGCGCAGAAGACCGGCAAGGCCGGCTACGTCCAGATGGCGAAGGACGACAACACCGCAGGTTGGATCCTCACGACGCTCGTGTACGCGCTCGGTGGCCGCATGGAGAAGGGCGCCGGCTCGCACGCGGTCGCAACATTGAACAACCCGCAGACCGTCGCCGCACTGAACCTCCTGAAGCACATGCGCTGGACGGACAACTCGATGGGCTCCAACTTCGACTACGGCTGGAGCGATATCAACCAGGCGTTCGCGGCGGGCACCGTCGGGATGTACATCAGCGGCTCGGACGTCTACACGAACCTCGTGCAGGCGTCGAACATCGACCCGTCGATCTACGGGCTCGCGGCACTACCGCTTGCCAAGAACAAGAACGCGGGCGTGCTGGGCGGCGGCACCCTCGTTGCGGTGAAGCCGAAGGCGAACTCGGCCGAGAAGGCGGCCGCGCTCAAGTGGATCGACTTCTACTACGAGGAGCCGCTGATCACGAAGTCGCAGGCGATCCGAAACGCGCGGACCCTCGTCGCGAACAAGCAGCCGGTGGGCGTTCCGGCGTTGCCCGTGTTCAACAAGACGCAGTACGACCTCGCGAACACGTGGATCAAGCCCTACATCAACGTGCCGATCGCGCAGATGAAGCCGTTCACGACCGGCATCTTCAACCAGCAGTTGATCCCGGAGCCGGCCGTCG